>NZ_LBKA01000238.1:0-99551 GCF_028128955.1 Bradyrhizobium sp. CCBAU 11386
CGCCTTGACTGCCGAGCACGATGCCGCACACTTACAGCCGATCGGCCCCCTTGACAGACAAGACGGTAGATCTGCGCTGCGCTCTGGGCAACGCTACGCGTTGCCAGGAGCTACGCTTGTCCGGGACGACGGCTGAGCTTGTGGCGGCAGCTCACCAAACCAACGTCTTCAAATCTTACGTCTGCTCCGCCTTCGCAAAGCGATCATCCAGCGCGTAGCCGGCGCCGCGGACGGTGCGGATGGGGTCCTGCTCGCGGCCGAGATTGAGCAGCTTGCGCAGGCGGCCGATATGGACGTCGACGGTGCGCTCGTCGATGTAGATGTCGCGGCCCCAGACGCTGTCGAGCAGCTGCTCGCGCGAGAACACCCGGCCGGGATGCTCCAGGAAGAACTCCAGCAGGCGATATTCGGTCGGGCCGAGGTCGATCGGCCGGCCCGAGCGCGCGACGCGGCGCTTGTCGCGATCGAGCTCGATGTCGCCATAGGCGAGCACGGTGGCGAGCCGCTCGGGGCTGGCGCGCCGCAGCAGGCCCTTCACGCGCGCCAGCAGCTCCGGCACCGAGAACGGCTTGACGATGTAGTCGTCCGCGCCGGTCGCAAGGCCCCGCACCCGCTCGCTCTCCTCGCCGCGCGCGGTGAGCATGATGATCGGGAGTTGCTTGGTCTCGGGCCGGGTCCGCAGCCGCCGGCACAGCTCGATGCCCGACAGTCCCGGCAGCATCCAGTCGAGCACGATCAGATCGGGGATGTGTTCCTTGAGGCGGGTGTCGGCGTCGTCGCCGCGCATCACCGTCTCGACGTCATAGCCGTCGCCTTCGAGGTTGTAGCGGAGAAGCTCGGTGAGAGCTTCCTCGTCCTCAACCACCATAATGCGTGCGCCCATGGTGTCGTCGCTCCTTGCGTCTTCAGGTATTCGGGACCGTCGTGGCGAAGGTCGTCATGTCGCCCTTCGGCCGCTTGTCGGTGATCGCCTGGCCTTCGATCATGTAGAACACGGTCTCGGCGATGTTGGTGGCGTGGTCGCCGATCCGCTCGATGTTCTTGGCGCAGAACATCAGATGGATGCAGAACGAGATGTTGCGCGGATCCTCCATCATGTAGGTGAGGAGCTCGCGGAACAGCGAGGTGCAGATGGCGTCGACTTCCTCGTCGCCCTTCCACACCGCCATCGCCGCCGGCAGATCGTGCGCGGCATAGGCGTCCAGCACCGACTTGACCTGCTGCTGCACGAGGTCGGTCATGTGCTCGAGGCCGCGGAACAGCTTGAGCGGATGAAAATCCGTCTCCAGCGCCGCGACGCGCTTGCCCATGTTCTTGGCGAGGTCGCCGATGCGCTCGAGATCGGTCGCAACGCGCATGGCGCCGACGATCTCGCGCAGATCGACCGCCATCGGCTGGCGGCGGGCGATGGTGAGCACGGCGCGCTCCTCGATGCGCTTCTGCAGCGCGTCGAGATCGGTGTCGGTGGCGACGACGCGCTGGCCGAGCGCGACGTCGCGGCGGATCAGCGCGTCGACGGAATCGACGATCATGCGCTCGGCAATCCCGCCCATCTCAGCGACGAGCCGGGTGAGCTCCTGGAGGTCGGTGTCGAAGGCCTTTGCGGTATGTTCAGAACCCATGTTCCGTCTCCTCAGCCGAACCGGCCGGTGATGTAATCCTGCGTTCGCCGGTCGCTCGGCGACGTGAAGATCTTGCTGGTGTCGTCGAACTCGATCAGCTCGCCGAGATACATGAAGGCGGTCTTGTCGGAGACGCGCGCCGCCTGCTGCATGTTGTGGGTGACGATCGCGATCGTGTAGTTCTCGGACAGTTCCTGGATCAGCTCCTCGACCTTGGCGGTCGAGATCGGGTCGAGCGCCGAGCAGGGCTCGTCGAACAGGATCACCTCGGGCCGCACCGCGACGGTGCGGGCGATGCAGAGGCGCTGCTGCTGGCCGCCGGAGAGCGACAGGCCGGAGGCGTTGAGCTTGTCCTTGACCTCGTTCCACAGAGCGCCGCCGCGCAGCGCCTTCTCGACGCGGTCGTCCATCTCGGACTTCGAGATCTTCTCGTAGAGGCGGATGCCGAAGGCGATGTTCTCGTAGATCGTCATCGGGAACGGCGTCGGCTTCTGGAACACCATGCCGACGCGGGCGCGCAGCAGATTGAGGTCGAGCCTGGGGTCGAGGATGTTGGTCTGGTCGAGCATGAGCTGGCCGGTGGCGCGCTGGCCCGGATAGAGGTCATACATCCGGTTGAAGATGCGCAGCAGGGTCGACTTGCCGCAGCCCGACGGGCCGATGAACGCGGTGACGCGGTTGGTGCCGAGCGTCAGGTTGATGTTCTTCAGCGCGTGGTGCTCGCCGTAATAGAAGTTGAGGTTGCGCACCGTCACCTTGGCCGGGGCCTCGGGCAACACCGACGCCTGGGGCAGTCCACCGGACGCGCTCATCGATACGGAAAGCTCACTCATTTTGCGGTCCTCTCGGCGCCAAGGATGCGCGCGCCAATGTTCAGGGCAAGCACGGTAATCGTGATCAGCAGCGCGCCGCTCCAGGCAAGCTGCTTCCAATAGGCGTAGGGGCTCTGGACGAAGTTGTTGATGGTGACCGGCAGGTTCGCCATCGTCTTGTTCAGGCCAAGGCTGAAGAACTGGTTCGACAGCGCGGTGAACAGCAGCGGCGCGGTCTCACCGGCGACGCGGGCGGTTGCGAGCAGCACGCCGGTGATGAGGCCGGAGCGGGCGGCGCGATAGGCGATCCGCTTGATCACCAGCGAACGCGGCAGACCGAGGGCGGACGCCGCCTCGCGCAGCGCGTTCGGCACCAGCAGCAGCATGTCCTCGGTCGTGCGCAGCACCACCGGGATGACGATGACGGCGAGCGCGAGGCTGCCTGCGATCGCCGAGAAGCCGCGCATCGGCACCACCACCGCGCCGTAGATGAACAGGCCGATGATGATCGAGGGCGCCGAGAGCAGGATGTCGTTGATGAAGCGGATCACCGAGGTCAGCTTGTCGTTGCGGCCGTACTCCGCGAGATAGGTGCCGGCGAACAGGCCGAGCGGTGCGCCGATGCCAACGCCGAGCACGGTCATGATGATCGAACCGACGATGGCGTTGCGCAGGCCGCCTTCGGTCGAGCCCGGAGGCGGCGTGTCTGCCACGAAAATCTCAAGGTTCAGACCGGCGATGCCGTTGTAGAGCAGCGTGATCAGGATCAGCGCAAGCCAGGTAACGCCGAAGGCGGCGGCGGCCATGCAGAGTCCGCGAACGAGGATGTCCTTGCGGCGGCGGCGTGAATAGATCGGGTTCATGGCGTTAGTTCCCCGCCTTCTTTTCCAGCCGCATCAGCATCAGCCGTGCCGCTGCGAGCACGAAGAACGTCAGCACGAACAGCAGCAGGCCGAGCAGGATCAGGCCGGACTGATGCAGGCCGTCGCTCTCGGCGAACTCGGATGCGATCGCCGCCGAGATCGTAGTACCCGGCGCGAAGATCGAGGAGGAGATGCGGAACGAGTTGCCGATGATGAAAGTCACCGCCATGGTCTCGCCGAGCGCGCGGCCCAGCGCCAGCATGACGCCGCCAATGACGCCGACGCGGGTGTAGGGGATCACCACGCTGCGCACGACTTCCCAGGTGGTGCAGCCGACGCCGTAGGCGGCCTCCTTCAGCACCGGCGGCACCGTCTTGAACACGTCGACCGAGATCGAGGTGATGAAGGGCAGCACCATGATGGCGAGGATCAGCGCGGCGTTGAACAGGCTGAGATAGGACGGCGGACCCGCGAAGATCGCGCCCAAGACAGGGACGCCGTCAAAGATCTTGATCATGAAGGGCTGGAACGTGTTGGCCAGGAACGGGCCCAGCACGAAGAAGCCCCACATGCCATAGATGATCGAGGGGATGCCGGCGAGCAGCTCGATCGCCATCCCGATCGGGCGGCGCAGCCATTGCGGACAGAGCTCGGTGAGGAAGATCGCAATGCCGAGGCCGACGGGAATGGCGATCAGCATCGCGATGAAGGAGGTGACGAGCGTGCCGTACATCGGCCCGAGCGCGCCGAGCACGGGCGGATCCGCCGACGGCGCCCAGCGCTGCGTCCACAGGAAGGAGACGCCGTATTCCTTCATCGCCGGGAAGGCGCCGACGATCAGCGAAATGATGATGCCACCGAGGATCAGCAGCACCGAGATCGCGGAGAGCCGCGTGATCCAGTAGAAGGTGACGTCGCCGAGCTTGAACGCGCTCAAGGCCTTGGCGCGATCATACGGTCCGGCGTCGTCGATTACATCGCTCTGAACGGCCATCTCTGCCACGCCGATCCCCTGTGCCCGTTATAACGCTTGCTGTCGGTCTTGTTGTTGGTCTTGCGCTCCGGATGCGGCACGAGGCCGATCCGGAGCGGAGGTCTCTTGAGATCCCGGCGCGCTGTCCGGGACAGGGGCGCTTAGCTCTTGATCTCGGCAGCCCAGGTCTTCTCGATCAGGGTCACGACACCCTCGGGCATCGGGATGTAGTCGAGCTCTTCAGCCGCCTTGCCGCCGTTCTTGAAGGCCCAGCGGAAGAACTTGATGGCTTCCTGCGAGGCCGCCTTGTCGGTGGCATCCTTGTGCATGAGGATGAAGGTCGCCGCCGTGATCGGCCAGGACTTGTCGCCGGGCTGGTCGGTCAGGATGACGTAGTAGCCGGGCGCCTTGGCCCAGTCGGCGTTGGAGGCGGCCGCCTGGAAGGCTTCGACGGTCGGCTGCACCGGCTTGCCGGCCTTGTTGACGAGACCTGCGTAGGTCAGCTTGTTCTGCTTGGCATAGGCGTACTCGACGTAGCCGATCGAGTTCTTGGTCTGGCCGATGTTGCCGGACACGCCCTCGTTGCCCTTGGCGCCGACGCCGACCGGCCACTCGACGGCCGTGCCCTCACCGACCTTGCTCTTCCAGTCCGCGCTGGCCTTGGAGAGGTAGTTGGTGAAGTTGAAGGTGGTGCCCGAACCGTCCGAGCGGCGGACCACGGTGATCGCCTCCGACGGCAGCTTCAGGTTCGGATTGAGCTTCTTGATCGCGGCATCGTCCCACTTGGTGATCTTGCCGAGATAGATGCTGGCGAGCGTCTCGCCGTCGAACACCATCTCGCCCGGCTTCACACCCTCGATGTTGACGACCGGAACGATGGCACCCATCACCATCGGCCACTGGACGAGGCCGTCCTTCTCGAGCTGCTCGGCCTTGAGCGGCGCGTCGCTGGCGCCGAAGGTCACGGTCTTGGCCTGGATCTGCTTGATGCCGCCGCCGGAACCGATCGACTGGTAGTTCAGACCATTGCCGGTCTCCTTCTTGTAGGCGTCAGCCCACTTGGAATAGATCGGGAACGGGAACGTCGCGCCGGCGCCGGTGATGTCGGCAGCAAAGGCTGCCGTCGTCGATGCGGCGACCAAGCCGGCAGCGACGATCGTTTTGAGGAAATTCATGCTGGTCTCCATACAGGGGAGCGAAGCGCCATCCGCGCCCGATCGCGCTCCCCGTGCCGCCCCTTTAGGAGCGGTCGGCTGTGCTTTTACGAAGGTTTCGTGACAGTCGGATGACACCCCCAAGCAATTGAAATCGCTTGAGTTTCAGGTTATGACCGGAGCCCTGACCTGGGGAAAGCAGGCGGTGAAGGTGGCGCCCTGTTTGGGCACGCTTTCGATCACAAGCCGGCCGCGATGCCGGTTAAGAATATGTTTCACCAGCGATAATCCGAGCCCGGTCCCGCCCTGCAGGCGGCTGTCGCCGACGTCGACCCGGTAGAACCGTTCGGTCAGCCGTGGCAGGTGCTCGGGCGCGATGCCGGGGCCGAAATCCCGGACCATGACCCGGATTTCCTGAGTTCCATCAGTGGCGGCGCCCGAGGTCAGCGACACGATGACGCGTCCGCCCGAGGCACCGTATTTGAGCGCGTTCTCGATGAGGTTCTCGAACAGGCGGAGCAGCTCCTCGCGGTCGCCCGCGATCATCACCGGCGGCTCCGGCAGATGGATCTCGACCTCGACCTGGCGCTCGCGCGCCAGCGGCTCGAGCCCGTCGGCGACCTGGCGGATGATCGGCAGCAGGTCGACCAGGGTGTCGGGCCGCACATGGGCCGACAGCTCGACCCGCGACAGCGAGAGCAGATCGTCGATCAGGCGCGCCATGCGGGTGGCCTGGTTGTGCATGATGCCGAGGAAGCGCTCGCGCGCCTTGGGGTCGTCCTTGGCCTGGCCCTGGAGCGTGTCGATGAAGCCCGACAGCGCCGCGAGCGGCGTGCGCAGCTCGTGGCTGGCATTGGCGACGAAGTCGGCCCGCATCTCCTCGACGCGGCGCAGCGGCGTCTGGTCGTGGAAGGTCATCAGCATGCATTTGTCGGCGCCGCCGAAGGTGGTCGGCACCGGCACCGGCGTGATGATCAGCTCCATCCAGCGATCGACCGGGACATGGTCGAGATAGGTCGCGCGCCGCGGCTCGGTGGTCGCGATCGACTCGCGTAGCGCCGTGATGATCTCCGGCGAGCGCAGTGCGAACTGGGCGAGCTCGTTCCTGCGCAGCGCCGGCGCGAGCTGGGCCGCGGCCGCGTTGAGATGGATGACGCGGCCGGCGCGGTCGAGCAGCACCGCCGGGTCCGGCATGCCGGCGACGACCGCGGCCACCGCGGCGCTCTCGACCGGGTTGATGCGCCTGACATCGTCGCGCGAGGCGGCGGTGTCGTGCAGCCGCCAGGGGATCAGCGCCGCAGCGGCGATGCAGAGGAACACGGCAATGGCGTGCAACGCCGACAATTCGCCGAGCGAGACCACGACCGACAGCGCCAGCGCCGCGGCGATCAGGATGATCGTCGAGTGCCGCAGCCGGTCGGACCAGGGCTGCGCGGTGGGAGAAGAAGGGGCGTCGATCGCCATCGGGCGGGCTTCTCCTAAGGGCTTGTCCTGACGGCCTTGTCCTGACGGCTTGGCCGATCAGGCGCCGCTGTCGCTGCGCTCTCTCACATAGGCGGCTTCACGCGCCGGGCCGGGGTCGAGCTTGAGCGCCGCCTGCTGCAAACGCTTCGATCGGGCGCCGATTATAACTTCGCGAAACGTCAGCAAGATTACAGATATGACGAAGGGGGACAGATAATAGAGGACGCGGAACAGCAGCATGCCGCCGAGGAGTTCCTCCCGGTCCATCTGCCAGAGGCCGACCAGCATTGCGGCGTCGAACACCCCGAGTCCCCCGGGCGAGTGGCTGGCAAAGCCGAGCAGGGTCGCCGAGACGAAGATGACGGCGACCACGACGAAGCCGAGATTGGGCTCGTCCGGGACCAGCACGTACATCGCGAGCGCGCAGAAGCCGAGATCGATGATGCCGATCGCGATCTGGAGCAGCGTCAGCGGACCGCCCGGCAGCATCACGGTCCAGGGCCCGCGGCCGACCACGCGCGGCTGGGTCCAGACCCAGACCACATAGCCGACCAGTCCCACGATGATCATCAGCGCCAGCGTCCGGTTCAGCCAGGGCGGAAGCTGGTCGATCGAGGAAGCCGCCTCCGGATGGTAGGAGATGCCGAGGCCCAGCACGGCGGCATTGCCGAGCCAGAAGGTCAGGCCGGCGAGGAAGCAGATCTTTGCGACGTCGATCGCGTTCAGCCCATAGGCCGAATAGATGCGGTAGCGCACCGCGCCGCCGGTGAAGACGCTGGCGCCGACATTGTGGCCGATCGAATAGCTGGTGAAGGCGGCGAGCGCATTGATGCGGTAAGGCACATGGGCGTGGCCAATCGCGCGCACGGCGAACAGGTCGTAGAAGGTCAGGGTGAAATAGCCCGCGGCCACGAACAGCGCCGCCATCGCAATCTGGCTCGGCTCGGTGCTCTTGATCGCCTCGATCACCTCGTTGAAGTCGATGCCGCGCAGCATGTGGTAGAGCACATAGCAAGCGATGCCGATGACCGCGACGCTGATCACAACTCCAAGCTTATGCAGGATTTGCTTCTGGCGCAGCAACGTCATCGCCCTGCGTATGGCTTCCAGCATCTAGACCTCGAACAACGCTTCAGCGGCCGGGACGGCCGGCGAACAGGCGGACGACGCACAGGCACTCAACGAACCCTCGCCGCCGGCTCCGGCATCGCGCATGCCCCCTGCCCCTCCACTAGCGCGTTTTGGGGCGGAGTGGAATTCGGCAATTCGAACAAAAACTCGTGCCTTCAATGTTTTAGGCAGATTGCGGGCTCCTGATGCACGGTTTGGCGCTTTCGGCGGCAAGGCTGACACGAATCTCCATGGCAATCCTGCGCAGGCGCCATGAAGTTTTGATGATTTCGGCCGCACAATGTTCCGTCACGCCTTAAGCCGACGTCAATCTATGGGCCGCGCCCGCCTGTTGAAAGAGGGGCGAGAGGCGCATTGTGCACCGATTTTCCGATGTGCCGAAAGGCCGTGGCGGCAGGCGCCGGCTCCTGACCGCAATGGTCAGGGTGCATGGCAACATCACAGGGCGGCTGGCGGCGCGCTGCGCGAGACCACCCGGTCGCGCAGCCAGGCGCCGATGGTGCAGCCGACCAGGTAGCAGGCGAACATGATGAGGCCGAGGTCGAGCCAGTAGCCGAAGCGGCCGGGGACCACATGCGCGAACGAGGCCGCGACCAGCGCGACGGCGAGCGCGGCGAGCCAGCGCGCGGCGACCTTCGAGGTACCGTTGCCGCGCTGGACCACCGAGATCCAGCCCATGCAGAAGCCCAGCACCAGCGATCCGATCAGCCAGCCCAGATGGAACGAGAGGAGATAGGGCATCGTCACCTCACCAGAAATTCGATGCGGCGGTTCTGCGCCTTGCCGTCGTCGGTGTCGTTGCCGGCGACGGGCTGCGTGCTGCCGTGGCCGACCGCGGTGAAACGGCTGGCGGGAAGGCCGGCCTTGACCAGATAGTCGATCACCGCCTGCGCGCGCTTCTCCGAGAGGGCCTGGTTGAACGCGTCCTCACCGTCGGCATCAGTGTGCCCGGCGACCTCGATATTGGTGGTGGGACAGCGCAGCGCCGTCTCGATCAGATGGTCGAGGATTCCCGCAGAGTCCGGATCGATGTCGGCGCGCTTCGTTGCGAAGCGGATCTTGCCCTTGGTCAGGAGCTCGGAGAACAATTGCTGGCAGACAGTGCCGTCGACCGGGCCCGGCGCGGGCTTCACCGTGATTTCCGGCTTGTACTGCCAGTTTTTCGGGAAGTCCTTGCCGAGGCCGGCGCGGATGTCGTTGGCGGCGCCTTCATAGAGCGCATCGCCCGACAGCTTCACCTCGCGATCGGACACCACGAGCGTGCCGGTCGACAGCCGCGACAGCGCTCCGAGCGCTGCGACCACGGCGGGGTTGAAGGCGCCGGGCGCGCCGAGGCTGGCCTTGAGATTGTCGACGACCTTCTCGTTGAAGAATTTTCGCGACGCGCTGGTTGCGATCGCCGCGTGGACATTGTTGTCGGGAACATAGCCGGTCAGCGTCACGGTCGCGGCAACCGGGTCCTTGTAGGCCTGGAAGATGTAGGGCGGCGCCTTGATGTCGTTGGCGGCGATCGAGAACCCTTCCGGCAAATTCTTCAGCGCAGCCGCGATCGCCTCGCGTCCGCCGAGCTCGCGCGCCATTCCGGACAGATTGACCTGGGTGTCGGAGATCGTGATCTTGCCGTCCTTGAGCTTGCCGATCTGGTCGAGCAGAAGCATCGCGGCGGCCTCGAAACGCGGTGGCGCGCCACGCGCCAGCCTCATCTGATCGGCCACCTCGACGCCGCCGACCTCCTTGCGCGCCGCCTCCGTCAGCCGGGCCTTCATCGACGGCAAGGGCGCGGAGCCCGACAGCGTCACCCGCACCACGTCACGTTCGGCGTTCCAGACGAAGGGCTTTGCCTCGGCAACGAGGCGGGTCCGGTCGTCGACCAGGCGTACGCCCGGGACGATCTCCACCGCCATCACGGCGTCACGGCGCCCTTCCTCGGAAAAGGCGTCCGCGGCCAGGCTGACGTCGCGGCCGTCCACCGCGATCCGGGTCTTGTCCAGAACGGTATCCTTGAGCGCCGCCGAGCTGCGGGCGGACAGGTCCGCCTCGACCGGTAAGGTGTTATTCCAGGCCGCAAATCCCCACATGACGGCCAGGGGGATCAGCCCTGGCCACCATTTGCTGGCCCACCTGAAAAGCTTCTGCATTCGACGACCCGAACTCTGGAACCGGAGACAAAACAAACCCTTGGCAGGCTGTCAAACCGGAAATGGCGGCCCTCGCAAGGCCTTTGCGTGGACAATTGGAATAACTTTTTCTTCAAGGGTTCTTCCGTAAGTTGAAAGCGGAATGCCAGAGTCCGCCAGCGGGTCATGAAACAACTTCGTAACAACGTCATCCGCGCCGGGCTGGGAGCACTCTATTTCAGCGGAGCGCACCACCTGCTGCGCCCGCTCCTGTCGGGCGTCGGCGCCATTTTCATGCTGCACCACGTGCGGCCGGCCCGCGAGGCCGCGTTCCAGCCGAACCGGCATCTGGAGGTCACCCCGGATTTCCTGCGCGCGACGCTGCGCCATCTGCGCTCGCGCGACATCGACATCGTCGGCATGGACGAACTGCATGAGCGGCTGGTGCAGGGCCGGTTCACCCGCCGCTTCGCCGCCTTCACCCTCGACGACGGCTATCGCGATAATCTGGACTATGCGCTGCCGGTGCTGCGCGAATTTGACGCGCCTTTGGCGGTCTATGTGGCCAGCAATTTCGCCGAGGGCACGGGGCGGCTGTGGTGGACGGCGCTGGAAGCCGTGATCGCCGGGGCCGAGCAGATCGACGTAAGAATCGGCAATTCCACGCTCCGGCTCGATGCGACGACGCCTGCCGCGAAACAGGCGGCGTTCGACCGCCTGCACGACTGGCTGCGCGCGCTGCCGGGCGAGCATGATCTCTCGCGCGAGATCGCGGCGCTCTGCACCAGGCATGGCGTCGACATGGAAGCGCTGTGCCGCACCCTCTGCCTGTCCTGGGACGGGGTGAAGCAGCTGGCCGCAGATCCGCTGGTCACGATCGGCGCGCACTCCATCAGCCATTGCAATCTCGCCAGGCAGAGCGAGGAGATCGCCGCGCAGGAGATGGCGGTGAGCCGCACGCGGATCGAACAGGCCCTGGAGCGTCCCGTGTTGCACTTCGCCTATCCCTATGGCGACCGCGAGGCAGCCGGCGAGCGCGAATTTGCGCTGGCCGCATCGGCCGGCTTCAAGACCGCGGTGACGACGCGGCCGGGCATGCTGTTCGCCGAGAACGCCGGCCACATGACCGCGCTGCCGCGCGTCTCGCTCAACGGCAACTACCAGGACACGCGGATCCTGCCGGTGCTGACCTCGGGCGCCGCGACCGCGATGTGGAACGGCTTCCGCCGGATTGCGGCGGCGTAAGCCCAAAACTCCGCTGTCGTCCCGGACAAGCGCGCCCAAAGCGCGCGCAGATCCGGGACCCATATCCACGAAACCGCGTTGGGCGAAGACTCGGGGTTAACAGCCTCGCGCTACAACTGCTCCCTGTGATTATGGGTCCCGGATCTGCGCTCCGCTTCGCTGCGCTTGTCCGGGACGACGAGCTGAGTTGACTCCCCCTTCCTCCCCGCCCAAAACGTCACCAACCAAGGGAGGCACCATGTTCAACGATCTGTTCTCGCTCAAAGGCCGCATCGCACTCGTGACCGGCGGCTCGCGCGGCATCGGCAAGATGATCGCGGCGGGTTTCCTCGCGCAAGGCGCGGCGAAGGTCTACATCACCGCGCGCAAGGCGGGACCGTGCGAGGCGACGGCGAAAGAGCTGTCAGGCCAGTATGACGGCGAGTGCATCGCGCTGCCGATCGACATCTCGACCGTCGAAGGCTGCAACAAGCTCGCCGGCGAAATCATCAAGCTGGAGCCGAAGCTCGACATCCTCGTCAACAATGCCGGGGCGGCCTGGGGCGCGGAGTTCGACGAATTCCCCGAAAGCGGCTGGGACAAGGTGATGGACCTCAACGTCAAGTCGCTGTTCTTCCTGACCAAGGCGCTGGCCAAACCGCTGCGCGCGGCTGCAAGCCCAGAACGTCCGGCCAAGGTCATCAACATCGCCTCGGTCGACGGCATCTTCGTCAATCCGAGCGAGACCTATTCCTACGCCGCCAGCAAGGCCGCCGTGATCCATCTGACACGGCGCATGGCGACGAAGCTGATCAAGGACAACATCAACGTCACCGCGATCGCGCCCGGCGCGTTCAAGTCCGACATGAACCGGGCCGCACGCGACCACGCGGACGAGGTCGCCAAGCGCATTCCGGCGCGGCGCATCGGAACCGCCGAGGACATGGCGGGGGTCGCGATCTATCTCGCCTCGCGTGCGGGCGATTACGTGGTCGGCAACACCATCGCGGTGGACGGCGGCGTGGTCTACGCCAATGCGGGGCTGGAGATCGCGGGGTAGCAGTGCACGCGAATGGTGAGTAGCGAATGGCGAGTAGCTGCTCTTTCGCTACTCGCTACTCGCCATCCACTATTCGCCAACCACCTCACGACTCGATCTTTACATACTCGAAATCGCCGGGCTTGTTGTCGATGCCGACTTTCGGCGGCGAGATCCAGGAGGCGAATTTGCCGGTTTCGGTGACGGGCTGCATCAGCGAGGTGATGAAGTCGCCGTCGGCCGTCGAAGGCAGCCATTCGTCCTTGCGCTTGGCCCAGGTGGCATCGTCGATCAAAATGCCGTCGGGCGTCGCATGGACGTCCTTGAACTCGCCGATGTGGCGGTGGAAGGCGACGTTGGGCAGGGTCAGCTTGAAGTCGTAGCCCGCGGTCGAGATCACCTTGTTCCAGCGCAGCATGCCCTTGACGCAATCCTGGCTGTAATCGTCGCGCAGGCGCATGTTGAGCGCGGTCAGCGCCGGCTCGTCGACCAGCTTGATCTCGCCGTTGATGAACTTGAGCACCGGATAGGTGGCGTTCTTGAGCTGGTGATCGTCCTCGATCTGGGTCTCGTGATAGCGGCCCTTGATGCCGGCGTTGAAGGCGTTCGCCGCGTTGGTCGAGACCTCCGAGCCGAACAGGTCGAGCGACAGCGTGTAGTGCAGGTTCAGCTTCTTCTGGATGGTCGGCAGGTCGATCACACCGAGCGCGCGGACCTTGGCGATGTCGGTGGGATCGGTGATGCCGGCTTCGCGCATTGCATCGCAGGTGCGCTGCACGACACGGGTGATGCCGGTCTCGCCGACGAACATGTGGTGCGCTTCTTCCGTGAGCATGAAGCGGCAGGTGCGCGAGAGCGGGTCGAAGCCCGACTGCGCGAGGCTGTGCAGCTGCATCTTGCCGTCGCGGTCGGTGAAGTAGGTGAACATGAAGAAGGACAGCCAGTCCGGCGTCGCCTCGTTGAAGGCGCCCAGCATGCGCGGCGCATCCGCATCGCCGGAGCGGCGGCGCAGCAGATCGTCGGCTTCCTCGCGGCCGTCGCGGCCGAAATATTTCTGGAGCAGGTAGACCATCGCCCAGAGGTGGCGGCCTTCCTCGACATTGACCTGGAACAGGTTGCGCATGTCGTAGAGCGAGGGCGCGGTCTTGCCGAGATGGCGCTGCTGCTCGACCGAGGCCGGCTCGGTGTCGCCCTGAATCACGATCAGGCGGCGCAGCATGGCGCGATGCTCGCCCGGCACCTCCTGCCAGGCCGGCTCGCCATAATGCTCGCCGAACGGAACGACGCGGTTCTCTTCCTGCGGCGCAAGCAGGATGCCCCAGCGATATTCGGGCATGCGGACATAGTCGAACTTGGCCCAGCCGCGCGGATCGACGGAGTAGGCGGTGCGCAAATACACCAGCGACTCCTGAAAACCTTCCGGCCCCATGTCGCTCCACCAGTCCATATAGCCGGGATGCCAGCCTTCCAGGGCCTTCAGCACCTGGCGGTCTTCGGCGAGATTCACGTTGTTCGGAATCTTGGTCGAGTAGTCGACGTTCATGATGTTCATGTTCATGGTGGACCTCCCGTGTGGGGACTGAGTTACGTGATCGCTGTCATCGTCTTGCGGGCTCGCGAATGGCGAGTAGCGAATTGAAATGCACCATTCGCTATTCGCCACTCCCCATTCGCCCCTACACCCGTGTCATATCGAATTTCGGCTTCTGCCCGCTGCCGTAGCGGCGCAGCGCGCCTTCCTCGCCGACCGCGTTCGGGCGCTGGAAGATCCAGTTCTGCCAGGCGGTGAGGCGCGCGAAGATCTTTGATTCCATCGTCTCCGGGCCGACGAAGCGCAGGCTGGCTTCCATGCCGGTGAGGCTGTCGGGCGAGAAGCTGGCGCGCTCCTCCAGAAACACGCGGACCTCGTCATCCCAGTCGATGTCGTCGAGCGCGAAGGTGACGAGGCCGAGCTCCTCGGCCTCCTCGGCGTCCAGACTGGTGCCGACGGTGGCTTCGGCGCGCTCCAGATCGGACGGGTCGGCCTGGAAGCGCGACTGAAGCCGCGTCAGGCCATGGCTCATCGGATACGGGCCAAAGTTCATCGCCGACAGTTCGATCGACGGCGGCGGCCGGTTGTCGCCCTGGCGGGTGCCGATCAGCATGTAGGAGCGATCGGCGGCGAAGACGAGCTCGGCGAGCGTGCCGGCAAAGCAGGAGCCGGGCTCGACCAGCGTCACCAGCGTGCGCGAGGTGACGTCGATGCGCTTCAGCACGCGCTTCCAGTAATGCCTGATCTCGTTGACCAGCCAGTGCGCCTTGTTGGCTTCGAGGAAGGCGTCGGCTGCGAGCACATGGGCGCGGTCGCCGTGGCTCTTGAACACCAGCATGGCGATCTCGAGCTCGTTGATGCGCAGATGCAGGATCGCATCGTCGAGCTCGCGCGCGACCTGGAGCGGCCAGAACGAAGCGCCCTGCGCCATCATGCCGTCGATGTCGGCAGGCGGAGCGGCCTCCGGCGCCTTGATCGAGATGGTGGCGATGCGGGCGGCACGATCGATGTCGACGGTGACGAAGCCATAGCGCAGGCTGGTCTCGTCGATGATGCGCCTGAGCGGCGTCAGCGCAATGCCCTTGCCGCTGCCGCTGCGTTTGGAGGCAGCTGCGAATTCCTTGACGCGCTCGGCAATCCTGCCTTCCAGCTTGGAGTTCGGCACGATCTCGTCGACGAGACGCCACTGCACGGCGCGCTTGCCTTTCACGCCTTCCTCGATGGTGCAGAAGAAGTCGGCATGGTCGCGGCGCACCTTGCGCTTGTCGACGACGCGGGTGAGGCCGCCGGTGCCCGGCAGCACCGCGAGCAGCGGCACTTCGGGCAGCGCCACCGAAGAGGCACCGTCGTCGGCGAGGATGATGTGATCGGTCGCAAGCGCCAGCTCATAGCCGCCGCCGGCCGCCGAGCCGTTCACCACGGTGATGAAGCGCTGGCCGGAATTCTCGGACGAATCCTCCATGCCGTTGCGGGTCTCGTTGGTGAACTTGCAGAAGTTGACCTTGTGGGCGTGGGTGGAGCCCGCGAGCATGCGGATGTTGGCGCCGGCACAGAACACGCGGTTCTTGGCCGAGCGCATCACCACGACCTTCACCTCGGGATGCTCGAAGCGCAGCCGCTGGATCGCATCGGCAAGCTCGATGTCGACGCCGAGGTCGTAGGAATTGAGCTTGAGCAGATAGCCCTCGAACAGGCCGCCATTCTCGTCGACGTCCATGGTCAGCGTGGCGACGTCGCCATCGACCGCGAGCTTCCAGTGCTTGTAGCGGGACGGTTCGGTCTGGAAATCGATGAATGTCGCGCCGCCTGCGAGGCGCCGATCTTCCCCGGCCATGGGCCACCCTTGAGTTCGTCTTGGTTTAACCGTTAGATGCACAATAGTGCACATTCTGGAGTGAGTCTAGCCCCTAACGGCCAAGACATGCACTTTGTTTCATGCCACCGCCTAGGACCGCACAAGGCCGAGGGCACCAGCGCCTTGGCCATGTCGAGCGTCTCGTCGTCGGCATCCAGCCCGGCGGCCTCGCCCGGCACATAGGCCCATCGCGGCCACGGCAATTGGCCGCTCGCATTCGGCGGCGCACTCATGAAAGGTGCGCGCCGCCGCAACATCATGCGGCGCGTCCCTGAAGTCCCTGATCGTCGCGCAGGGCCGCCTTTGCAAATGGCTCAATCGCGTCAAGCGTCGCCCCCGGCGCTTCACGATGCGGGGAATGTCCCGCGCCTGAAATGACTTTCAAATCTACCGGACAATAACACTCGTCCTGCGCGATCTCGACCTGGCGCAGTGTGCCATATTGGTCGTCCACACCTTGCAGGACCATGACAGGGACGCGGATATAGGCGAGATATTCCGAGATGTCCCAGTCGCGGAATTTCGAATCGAGCCAGGCGCCGTTCCAGCCATAGAAGGCGTTGTCGACGTCCTTGTGCCAGCGCGCGAGCTTCGTCTTGAGATCGGTGGTCTCATAGGCGGTCTTGATTTCCGCGATCGACTTCACCGAGATGTCCTCGACGATGAAATGCGGCGCGATCAGCACGAGGCCGTTCAGGCGATGATCCTGATGCGCGCCGGCATAGATCGTCGCGATCGAGGCGCCGTCGGAATGGCCGAGCAGGAGGCCACGCTTGAAGCCGATGGCATCGAGCAGTTTCGGCAGCACATCCAGCGCCTCGCGCTGCATGTAATCGAGCGGCCGCGGCAGCGCGACCGGGCTCGACTGTCCGTAGCCCGCCCGCGAATAGACGAAGATGCCGGCACCGGTGGCCTCTCGAAGCTTTTCCGGAAAGTCGCCCCAGAGGCCGACCGAGCCGAGGCCCTCGTGCAGCATGACGATGGTCGGTGCGTCGGCTGATTGCGGCGCCAGCCATTTGTATTCGAGGCTGGCGTTGCCGATGCGGAGGAAGCCGGTGGGGGTGAGGTTGGTCATGCTGTCACTCTGCTCTTCTGCCTTGTCCAGCGAGGAACGCAATCACGCGCCGCTCACTCCGTCGTTCCCTCCCCCCTTGCGGGGGAGGGCTAGGGAGGGGGGTGCCATACGGGGACTCTCAGTGTGACGAAGAACGTCTGGCACGCGACAACGAATACCTTTTCCTGGGCTACCCCCCTCCCCTGCCCTCCCCCGCAAGGGGGGAGGGAGCGCAGTGAGGCTTGCCGCAGAAGTATCGATCACACTCGACGTGCGCACGCTCAATTCGCGCCGTCCCGCAGCTTGAACCGCTGGATCTTGCCCGTCGCGGTCTTCGGCAGCGAGTCCACCACGTCGATCCAGCGCGGATATTTCCACGGTCCGATCTTCTGCTTGACGTGCTCCTTCAGCATCTCCTGCAAGTCCGTCGTCTTCACGCCCGGACGCAGCACGACGAAGGCCTTCGGTTTCAGAAGGCCTTCCGGATCGGCCTCGGGCACGACGGCGGCTTCCAGCACCGCCGGATGCGTGATCAGCGCGCTCTCGACCTCGAACGGCGAGACCCAGATGCCGGAGACCTTGAACATGTCGTCGGCGCGGCCGCAGAAGGTGTAGCGGCCCTCGGCATCCCTGACATATTTGTCGCCGGTGCGGGTCCACGGGCCCTCGAAGGTGCGGCGGCTCTTGTGGCGCTGGTTCCAATAGCCTTCGCCGGCGGAAGGCGCATCGACCAGGAGCTCGCCGACCTCGCCATCGGCCACCTCCTGACCGGCCTCGTTGACGAGCCGAACCGCGTAGCCCGGCACCGGCTTGCCGGAGGAGCCGTATTTGATGTCGCCGGGCGCGTTCGACAAGAAGATGTGCAGCAGCTCGGTCGAGCCGACGCCGTCGAGAATGTCGACGCCGAAGCGCGCCTTCCAGCTGTTGCCGACGGATTCCGGCAGCGCCTCGCCGGCCGAGGTGCAGATGCGCAGCGATTTTCCGCCACGCTCGCTCTTCATCGTCTCGTCGTTGAGCATGGCCGCGAACAAGGTCGGCACGCCGTAGAAGATCGACGGGTTGTAGCGGTTCATCAGGTCGAACATGCGTGCGGGCGTCGGACGCTCGCTGTTCAGCACCACGGTGGCGCCGACCGACATCGGGAAGGTCAGCGCATTGCCGAGGCCATAGGCGAAGAACAGCTTTGCTGCGGAGAGGCAGACGTCGCTCTCGCGAATGCCGAGCACCTGCTTTGCATAGGTGTCGGCGGTCGCCTGCAAGTTCGAATGCAGATGGCGCACGCCCTTGGGCATGCCGGTCGAGCCGGACGAATAGAGCCAGAAGGCGGGCTCGTCCGGATGCGTCGCGGCGGTGGTGAACTGATCGCTCTCGCCCGCGAGCTCCTCGGCGAGTTGCTTGTGGCCGTTCTGCTTGGCGCCGGAGACCACGACATGCTCGAGATCGGGCATGCGGCCGACGACGTCCTTGATGACGGGATAGAGCGCTTCGGAGACAAACAGCACGCGGGCACGGCAGTCGGCGAGGATGTAGGCGTATTGATCTGCGGTCAGCAGCGTGTTCAGCGGCACCGGCACGATGCCGGCGCGGATCGCGCCCAGGAACACGATCGGGAAATCGACCGTATCGAGCATGATCATCGCCACGCGCTCCTCGCGGCGGACGCCGAGACGGCGCAGCATGTTGGCGGCGCGGCGGCTTTCGCGCTGGAGCTCGCCATAGGTGAGCCGCGAGACGGTGTCGTCGAAGGCGAGCTTGTTGCCACGCCCCTCCTCGACGTTACGGTCGAGCAGCCAGGTCACCGCGTTATAGGATCCCTCGCTCACGGACTTCTCCCCCGAATTTAGAATTATAATTCATAGAAAGACACTGCGGCGGCTTGCTGTCAATGCTAGCAGGCATTATGTTTCATTAAAATGCGCCGCAGGACATTCGCTAAAGAAGGCTCATGACCGACAGTCCCGACGCCGAATCCCGATTTCTCGAACAGCTCGGCCAACGCGTGCGCACCATGCGCGCACTGCGCGGCATGTCGCGCAAAGTGCTCGCCAAGGTATCAGGAATCTCGGAGCGCTACATCGCGCAGCTCGAAAGCGGCAAGGGCAATGTCTCTATCGTGCTGCTCCGCCGCGTCTCCGACGCGATGGGCGCGCATCTCGAAGATCTGCTGCCCAGCGCCGATCCGACGCCGGACTGGCAGATGTTTCGCGACCTGCTGCGCAAGGCGACGACTGCGCAGATCGCGCAGGCCAAGGATCTGCTCGCTGGCGGCAGCGCATCGGCGCCGCGCCGCGCGCCGTTCTGCGGCATCGCGCTGATCGGCCTGCGCGGCGCCGGCAAGTCCACGCTCGGCAAGATCCTGGCGAAGAAGGTCGGCTGGAGCTTTGTCGAGCTCAACAAGGAGGTCGAGCAGCAGAACGGCCTCTCGGTCGCCGAGATCATCGCGCTGTACGGCCAGGAAGGCTTTCGCCGCATGGAGCAGGCGGCGCTGCAACAGCTGCTCGCGCGCAACGAGCTGATGGTGCTGGCGACCGGCGGCGGCATCGTCTCGGAGCCCCTGACCTTCGACCAGATCCTGTCGTCGTTCTACACGATCTGGCTGAAGGCCGAGCCCGAGGAGCACATGGCCCGCGTCCGCCGCCAGGGCGACCTGCGTCCGATGGCGGACGATCGTTCCGCCATGACGGAGTTGCGCAACATTTTGCGCAGCCGCGAGCCATTGTATGCGCGTGCGACGGCGGTGGTGGATACCGCAGGACTCAGCGTGGATGCCGCCGCCGCGCGCCTGATCGACGCGGTGCGGCCGGTGCTGCAGAACGAAGCCCGCAGTTTTGGTCTGCGCAGCGTGGCGCTGTAGGTCGTTTGGACCTCGCAAGAGCTACACACTCCGCTATCGTCCCGGACGAGCGCGCCACAAGCGCGCGCTGATCCGGGACCCATACCCCCAGGGAGAAGTTGTTGCGCGAGCTGGTAACCACGAGTCATCGCAAAACTGCTCCCTGTGGTTATGGGTCCCGGATCAGCGCTCCGCTTCGCTGCGCTTGTCCGGGACGACAGCAAGGGCTTTGCGCGACCTCCAGCAACACTATATCAGCGCCGAGCAGCAAGCCTTGGGATTCATGATGACCGATAGCGACGTCGCAATCTCCATGTTCGAGCGGATCGGCGGCAGTGCCACGATCGACCGGCTGGTCGAGCGTTTCTATGAGCGGATGGATACGCTGCCGGAGGCGGAGACCATCCGCGTGATGCACGCAGCCGATCTCGGCCTGATCAGGGACGTGCTGAAGCGCTATCTCACCGAATGGACCGGCGGACCAAGACTTTATTCGGTTGAGAAAGGCCATCCGCGGTTGCGCCAGCGGCATATCGGCTTTGCCATCGGCGATGCAGAACGCGATGCCTGGCTCACCTGCATGCGCGGCGCGCTGGAGGAGACAATCACGGACGCTGCCGCGCGGCAGGACCTCGACAAGGCACTGTCCGGCCTCGCCGACTGGATGCGCAACCGGTAACAGTACCGTAGCCCGGATGAGCGAAGCGACATCCGGGACTCTGCGGCCGGCGGTCCCGGGTCTCGCTTCGCTCACCCGGGCTACAAAGATTGCTGCGCCGCTAGATCGACCAGTAATGCGGATGCGGGTAGGGCCGCGAGCGGTCACCCCAGTCGAACGCGTCGCCATCGAACTCACACGGGCCGCTGCTGAGCTGGTCCAGCGTCAACTCGATCTGGAACGCCTGCCGTCCTGGATCGTATTTCAGCGCGCTCCACTGCACCGGATAATGGTGATGAGTACCGAGCAGTCCGCCGGTCTTGATCACGGCATAGGTGACCATTCCGCTGACCTTGTCGAGCATCAGTCGCTCGATCGTGCCGAGTTTCGTGCCGTCGCGCCCGTAGACGGCGACGTGCTCCACGCGATCACTGGGAACCATGGTATGGTGCATGGCATCCTCCCTCGTCTTGGGTGGAGCGCATTATAGTCTCGTAGCCCGGATGAGCGAAGCGACATCCGGGGTCTGCGACACTTTCCCGGGTATCGCTGCGCTCACCCGGGCTACTGGCTACGGCCTACAGCAACCGCGAACGCACCGCTTCGGCGCCCTCGCGCAGCAGCGGCAGGAAGCGGTCGATCAGCTCCTGCGCCGGCACGCGGTCGACATGGGCGCCCATGTTGATGGCTGCGACGATCACGTCGTCATAGCGGCGGACGGGGACGGAGATCGAGCGGAAATGCGGCTCGGCCTCGCGGTCGACCAGTGAGTAGCCCTGCGCGCGGTCGGCAACGATCCGTGCGAGCAGCGCCCTGGGATCGGTCACCGTCTGCGGCGTCAGCGCCTCACGCTTCATCGCCTTCAGGCGTGCGGCAAGTTCGGCATCGTCGCGCTGGCCGAGCATGGCACGGCCGACCGAGGTGCAGAAGGCCGGCAGGCGGTAGCCGATTTCGAGCCCGCCCGAAAACATCCGCGCCGGACTGCTGCGCGCGACGAACACGACGTCGTCACCGTCGAGCACGGCGAGCGAGGAAATTTCGTTTGCCGCTGTTGCGACGCGATCGAGCACCGGTTGCAGGACCGTGACGAGCTGATTGGAACGCAAATAAGACGCCGCCAGCGTCAGCACGTGCGGCGTCAGCGAGAACAGCTTGCCGTCACCGGCAACGAAGCCGCCACGCTGGAGCGTGAACAGCATGCGCCGGGCGGTGGCTCGCGGAAGATCGGCGGCGCGGGCGAGATCGCTCAAGGTCATCGGGCCTGCCGTCGTGCCGAAGCACTGAAGCAGGCGCAGGCCACGATCGAGGCTTTCGACGAAATCCGTCGCGCGCTCGTCGCTCTCGCTCCGCTTCAGCTTGGGCATGGCGCCGGGACTTTCCTGCAAAATAGTGCTTGCTCCCGATCCAAGGCATGTCATAATTCGCCCATTCGTTCAATAGGCGAACAAAACGCCCCTCCAGAAAAAGGACGCGACCGCCATGATGAGCCAGGAGCAGAACGACCTGATCACCCGCACCGGGCCGAAGGACCCGTGCGGAAAGCTGATGCGGAGCTACTGGCAGCCGGCGGCGCTGGTCGACGAGCTGGAAGGTGCGCGCCCGATCCGCCCGGTCAAACTGCTCGGCGAGAACCTGGTGCTGTTCCGCGACGAGCGAGGGCGCTACGGCCTGATCGACCGCCACTGCGCGCATCGCGGCGCCGACCTCGCCTTCGGGCGGCTCGAGCATGGCGGTCTGCGCTGCGCCTTCCATGGCTGGCTGTTCGACGCCACCGGCCAGTGCATCGAGACCCCGGCCGAGCCGAAGGATTCAAAGCTCTGCCAGAACATCCGCCAGCGCTCTTATCCCGTGGTGGAGAAGAGCGGCATCCTCTGGGCCTGGCTCGGCGAGGGTGAGCCACCGGCCTTCCCGGAGATCGATTGCTTCGTCGCACCCGGCACGCATACGTTTGCGTTCAAGGGCCACATGGCCTGCAACTGGCTGCAGGCGCTCGAGGTCGGCATCGACCCCGCGCACGCCTCCTACCTGCATCGCTTCTTCGAGGACGAGGACACCTCCACCGCCTACGGCAAGCAGTTCCGCGGCGCCTCCGCGGGCAGCGACCTGCCGATGACGAAGATCCTGCGCGAATACGACCGCCCGATCATCAATGTCGAGCACACCGAATACGGCCTGCGGCTGATCGCGCTGCGCGAGATCGACGAGGAGCGCACCCATGTGCGCGTCACCAACCAGCTGTTCCCGCACGGCTTCGTCATCCCCATGAGCACGGAGATGACGATCACGCAGTGGCACGTGCCGGTCGACGACGAGAACTGCTACTGGTACGCGATCTTCACCAGCTACACCAACCCTGTCGACAAGAAGAAGATGCGCGACCAGCGGCTCGAGCTCTATGAGCTGCCCGACTACAAATCGCGCAAGAACAGCGGCAACGATTACGGTTTCGATCCGCACGAGCAGCAGACCGCGACCTATACCGGCATGGGCAACGACATCAACGTCCACGACCAGTGGGCGGTGGAGTCGATGGGCGCGATCCAGGACCGCACCAAGGAGCATCTCGGCCAGAGCGACAAGGCGATCGTGCAATATCGCCGCCTGCTGCGGCAGGAGATCGAGAAGGTCGGCGGCGGCGAGAGGCCGATGCTGTTCTTGGACGAGGCCAACGCGCGCAGCATCCAGGGACCGGCGACCATGGACGGCATCGGGCCGACGCGGGGCTGGGAGACCTACTGGATGGAGGTCGACGTCAAGCGCCGCCGCGGCGCGCCCTGGACCGCGCCGGTGCCGAAGGAGATCGCGGATAACGTGCATCGGTTGACGGCGGCGG
The DNA here is from genome assembly GCF_028128955.1 of Bradyrhizobium sp. CCBAU 11386. Lineage (NCBI taxonomy): Bacteria > Pseudomonadati > Pseudomonadota > Alphaproteobacteria > Hyphomicrobiales > Nitrobacteraceae > Bradyrhizobium > Bradyrhizobium sp. CCBAU 11386. The sequence continues at coordinate 23,164 of NZ_LBKA01000238.1, forward strand.
AGTGACGTTCGTGCACCGAACCCGTAGGGTGGGCAAAGGCGCAAAGCGCCGTGCCCACCAAGCTTCTGTCCGGACGATAGACGCGGTGGGCACGCTTCGCTTTGCCCACCCTACGGCAGCGGAGCGAGTGTGAAGGCCTATCCCCGTCATTGCGAGTGCAGCGAAGCAATCCAGAAATGCATCCGGGGAAAGACCCTGGATTGCTTCGCTGCGCTCGCAATGACGGAGAGTGTGGCGGGCGTCTTGCGCCCATCAAGATCGGTGACTGAGGAGCAATCAAAGTGACTTTCGTCGCGCGTCATGCGCTGTGGTCGGATGAGCAGAGGGACGCGGCGACGCGCATGCGGCGCCTCGTCGAGGAGAGAAACCTCGAAGTCATCCGCCTCGCCTTCCCCGACCAGCACGGCATCCTGCGCGGCAAGACCATCATCGCCGCGGAGGCGATCGCCTCGCTGGAGAGCGGCTGCTCCATCACCACCACCATGTTGGCGAAAGACACCTCGCACCGCACGGTGTTTCCGGTGTTCACCGCTGGCGGCGGCTTCGGCATGAAGGAGATGGAGGGCGCGGCCGACGTGCTGATGGTCGCCGATCCCACCACGTTCCGCGTGCTGCCATGGGCGCCGACGACCGGCTGGGTGCTGTGCGACCTCTATTTCAATGACGGCCGCCCGGTGCCGTTCGCCACGCGCGGGCTCTATCGCAAGGTGCTCGATGATCTCGCTGGCCGCGGCCACGATTTCGTCGCCGGGCTCGAGGTCGAATTCCACATCTTCAAGCTCGACGATCCGCATATGCGTGCGGAAGACGCCGGCCAGCCCGGGACGCCGCCCTCGGTGAGCCTGCTCAGCCACGGCTACCAGTACCTCACCGAGCAGCGCTTCGATCAGATGGAGCCGGTGCTGGAGATCCTGCGCCGCGACGTCGTCGCACTCGGGCTGCCCTTGCGCTCGGTCGAGGTCGAGTTCGGGCCAAGCCAGTGCGAATTCACCTTCGCGCCGAGGAAGGGGCTGGAGCCCGCCGACAACATGGTGCTGTTCCGCTCCGCGGTGAAGCAGATCGCCCGCCGCCACGGCTATCACGCCACCTTCATGTGCCGACCGAAACTGCCGAACCTGTTCGCGAGTGGCTGGCATCTGCACCAGTCGATCGTCTCGCGCACGAGCGGCGAGAACCAGTTCATGGCCAAGGAAACGGTCAAGGCAGGCGGCGAGCCGCTCAGCGCGTTCGGCAGCGCCTACCTTGCCGGCCTGCTCGACCACGCCCGCGCGTCCACCGTGTTCACCACCCCGACCATCAACGGCTACAAGCGCTACCGTTCCTATTCGCTGGCCCCTGACCGCGCGATCTGGGGCCGCGACAATCGCGGCGTGATGATCCGCGTGCTCGGGGCTGCCGGCGATGCCGCCACGCGCCTTGAGAACCGCATCGGCGAGCCCGCCGCCAATCCCTATCTCTACATGGCCTCGCAGATACTTTCGGGCCTCGACGGCGTCGACCGCAAACTCGATCCGGGCCCGTCGGCCGACACGCCCTACGAGACCAAGGCGCCGCTGCTGCCGAAGTCGCTGCGCGATGCGGTTGCCGCGCTGAAGGACGACCCGTTCTTCCGCGAGAAGCTGGGCGCCGAGTTCGTCGACTACTACACCCACATCAAGAACGCCGAGATCGATCGCTTCCTCGCCGAGGTCACCGACTGGGAGCATCGGGAATATTTCGAGATGTTCTGACACCCCTCGACGGGCGGCTTGAGGAGTGCCCGTGCGCCTCACGCCCCCGTGAGGCGACTTCGTCCCGCCTGTTCCGACGACATCACACCCCCATCCGACGAAGCCATTTTCCTCCCTCCTCGAAAACCGCCGGAAAGATACGGGGTCTAGAGTTCTGCTCGATGATCAACAATGGAGTTCGGTCATGTTGGCTCAATTGTTCAGTCTTATCTATCGCTTGTCCTGCCGGGCCACCCTGATCGAAATCGGCACGCACCATCTGTCGCGTTAGTCGCCGGCGCGTGCGAATTGGGTAAGACGGATTGACCAGATAACGGGGATTTCCATGCGCAAGCTGATCCTGATCGCGGCAATGTCGCTGCTCGCAACCGAGGCTTATGCCGGTGGTCCGCGGAGCCTGAGCCTGGCGGCGACCAATTCGAACCAACAGGCGACCGAGCAGCCGGCCGCGACGGCAACTGCCGCGCCGCCGCAGGCCCCGGCGGCAACGCAGGCGCCGAACGTGCAGACGGTGACGACTGCCCCGACGTCAACACCCCCAGCCGCAATCACGGCTACGACGCCGCCGACGGCAGCCGCGCCGGTCGCGACCGCCCCGGTTGCCACGACGCCCACTCGGTCCACTGCCGCACCGGTGGTCGCCACGACCGAAACGGCGAAGCCAAAGCGCCGCCAGCCGTCCACCGAGGCGCGCGTGATCCGCGAGCTGCATCGGCATGGGATTTATTGGTGATTAGAGCGCGCCCTCTCCCCAACGTCGTCCTGGCGAACGCCAGGACCCATTACCCGAGGGCGAAGTTTGGCGAAGACGGGTCGCCTGGTACCAATACCGACCGCACCCGATAGATTCCGCGGTATGGGTCCTGGCGTTCGCCAGGACGACACCGAGTGAGCGGCGCCAGCGTCCCGCCCCTCACCTCAACGGCCGCTAAATCCCCAGATATTTATGCTGCAGATCCGGCTCGGCCATCAGCTCGTGCGACGTGCCGCTCCACACCGTCTTGCCGCGCTCGATGATGAAGTGGCGGTCGCAGATGCGGGCGAGGTGGTCGACGTTCTTGTCGACGACCAGGATCGACTGTCCCCGGCTCTTGAGCAGCGACAGGCAGTTCCAGATTTCTTCGCGGATCAATGGCGCGAGGCCCTCGGTCGCTTCGTCCAGAATGAGGAGTTTCGGGTTGGTCATCAGCGCGCGGCCGATCGCCAGCATCTGCTGCTCGCCGCCGGAGAGCTGGTTGCCCATGTTGGACGCGCGTTCGGCGAGGCGCGGGAACATCACGTAGATCGAAGCCAGCGTCCAGGGATTGCTGCTGCCGAAGCGGTCGGCGGCCGCGGCGACGAGATTTTCGCGCACGGTGAGGTTCGGGAAGATCTGGCGCCCCTCGGGTACGAGGCCAACGCCGAGCTTGGCGATCCGGTAAGACGGGAGCTGCCTGACTTCAGCACCTGCGAAGCGGATCGCACCCGCGCGTGCCGGCGTCAGGCCCATGATGGAGCGGATGGTCGTGGTCTTGCCCATGCCGTTGCGGCCCATCAGCGAGACCATCTCGCCCGGCTTGATCGACAGCGACAGGCCGAACAGCACCTGCGAGAGGCCGTAGCAGGTCTCGATGCCGTCGACGTCGAGCAGCGTGTCAGCCATGGTGCGTCACCACATGCTGGTCGCCGAGATAGGCGCGCTTGACGTCCTCGTTCTGGCGGATCGCGGCCGGTTCGCCCGAGGCGATGACGCGGCCGTAGACCAGCACCGAGATGCGGTCGGCCAGCGCGAACACCGCCGGCATGTCGTGCTCGACCAGCACGATCGAGACCTCCTTGCGCAGCTCCTGGAGCAGTTTCACCATGCGCTGGGATTCGGTGACGCCGAGGCCGGCCATGGGCTCGTCGAGCAGGAGCAATTTCGGCTTGCTGGCCAGCGCGACCGCAAGCTCCAGCTCGCGGCGCTCGCCATGGCTGAGCCTGCTCACCACGACGTCGGCGCGGTGCAACAGGCCGACGCGGTCGAGCGCGGCATGGGCGGCATCGCGCAGGCCCTTTTCCTTGCGCGCATCGGCAAAGAAGCGGAACGAGGTGCCGGCATGGGCCTGCGCCGCCAGCGCGACATTGTCGGCGGCGGTGAAGTCGAGCAGCAGCGAGGTGATCTGGAACGACCGCGCCAGCCCCAGCGCGCAGCGGCGATAGGCCGGCAGGTAGGTGATGTCGCGACCACCGAGCGAGACGCTGCCGGAATGCGGCTCGAGATGCCCGGTGAGCTGGCTGATCAGCGTGGTCTTGCCGGCGCCGTTCGGGCCGATGATGGCGTGCAGCTCGCCGGCCGCGACGTCGAGCGAGACGTTGTCCGTCGCGATGATGCCGCCGAAGCGGCGCACCAGCTTCTCGACGCGGAGCAAGGGTTCAGCCACGGCCAGCCCTCCCGAGCACGCCCATGATGCCGCCGCGCCCGAACAGCACGATCAGCAGCAGCAGCGGCCCCATGATCAGCGCCCAGTACTCGGTAATCTGCGACAGGAATTCTTCCAGCAGCAGGAACACCACGGCGCCCATGACCGGGCCGAACAGCGTACCCATACCGCCGAGGATCACCATCACCATGAGGTCGCCGGACCGCGTCCAGTACATCACGGCCGGGCTGATGAAGTCGGTGTTGTTGGCAAGCAGTGCGCCGGCAAGTCCGCACATCATGCCCGAGATGACGAAGCACACCAGCTGATAGCGCTTGGCAGGAAAGCCGATCGCCTGCATGCGCTGCTCGTTGGAGCGCAGGCCCTGCACCACGAGGCCGAAGCGCGAATTGACGATGCGCCAGATCAGGATGAGCACGGCGAACAGGCAGGCGAGGCAGAGATAGTAGAACTGCGTGCGGTTGCCGAGATTGACCAGGCCGGAGAAGTCGCTGCGCTTGTAGACGGTGAGGCCGTCATCGCCGCCGTACCGCGCCAGCCCCGAGGCGACGTAATAGGCCATCTGCGCGAAGGCCAGCGTGATCATGATGAAATAGACGCCGCGGGTGCGCAAGCTGAGCGCGCCGATCACCAGCGCGTAAGTCGCGGAGGCCGCCAGCGCGACCGGAAACTGGATGAAGCCGCTTCCGACGCCTTCCTGCGCGAGCATGCCGACGGCGTAGCCGCCGATGCCGAGATAGGCGGCGTGGCCAAAGCTCATCATGCCGCCAAACCCCATGATGAGGTTGAGGCTCGCGGCGGCCAGCGCCAGGATGACGATGCGGGTGAACAGCGTCAGGATGAAGACGTTGCCGGAGAGCTGCGAATAGAGCGGCAGCAGCACGAGGCCCGCCAGCATCAGGGCCGTGACGGCCTTGCTCACAGTGAAAGCCTTCATCGACGATTGGCCGGAAACAGCCCCTCCGGCCGCACCACCAGCACGATCGCCATCACCAGGTAGATCAGCATGGAGGACAGCGCGGGCGCGGCGGTGGAGGCAGCGGCGCCGCTCAGCACCTGCCGCAGCAGGTTGGGCAGGAAGGCGCGGCCGAGCGTGTCGATCATGCCGACGAAGATCGCGGCTAGGAACGCGCCGCGGATCGAGCCGATGCCGCCGATCACGATGATGACGAAGGCGAGGATGAGGATGTTCTCGCCCATGCCGATCTGCACGGTGAGAATCGGCGCCTGCATCAGGCCGGCAAGGCCGGCGAGCGCCGCACCGAGCCCGAACACCAGCGTGTAGAGCAGCTTGATGTTGATGCCGAGCGCGCCGATCATCTCGCGGTTGGAGGCGCCGGCCCGGATCAGCATGCCGATGCGCGTGCGCATCACGCCGAGATAGAGCAGAAGCGCGACCAGCAGCGCCACCACGATGATGGCGAGGCGATAGGCGGGATAGTGAATGCCGGGCAGGATCGGCACCGGCACGGTGAGCCAGGCCGGCAGCGGCAGCGCGAGGCCCGCCGGGCCCCAGATCAGCCGCACGGCTTCATTGAAGAACAGGATCAGGCCGAAAGTCGCGAGCACGTGGTCGAGATGGTCGCGGCCGTAGAGATGCCGCAGCGCCGTCACCTCGAGGACGATGCCGAGCACGAGCGTTGCACCGAGCGCCATCAGCGCACCGAGCAGGAAGCTGCCGGTCCAGGCCGCGAAGGTCGCGGCGAAATAGGCGCCCATCATGTAGAGCGAGCCGTGCGCGAGGTTGACGAGATCCATGATCCCGAACACCAGCGTCAGGCCGGCGGCGAGCAGGAACAGCAGCAGGCCGAACTGCAATCCGTTCAGGAACTGTTCGACGACGAGCAGCATCAAAACTCTTTCAGGCGCACGCAGCGTCGCGCCGATGTTCGAACACAGTCGCCATCAGTGAAAGAGCTCCCCCTGCCTCTTCAAGGCCGAAAAATGGGTAATGGCAGTATCGTGCCGAGGCAAGAGCGATTTGACACCAAACATGCACTTTGTTGCATCCCGGCACCTACGGCCGAAACCTGTCCTGCAATGCAAGAAGGCTGCCGCTCAGCATGGGGCAACCTGCCGCACCCAAACGATCACCCTCCCCCGCAGCAAGGCAATCGCATCTGACCTGAGAGCTTGAGCACTAACGCATCCACGGCGTCATGGCCGGGCTTGTCCCGGCCATCCACGTCTTGCCGAGCCGTACGAAGAACGTGGATGCCCGGGACAAGCCCGGGCATGACGACCTCTTGCAAACGCTCAAAAGTAATCACCCTCCCCCCCGGGTAGGCCGGGGAGAGGGTGAGGACGTCGTCGGAATGAAGGAAGTGAAGAAGGATGCGTCTAGTGCGACGTCATCTGCCGGGGAAGATCGTCCGGCTCGGCGAGCACGCTGTTTGCCGTCGAAGCCTCCAGTGCGGCCATCCGGAACAGATAGGCAAGCGTCGTCAGTCCGGAGTCGTCCGCCATCTGCGCCAGCTCGAGCGCCATGTCGGACATGTAGCCGAGATTCTCGTCCTTGATTTGCGCCATGATCTGGCTGTCCCGCATCATGTTCGACATTTCAGACAATCTTTCGTTGTGCGGCAAGGCCGCAGGTGTGGGCACGGGCGATGCAGTCGATGCGCGGACCGTCCTGCAGGATGACATTCATCATTCCGATACGCTCGCGCACGACATCGAGCGATTCCTGACGGACCTCGATGGTTGCGGCCATGGTCCAGGAGTCTTCGACCAGCGCCGGTAACCCGAGCGGGGTGACGACGAAGCCGATGTCGTGGAAGCGCGGCAGCCACCAGGTCTCCATGACGAGACAGAGACGCTCGATGCCCTGATCGAGACAGAACTCCTGCGCTGCCGCCATCAATTGCAGATTGAACGCACCGTCGCGGCGCTCGCGCGACACGAAGAAGCGTGACCACTCCCAGACCAGCGGGTCCGACGGGCAGCCGCGCACCGCGGCGAGATGCGGGAAGACCTCGCTCATCATCGTCGGCTTGGTGGTCGGATACAGGCGGGAGCCGCCGAGCACCCGGCGGTTTTCGAGAGCCAGCAGGTAGACCGCATCCTCATTGTCATAGGTATCGATCTCGCGGCTATCGGGCTTCCGCAGCCCCTCCCATTTCCGCTCCTCGACAAAAATCTCGTGACGCACCCGGAAATGTTGCTCGATGACGTCCTCGTAGAGGTGCCGGTTGACGGCCGAAATCACATGAATCATGAACTCCCCCATGGCTTGAAATGAGGGAAGCGTCAGCGAAAAAGGCCGAGCCGACTATTGGGAAATTTCCCAGTAGGCGACGATTTCAGGGATTGATGATTCTGTGGCGGATCGCGATCGCGACTGCATGCGTCCGGTTGACGGCGCCAAGCTTGCGCGCGGCGGTTGCAAGATGCTCTTCCGCGGTACGCTGCGTGATATTCAGTATCTCGCCGATTTCCCAGGCCGACTTGCCCTGTGAAGCCCAGGCGATCACCTCGCGCTCACGCGGAGTGAGGCGCATCGACGGATGCGGCGCCGGATCGAGCAGACGGCGAATGTGGTCGAAGCCATACATCGCCATCAGGTGCAGCGCCGGCTTGCTGCGGGGATTGAGGTCGAGATGGACGCCGCCGAGCGAGACGCCGGCCTCGTAGCCGGTCAACCCGTGGATCGGAACGACGAAGCCGCGCGACATCCGGAAATCGGCGGCGCGCCGCATCACCTCCACCGCGCCAGGCTCCAACTCGGGATCATAAGGCGCCTCGGACCACTCGAAGGGATTCACCGTCTGCCGGCATTTGCGGATCACGGGATCGACGCGGTCATAGCTCTTTTGAGTGTAGAGGCTGAACCACTCCGCCGGCCACTTCTTGGCAAGCACCATCTGGGAAAAGCGCTGATCGGGATTCGGCAAGCCGGTCACGATGATGTGCTCGAAGCCGTACCCGCCGAACGCAGTCGCGAGCGCATCCATGGCGTCCGGAACCTTGGTATAGGCCCCCAGCCCTTCGATGAAGTCGAGCGCTTCCCGGCCATAATCGACGGCGGACATCGATGCGTTTCCTGACCCTCGCCGTCCGCTATAGCACGTATTTGGGGGCTGCCTCAATTCGCTGCTTCCGTAGTTCTCCGGCATCCACCTGCTCCGAAGCTTTAATCTACTTGTGGAAGAAGTGACGTCAAGTTACACCTGTAGCGTACGAAGCGGGAAACCCACGATGGACGACGAGAACATCGCCCTCAACAGCGTGCTCGGCCTGGAATTGAACCGCGTGTTTTTCGCCGTCCGTGAAACGGCGAACAAGCAGAAGATCATCGAGTTCGCGCGCGAGGTGCTGCAAAGCGAGCGCGCCGAACTCGCCGACCGCGTGTCGCCCGACGGGCCGGCGAGCTAGAACGCAGGTTGCGGCAGACGCGAGAGCTGCTCGCGCGGATGCGACGTCCTTCCATTTGAACGCGCAGATTTTAGTCGAAACACTCCCACCGCGAAGTTGGCTCTCCCTTCTCCCCGTGTGGAAGAAGGTAAGAAATCCGCCGCTCTCCCGCTGACATTGACAGACACTTGCCGCTGGATGACATCACGGCTCTCGTGAGATGATCGCCGCAAGATCCTCTTTCGGAAGCCCGGGACATGATGACGCTGCGCCAGGTTGAAGTGATCCGTGCCGTGATGGTGACGGGCACCATTGGCGGTGCGGCGAAGCTGCTCAACGTCTCGGCGCCGGGGATCAGCCGCCTCGTCAAATACACCGAGCGCTCGCTCGGCATCCGCTTCTTCCAGCGCCAGAACGGACGCTATTTCCCGACGCCGGAGGCCGAGACCATCTTTGAGCAGATCAACAGCGTCTACAAGAAGGTCGACGACCTCTCCGAGATCATCTCCAAGATCGGCCGCGGCGGCCTGTCGGAATTGCGCATCGGCTCGGTGCCGAGCATCTCGCAGGTGATGGTGCCGCGCGCGATCGAGCGCGTGCGCCGGCGCTATCCCGATCTCGGCATCGACATCAACATCCTCAAGCTCGAGGAAGCCATCGACTATCTCATGCTCGGCCGCGGCGAGTGCGTGGCGATGAGCTACCGGCTCGAACATTCCGGGCTCGACTTCATGCCGCTCGCCTCGGGCGAGCTTTATTGCATCGTGCCGCCTGGCCACGAGCTTGCGGGCCGCAAGCAGGTCTCTGCCGCCGAGATCACCCGCTACCCGCTGATCGGCATCGATCCGAACGATCCCTACGGCCGGATCATGGCCGAGATCTTTGCGCGCCACCGGCTCGACTACAACATCACCATTCGCGCGCGCTTCGGCACCACGGTCTGCGCGCTGGTGAAGGCGGGGCTCGGCATCGCCATCATCGACCAGTTCACGGTGGCCCATGGCGGCTATCCCGGCATCGAGCTGCTGAGGATCACCGAGCCGACGCGGTTCGACACCTACATCGCGGTGAAGCGCGGCGCGCCGCTGTCGCTCCATGTCGAGTACTTCATCGAATCCCTTCGCGCCGAGATGCGCGCGGTCGAGCCGTCCCGCGGCAATGGCAAGGCCGCCACGGGGCGCATCCGGAAGAAATAACATTATGTTAGGTTTGTCGGATAAATGGGTAATTGTGTTAGGTGGGGGAAAGGCTAACGTCGCACTTGGAATTGCGCAGGTTTCCCCGCTAATGGCCGGGACCGAACGCTCCCAGCGAGACGATAGCGAACCATGTCGAAGCGCGGATACGCCGCCAGCAAAAAGCTCCTCACCGGCCTGATCGGCGCGCCGATCGCGCATTCCGCTTCCCCTGCCATGCATGAGTGCGCCGCCGAGGCGCTCGGCCTGCGCGGTCACTACCAGCTCATCGAAGTGGCCGGCGCCGACGCGACCGGGCTCAGCCTGATGCTCGAAGGCGTGCGGCGGCTCGGCTTTGCCGGCGTCAACGTGACTTACCCTTACAAGGAAGCGGTGGTCCCGCTGCTCGACGCGCTGGCGCCCGGCGCCGCCGCGATGGGCGCGGTCAACACCGTCGTGGTCAAGGACGGCCGGCTGACCGGCCACAACACCGACACCACCGGCTTTGCCCGCGCGGTGGCGCCGCTGCTGGCCCCATCCGGCAACGCCGTTGCCGTGATCGGCGCGGGCGGCGTCGGCAAGGCCATTGCCTTTGCGCTGGCGAGCCTGAAAGTGGCTGACATCCGCATTTTCGACAGCGAGCCGGCGCGCGCCGAAAAACTCGCCGCGCTGCTTGCCAAGCATGGCGGCGCCAGGGTCGCGAAAAGCGTCGAAGACGCGCTCGACGGCGCAACCGGCCTCGTCAACGGCACACCGGTCGGCATGCTGCCGAACCGGGGCATGCCTGTTCCGGCCGCGCTGCTGCACGAGAAGCTCTGGGTCGCCGACGCCGTCTATTCGCCGCTGATCACGCCGCTGCTGGCCGCGGCACAGGAGCGCGGCGCGAAGATCATGACCGGGCGGGAGCTAGCGATCTACCAGGCCGCCGACGCGTTCGAACTGTTTACCGGCCTTGCCCCATCGACCGAGATCATGGGAAAGGCTTTTGACGAGGTGATGGCGGCACGAAGCTCAGCCTATCACGCAGCGTAACCGAAGCGGCCGGACACAAGGCCGCGGACAACAACATCAGAGGAAACGGGAGGAGAGACCATGAAATCGGCTATTCTGGCAGGCGCCCTGCTTGCCTTCGCGACTGCAACCAGCGTCCACGCACAGGCGATCAAGCTCGCCGACGTCGCCGAGCTGTCGGGTGGCGGCGCCACCGTCGGCACCAACTGGAAGAACGGTATCGACCTTGCGATCGAGGAGATCAACGCCAAGGGCGGCGTGCTCGGCCGCAAGCTCGAGGTCACCCATGCCGACTCGCAGTCCAACCCGGGCGTTGCCCGCGCACAGGTGCAGAAGGCGCTCGATGCCGAGCCCTATGTGCTGCTCGGACCCGGCTATTCCGGCTCGGTGAAGGTCACCGCACCGCTCGCGGCCGAAGCCGGCATCGCGCAGATCATGGGCGGCGAAGCCGCCGAGCTGACGCAAGCCGGAAACAAGTTCCTGTTCCGCACCTCGTTCGGCCAGCAATCCTCGATGCCGAAGGTCGCAAAATACATCCACGACGAGATGAAGGCGAAGTCAGTCGCGGTGGTCTGGGTCAACAACGACTTCGGCCGCGGCGGACGCGACGTCGTCGTGAAGGAGCTCGACCGGCTCGGCTCCAAGGTCGTCGCCGACCTCTCGACCGAAGCGGGCCAGGCCGACTTCGCCGCCGACGTCGGCAAGATCAAGTCCGCCAATCCCGATGCCGTGTTCGTCTATCTCAACGAGGAAGAGAGCGCGCGCATCCTGAAAGAGCTGAAGCGCCAGGGCGTCACCGCGCCGCTGATGGGCGAGACCACGCTGATCGGCCAGAAGGTGATCGAGCTTGCCGGCGACGCCGCCAACGGCGCGCGCGGCCATGTCGGCCTCACCACGGATGCGCCGGTCGATTTGATCAAGGCGTTCCGCGAGAAGTTTTCCAAGAAGTACAATTACGTGCCCGACCACAACGGCCTGAAGGGCTATCTCGCCGTCTACATGGTGAAAGCCACCACCGAAAAGATGGGCAAGGTCGACCCGAAGAAGTTTGCCGACACGCTGCACGGCCTCACCATCAAGGCCGCGGACGAGCCGGGTATCCTGATGGATGTCACCTTCAGCGAGACCGGCGACATCGATCGCCAGAGCTTTCTGGTCGAAGTGGTCGAAGGCAAGCAGGTGGTGAAGCAGGTGCTGCCGAAGGTGAAGTGAGGCGTTCTTTGCCTCTCCCCGCGCCTGTCCCGCCGAAGCTTCAGCGAAGGCGGATGCGGGGAGAGCTCTCTCTTCTCCCTCTCCCCGCTCTTCGCGGGGAGAGGGGTGGGGTGAGGGGTGCTTTCGCGAGTCCAACTGTATTCGCGGAGAGAGGCCCCTCACCCCGACCCTCTCAGCGCGAACGAAGTTCGTCGCGGCCCCGTAAGAACGGGGAGATGGAGAAAAGGAGAGCAGGGAGAGGGAAGGCAGAAAGCCGAGAGGGGAAAATGTCCAATCTGTTCGATCTTCTGGTCGCGGGACTTGCCACCGGCGCGATTTATGCACTGGTCGCGGTCGGCTTTACGCTGCTGTGGCAGACGTCGCAGACCATCAATTTCGCGCAAGGCGAGTTCGTGATGCTGCCGGCGTTCCTGATGCTGGCGGCGATGCATGCCGGCGCGCCGTTCTGGCTCGCGATCATCCTCGGCATTTTGCTCTCGATGATCCTGCTCGGCCTCGCCTTCAAGATGCTGCTGGTCGATCCGATGATGCGCCATGGCGTGCTGCCGCTGGCGATCGCGACCATGGCGCTGGCGATCGGCATCAAGGAATCGGTGAAGCAGTTCTTCAGCGCGGAGGCCTCGCCCTTCCCCTCGATCGTGCCGACCGGCGATATCTCCATCCTCGGCCACGCCGTCTCGCTGCAAAGCATCGGCGTCCTCGTCGTCGCCATTCTTGCGGTCTTCGGCCTGACCTCGCTCCTCAACCGCACCTCGCTCGGCCACCAGATGCAGGCGGCGGCGCAGAACCCGACCGTGGCGCGCATCATCGGCGTGCCGGTGGAGCGCATGATCCTCCTGACCTTCCTGATCAACGCCTTCCTGGTGGCGCTGGCCTCGCTGCTGATCACGCCGATCTATCTGGCAAAATTCTCGTCCGGCGAGGTGCTGGGCCAGGCCGCCTTCATCGCGGCGATCGTCGGCGGCTTCAACCAGGTGCGCGGCGCGATCGCCGGCGGCCTCCTGATCGGCGTGCTCGACAATCTCGCGGCAAGCTACGTCTCCACCCAGTATCGCGCGGCGGTGCCGCTGATCTTCCTGATCGTCGTCATCCTGTTCCGGCCGCAAGGACTGCTCGGCCGCGCCGAGGAGCGCACGGTATGAGCGGATTTGGCAAACCCCTCAAGATCGTGCTCGGCCTCATCGTCATCGCCGGCCTGATCATCGTCCCCATGAACTTCAACCGCTACGGCCTGTTCATCCTGAGCCAGTGGGCGGTGATGACCATCGCCGCGATGGGCCTCAACCTCACGCTCGGCTATGCCGGCCAGGTCTCGCTCGCCCAGGGCGCCTTCGTCGGCATCGGCGCCTATGCGGCGGCGATCATGACCACGCATGGCTGGCCGTTGCCGGCCGCGATCGTGGTCGCGGTTCTCTTGAGCTTCGGCGTCGGCTGGGTGCTCGGCTATCCCGCGCTGCGCGTGCAGCACCATTACCTCGCCTTCGTCACGCTCGCCTTCTCCACCCTCGCCTTCCTCGTGTTCCGCAACGAGAGCTGGCTCACCGGCGGCATCTACGGCATCTCCAACATTCCGCGCCCGCACATCTTTGGCATCGCGACCAACAAGCCGCTGCCTTTCTACTATGTCTGCCTCGGCTCGCTCGCGATCGTCTCGATCGCGGTGTGGTGGCTGATCCGCTCGCCCTGGGGCCGCGCCTTCATGGCACTGCGCGAAAACCCGCTGCGGGCGCAATCGCTCGGCATCGACACGCGGCGCTACACGCTGATGGCGTTCGCGATCGGCTCGGCGCTCGGCGGCGTCGCCGGCGCGCTCTATGCGCCGCTGACGCAATATATCGATCCCGTGCCGTTCAACCTGTCGCTCTCGCTCGATCTCCTGATGATGGTGATCGTCGGCGGCGCCGGCTTCTATTTCGGTCCCTTCCTGGGGGCGATGATCGCGGTGCTGCTGCCGGAATGGCTGCGCTTCACGGAAGGGTATTATCTGATGCTCTATGCGATCGCGGTGATGCTGCTGCTGATCTGGTCGCCGACCGGCATTCTGGGAATCCTCGACCGCTATCTCGCCGAGCGCCGCACCAAGGCGGCCTCCGCGCTGCGCGCCGTCGCGAAATCCCGGCTGGAGACGGTGCAATGAGTGCGGTCCTCGAAGTCACCAACATCAAGAAGAATTTTGGCGGCATCAGCGCCGTCGCCGACGTCAGCTTCGACGTCCGCGAAGGCGAGATCCTCGGCCTGATCGGGCCGAACGGCTGCGGCAAGTCCACCCTGTTCAACTGCATCCTCGGCCAGCTCACGCCGACCGGCGGCGAGGTGAAGCTCGACGGCAAGGTGGTCACGGGCCTGCGTCCCTCCGAGCTCAACAAGCTCGGGGTCAGCCGCACCTTCCAGCTGTTGCAGGTGTTTCCAAAACTGTCGGTGCGCGAGAACCTGATCCTCGCCGGCCAGGAGCACCAGGGCAACATGGCCTCGCGCCTGGTCGGCCGCTCCGATGCCGGGCTGACGGAGGCCGCCAACCAGATGATCGGCTTCTTCAAGCTCGATCATCTCGCCGCTGAACCTGCCGGCGGCCTGTCCTACGGCCAGCAGAAACTGCTCGATGCCGCCATGGCCTTCATGGGCGGCCCGCGCCTGGTGCTGCTCGACGAGCCCGCCGGCGGCGTCAACCCGTCGATGCTGGCGGACCTGAAGGACCGGCTGGTGGCGATCAACCGCGAGAAGAACGCCACCTTCGTCGTGATCGAGCACAACATGGAGTTCGTGATGTCGCTGTGCTCGCGCGTGATGGTGATGGCGGAAGGCAAGGTGCTGGCGATGGGACGGCCGGACGAGGTCCGCAAGAACCCGGCCGTGATCGAAGCTTATCTGGGACATTGAGGGCACGAGCCATGAGCGACCCGATCCTCTCGGTTCACAATCTCGTCGGCGGCTACGGCAAGATGACGATCTTGAACGGCACGATGTTTTCCGTTCCGCAAGCCACCATCACCACCATCATCGGCCCCAACGGCGCCGGCAAGTCGACCGTGTTCAAGGCGATCTTCGGCCTGCTCAAGCTGCGCGAGGGCAAGATCAGCTTTGCCAATCGCGACGTCACGAACTTGAGCCAGCGCGCGCTGCTCAACGCCGGCATCTGCTACGTGCCCCAGGGCCGCAACATCTTCCCCGAGCTGTCGGTGCGCCACAACATCGAGCTCGGCGGCGTCGCCGCCGGGAAGGGTCTCGACCTGCCCAGGCGGATCGAGGCGGCACTCGACCTGTTTCCGGCGCTGCGCCGCAAGTCGGCACAGCAGGCGTCCACGCTCTCGGGCGGCGAGCAGAAGCAGCTCGAGATCGCCCGCTCGCTGCTGCTCGAGCCAAAGCTGGTGCTGATCGACGAGCCTTCGATCGGCCTGTCGCCGCTGATGGTGCAGCAGACCTTCGACATCCTCAAGAGCCTGCGCGAGCGCGGCGTCACCATCCTGATGATCGAGCAGAACGCGCGCTCGGCGCTGGAGATCTCCGATATCGGCATCGTGCTCGAACTCGGCCAGACCCGCATGGTCGACGGCGCGAAGCGCATCCTGAACGATCCCCGCATCGGGCAACTCTTCCTCGGCGGCGCCATGGAGGAGACCGCGGCATGAACGCGCGAATGCGCATCGGCGTTGCCGGTGCCGGCCTGATCGGCCGCCGTCATATAGAGTTGATCGCGGCATCGCCGGACTGCGAGCTCTCCGGCATCGCCGACCCCTCGCCTGCCGCGAAGGACTATGCGCAAGCGCGCAATACGCCCTGGTATGCCGATCACCGCGCATTGCTGGAGCAGGAAAAGCCCGACGGCCTCATCATCGCCTCACCCAACACGCTGCACCTGCCGATGGCGCTCGACTGCGCGGCGGCGGGCGTGCCTGCGCTGATCGAGAAGCCGGTGACGGACACGGTTGCCACCGCGCAGCGCCTCTGCGCGGCCGTCAAGCGAACCGGCGTTCCGATGCTGGTCGGCCACCATCGCCGGCACAATCCGATCATCAAGGCCGCGCGCGAGGCCGTCGCAACCGGCCGGCTCGGCCAGCTCACCGCCGTGGTCGGATTGTGGCTACTCAAGAAGCCCGACGATTATTTCGAGGTGGCCTGGCGGCGCGAGCAGGGCGGCGGGCCGCTGCTCATCAACCTCATCCATGACATCGACAACCTCCGCTTCATCTGCGGCGAGATTGCCGAGGTGCAGGCGCTGACCTCGAACAGGGCCCGCGGCTTCGCCGTCGAGGACACCGCAGCGTTGCTGCTGCGCTTCGCGGGTGGCGCGCTGGGGACGGTGACCGTGTCGGATGCAACGCCGGCGCCATGGAGCTGGGAACTGACATCGGGCGAGAACCCCGCTTATCCCAAACAGGACCAGCCCTGCTACATCTTCTCCGGCACCGCGGGATCACTGTCGGTGCCAAACATGGAGCTGTGGTCCTATGCGCGGCAGCCCGGCTGGTACGCCCCGCTGTCGCGCGAGACCGTTGTACCGGCCGCCTTCGATCCGCTGGTCGAGCAGCTCCGGCATTTCTGCGCAGTCATTGCAGGCCGCGAACAGCCGCTGATCCCGGCCGAAGACGCGATGGGAACGCTCGCCGTCGTCGAAGCCGTCAGCGAGGCCGCGCGCACGGGCCAGACAATCTCACCGGGGCGGATCATGGAGCAGGCAGCATGAACAAGCGCTCGATCGCCACCGTTTCCCTCTCAGGCGCCCTCGACGAAAAGCTCCGCGCCATCGCCGCCGCCGGCTTCGACGCGGTCGAGATTTTCGAGAACGACCTGCTGTCGTTCGGCGCAGGCCCGCGCGACATCGCAAAGCTATGCCGCGACCTCGATCTGGAGATCTGCGCGTTCCAGCCGTTCCGCGATTTCGAGGGCATGCCGGAGCCGCAGCGCGCGCGCAACTTTGCCCGCGCGGAACGCAAGTTCGATTTGATGCAGGAGCTCGGCACCGACCTGCTGCTGATCTGCTCCAACGTCTCCCCCAGCTCGCTCGGCGGCATCGACCGCGCCGCGGATGATTTTCGCGAGCTCGGCGATCGCGCGGCCAAGCGGGGCTTGCGCGTCGGCTACGAGGCGCTGGCGTGGGGACGGCACGTCAACGACTACCGCGACGCCTGGGAGATCGTGCGGCGCGCCGACCACGCCGCGATCGGCGTCATCCTCGACAGTTTTCATGCACTCGCCCCGGGCTTTCCAGTCCGCGCGATGGCCTCGATCCCCGGCGACAAGATCTTTCTGGTGCAGCTTGCCGATGCGCCGAAGCTCGAGCTCGACATTTTGTCGTGGAGCCGGCACTTCCGCTCGTTCCCCGGCCAGGGCGATCTGCCGGTCGGCGAATTCATGGCGGCGATCGCGGCGACCGGCTATGCCGGGCCGCTGTCGCTGGAGATCTTCAACGACCAGTTCCGCGCAGGCTCGGCCGCGCAGACCGCCATCGACGGCCTGCGCTCGCTGATCCTGCTGGAGGACCAGCTCGCACCGGATTGGCCGAAGCTCGTTAGCGAGCCGCTGGCACCGAAGGCCAAGAGCCACGGCACCGGCTTCATCGAATTCGCCGTCAACGAGACCAAGGCGACCGATCTCGCGCGCCTGTTCGGACAGCTCGGCTTCCGCAAGACCGGCAAGCATCGCAGCAAGGCGGTGGAGCGCTGGTCGCAAGGCAAGGTCGAGCTCGTGATCAATTGCGAGACCGACGGCTTTGCGCATTCGCACTACGTCACGCACGGCCCCGGCGTCTGCGCCATCGCGCTCGATGTCGACAATGCCGGCCTTGCCATGCAGCGCGCCGAGACACTGAAGGCGCGCACCTTCTACCAGCCGGTCGGGCCGGGCGAGCTGGAGATCCCCGCGATCCACGGCGTCGGCGGCAGCCTGCTCTATTTCCTCGATCAGGCCGGCAAGAACTGGGACACCGATTTCGAACCGGTTGCGAGCGATGCGCGTGCAGACGCGCTGCTCGCCGTCGACCACATCGCGCAGTCGATGCCCTATGACGAGATGCTGTCCTGGCTGCTGTTCTACACCGGCATCCTCGACCTCAAGCGGCTGCCGCAGATGGAGATCGCCGATCCCAGAGGCCTCGTGCAGAGCCAGGCCATCATCAACGGCGACCAGAGCCTGCGTTTCGTGCTCAACGGCTCCTCCGCCAACCGCACCCTGCCGGCCCGATTCATCTCGGAGTTCTTCGGCTCGGGCGTGCAGCACGTCGCGTTTGCGTGCCGGGACATCTTTGCAGCGGTCGCCGCGATGCGCGCCCGCGGCGCGGACTTTCTGGATATTCCCGACAATTATTACGACGACATCGAAGCCAAATACGACCTCGCGCCCGACCTGATGGCGCAGCTGCGCGCCAACCACATCCTCTACGACCGCGAGGGCGACGGCGAGTTCTTCCAGGTCTACACCCACATCTTCGACGAGCGCTTCTTCTTCGAGATCGTCGAGCGGAGGAATTATCAGGGGTTTGGCGCGGCCAATGCCGGGATCAGGCTTGCGGCGCAGTCGCGCGAAGTGCGGCCCGCGAGCATGCCGCGGATGTAGGCCTTCGCCTCTCCCCGCCTGCGGGGAGAGGCCGGAATTCAAGCACAGCTTGAATTCCGGGTGTGGGGGAGTCTCCGCGAGTCTCATGACAATCAGGAGCAACGGCCGCTCAACACGTCATTGCGAGCGCAGCGAAGCAATCCAGAATCCCTCCGGGGAAAGACTCTGGATTGCTTCGCGGAGCCTGTCATCGGGCCGCGCTTCGCGCGGACCCGTTGGCTCGCAATGACGAGGAGAGTGCGCGGGAATACGGTAACGGGATCGCCCGTGGCGAGAGCCCCTCACCCCGACCCGCTCCCCGCAAGCGGGGAGAGGGGGAAGACAGACCTCACTTCATCTGACACTTCTGATGGAAGCGATCCTGGTCGTTCTCGACGATGGTGGCGACCGTCTTCAGCGCGAGCTGGCCGTCGGCATCCTTGACCACGTCCTGGAGGTAGAAGCTCTGCACCGGGATGTGGTTGTTGCCGTATTTGAACGCACCGCGCAGCGACTTGAAGTTGGCCTTCTCCATCTCGGCCTTCATCGCGTCCTTCTTGCTGGTGTCGCCCTTCACCGCAACCACCGCGCTGTTGATGAGCTGGGCGGCGTCATAGGTCTGGGCGCCGTAGAAGCTCGGCCGCAGGCCGGTATACTTCTTGCGGTAATCAGCGACGTAGCGCTTGTTTTCCTCGTTCGGCAGGTCGTTCACCCATTGCTGCGCGCCGGGAACGCCGAGCGCGTTGTCCTTCTGGAGCGGCAGCGACAATTCGTCGATGGTGAAGGCAGTGTAGAGCGGGATCTGCTGCTTCAGGCCGGCCTGGGTATACTGGTTGAGGAACTGCACGCCCGCCGCACCCGGATAGAACACGAAGATGGCGTCCGCCTTGGAGTTACGCGCCTTGGAGAGCTCGGCGGAGAAGTCGAGCTGGCTCGGCCACACCGTATACTCCTCGCCGATCACCTGGCCCTTGAACGTGCTCTTCACGCCGGCCAGCATGTCCTTGCCCGCCGCATAGTTCGGCCCGATCAGGAAGACGTTCTTGATGCCCTTCTGGTTCATGTACAGGCCCATGGCCTGCGGCGTCTGGTCGTTCTGCCAGGAGGTCGAGAACACGTAAGGCGAGCAGAGCTCGCCGGCGATCTGCGACGGGCCGGCATTGGCCGAGATCAGGAAGGTCTGCGAGTCCACCGCCGTTTTCAGCGAGGCCAGCAGCACGTTGGACCAGATGTAGCCGACGATGAAATCGACCTTGTCGGACTGCACCAGCTTTTCGGTCTTCTGCTTGCCGACATCTGGCTTCTGCTGATCGTCCTCGTAGATCACCTCGACCGGCTTGCCGTCCATCTTGCGGCCGAGATGATCCAGCGCCAGCTCGAACGAGTTGCGCATGTCGTTGCCGATCACGGCGGTCGGGCCGCTGAAGGTCGAGACGAAACCGATCTTGATGGTGTCGCCGGCGAATGCCTGATTTGCCAGCACCAGCGCCGCTGCGCCCGCCAGCCAGAATGCCGTCCTCATAACCACTCCCCTCCTTATTATTGATCCCGGAAACGGGGTGATCGCCGCCCCGGGCCTGTCTCTATTGAACGCAAAATCTGTCGAGCCGCCAATGGCTCAGCGCCCGCCCTGCACCATATTTCGCCCCCATCGGCGATGGCAAGAAATATAATTCTACTCACTTCGGCCAAGGCCTGGTCCAAGGCTGCGGCGCTTTTTCGCAGCATGACGATACGCCCAGCCTATTCCGCGATTGATGACGGCTATTGGACCGCGGGTCACTTTCCGCACTTAAATGAAGCAGAGAAGCAGCGAGAGTCGAGGGCGTATCATGACCACCACACCCCATCGCGTCGTCATCGTCGGCGCCGGCTTCGGCGGGCTGGAGGCGACCTACCGGCTCGCGGGCGCCCCGGTCGACATCACGCTGATCGACCGCCGCAATCATCATCTGTTCCAGCCGTTGCTCTACCAGGTCGCCACCGCCTCGCTTGCCACCAGCGAGATCGCCTGGCCGGTGCGCCATCTCATGCGCGACCGACGCGAGGTGACGACGTTGTTCGCGACCGTGAGCGGCGTCGATGCGACGAGGCGCTGCGTGCTGATCGACGACGGCAGCGAGGTGCCCTACGACACGCTGGTGCTCGCGACCGGCGCGCGTCACGCCTATTTCGGCCATGACGAGTGGGAGCAGTTCGCGCCCGGCCTGAAGACGCTGGAGGATGCCACCACACTGCGCCGTCACATCCTGGTGGCGTTCGAGCGCGCCGAACGCGAGACCGATCCGGCGCGGCGCGCGGCGCGGCTCACTTTCGTCATCGTCGGCGCCGGCCCGACCGGCGTCGAGCTCGCCGGCACCATCGCGGAGATGGCGCACCACACCCTGCCGGGCGACTTTCGCAACATCGATACGACCAAGGCGCGCGTGGTGCTGATCGAGGCAGGGCCGCGCGTGCTCGCCGGCTTCGCCGACGACCTCTCGGCTTACGCGCAGGCCTCGCTGGAGAAGATCGGCGTCGAGGTGGTGCTGGGACAGCCCGTCACCGAGATCAATCGTGAGGGCGTGGTGTTCGGCGGCAAGCTGCTCGAGGCAAAGACAAGAATCTGGGCCGCGGGCGTGCGCGCTTCGCCCGCCGCCGAATGGCTCGGCGCGCCGGCCGATCGCGCCGGACGCGTACAGGTCGAAGACGACCTGACGATTCCAGGCCATCCCGAAATCTTTGCGATCGGCGATACCGTCAGCATCAACGCCTGGGAGGGCAAGCCCGTACCCGGCATCGCCCCGGCCGCCAAGCAGCAGGGCAAGCATGTCGCCGAAACCATCAAGGCGCGGCTACGCGGCGAGAACAAAGGCCCATTCCGCTACAAGCACGCCGGCAGCCTCGCGCAGATCGGCAAGCGCCTCGCCGTGATCGACTTCGGCCGCATCAAGCTGCGCGGCACGATCGCGTGGTGGATCTGGGGCATCGCCCACATCTACTTCCTGATCGGCCTCCGCCACCGCCTCAGCGTCGCCCTCAGCTGGCTCTGGATCTACGCCCGCGACCAGCGCGCCGCACGGCTGATCACGCAGGGCAGCAGCAAGGTGGTGGGGTGAGGCTTCTCCCGCTCCCCGCTTGCGGGGAGAGGGCTGGGGTGAGGGGGAGTCTCCGCGGGGACAGTGAGAGTCGAATCCTTCGATGTTCCCCCATCGTCATTGCGAGCAATGACCTGTTGAAAGACCGTCACTTCCGCGGACATCAAACTCGCGGAAGCGCCCCCCTCACCCGGATTGCATCTTCGATGCAATCCGGCCTCTCCCCGCAAGCGGGGAGAGGCAAAGAGCAGCTACTTCACCAACTCGCACCCGCCCTCCGCCAGCGGCCGAAACGCCTGCTCCGCCGGGATCGTCGAGACCAGCTTGTAATAATCGTACGGATATTTCGACTCCTCCGGCTTCTTCACCTCGAACAGATACATGGGATGCACGACGCGGCCGTCCTGGCGGATGACGGTGTCGCCGAACAGCTTGTCCTTGCCCCTGAACTTCTTCATCTCGGGCACCGCGTTCTTGGCGTTGTCACTGCCGGTCGCGGCGACGGCGTTGAGATAGGCGAGGGTGGAGGCGTAGACGCCGGCCTGGTTGCCGCTCGGCATCTTGCCGTTCATCCCCGGCCGCGCACCGAAGCGCTTGGCAAACGCGCGGGTGTCGTCGTTCATGTCCCAGTAGAAGGCTTCCATGAGCTGCAAGCCCTGCGCGACCTTGATGCCCATGCCGTGGACGTCGTTTATGAAGAGCAGGAAGGCGACGAGCTTCTGCCCGCTTTGCTGGATGCCGAACTCCGCGGCCTGTTTCACCGCGTTGATGGTGTCGCCGCCGGCATTGGCAAGGCCGATCACCTGCGCCTTCGAGCTCTGCGCCTGCAACAGGAAGGAGGCAAAGTCCGACGTGCCGAGCGGGTGCTTGGAGGAGCCGATCACCTTGCCGCCATGCGCCTCGATATATTTCTGCGCTTCGGCCTCGATGCCCTTGCCGAGCGCGAAATCGACCGTGAGGAAGTACCAGTCCTTGCCGCCGCGCGACACCATCGCGGCCGCCGTAGTGTTGCCGGTCGCCCAGGTGTCGTTGACCCACTGGATGGTGTTGGGCGAGCAGGCCTTGCCGGTGAGATCCGAGCTCGCCGTGGACGACGCCAGGAAGGTCATGCGGCTGTCGCGCAGGAGCGTGTTGATGGAGAGGCCGACCGCAGAATTCGGCACGTCGACAATGGCATCGACGCCCTCGACATCGTGCCATTTGCGCGCGATGGCGTTGCCGACATCGGCCTTGTTCTGGTGGTCGGCATAGACGATCTCGACCTTGATGTTCTTGCCGCCGCCGTTGAAATCTTCGGCCGCCATGCGCGCGGCCTCGACCGAGCCCATGCCGTTGGTGTCCTGGAAGATGCCGGAGATGTCATTGAGCACGCCGATGCGCACGACATTGTCGGAAATTTCGGCGCTTGCCACGCCGCTCACGAGGCTTGCGGCCAGCGCGAGCGTCCATTTCAGGTGTTTCATTATTCCCTCCCCTTTGCGTGTCGCGCCGGTCGTCGCCGGCACGTTCTGGAATTCAGACCTGTCGTTCCGGCAGTCTCAGCACCAGTCCGTCGAGCGCGGGCGTGATCATGATCTGGCAGGACAGCCGGCTGTTCGGCAGCCGCTCGGCGGCGGCGCCGTCGAGCAGCGCGTCTTCGTCATCAGCCATTGCGGGCAGGCGCGCGAGCCAGGCTTCGTCGACATAGACGTGGCAGGTCGCGCACATGGCATTGCCGCCGCACTCGGCCAGGATGCCGTCGAGACCATGGCGGGTCGCGGCCTGCATGGCGCTTTCGCCGCCTGAGGTCTCGACGCGGTCGGACTTGCCGTCGGCATGGATGAAAGTAATGGCGGGCATCGAGGCTCCTCGTCAGGCCGGGGTGATGGAGACCGGCAGGCTGTCGAGCCCGCGCAGCGTGTTGTTGAAGCGGCGTTTCGGCTCGCCCGTGATCTCGATCTTCGCGATGCGCCGCGCCAGCGCCGTCAGCATCACCTCGCCTTCGAGGCGCGCGACGAGCTGGCCGACGCACATGTGGATGCCGGAGCCGAAGCCGACATGGCCGGACGAGCGGCGGGTGATGTCGTAGCTGTCGGGCTTGTCCCAGCGGCGCGGATCGCGATTGGCGGCGGCGAGGAACATCAGCACCTTCTCACCTTCGCCGATCGTCGCGCCTGACAGTTCGACCTCACGCGTGGTGGTGCGGAAGAAGGTCTGCACCGGGCTTTCGAAACGAACCGCTTCCTCGAAGGCGCTGCGCGCGAGCGTGAGATCGCCGCGCAGGCGCTGCCATTGATCCGGAAAGCGCGCGAGGCAATAGACGGCCGCGCCGATGCCATTGACGGTGGTGTCGAGACTGGCCGAGAGCAGCGAGCGCACCAGCAGCGGCGCTTCGGTGGCGGTGATGGCGCCCTCGTCGACCTGGGCATGAATGCAGGCGCCGAACCCGCCGGGCGCGAGGTTCTCGCGCTGGCATTGCTCGGCAACATAGGCCTGGTGGGGCGTCGACCGCGCGATCGCCTCCTGGCGCAGCTGGTTGGGCGGCCCGAACGCGTTGAACACGACGCTCGCATAGGGAATCAGATGCTCGCGTCCCTCGGATTTCAGCCCGAGCGCATCCGGGAAGATCGACAGCGGATAGGCCTCGGCGAGGTCGGTGATCGCATCGAAGCTGCGCCTTTCGATCAGCGCGTCCACCCGTTCCTCCGCCGCCGCGGCAAAGCGGTCGCGCACCTGCTTCATCACGGTCGGCGACAGCACCTTTGACAGCACGGCGCGGGTGCGCGTGTGCGCGGGCGGATCGGCCTCGAGGATCAGGCTCGGCGGCCGCCACGGCGTCTCCTTCTTGAAGTCGGAGAGGCCGACGCCACGGCTGGAGCAGAACGTCGCGGGATCGTTCAGCACGGCATGGACCTCGGCATAGCGCGCCACGCCATAGACGTTCCACTTGTCGAGATAGACCACCGGTCCCGCCTCCCGCAGCAGCTCGTGCGTCGGATAGGGGTCGGCAAAAAAATTCATGTCGAAGGGATCGACGTTGAGGTGCGGGACGCCTGATACGGCGGAGCCAAATGCGCTCATTGAAGTCCTCCCTCATTTTGATCTTGTGAAACGGCCGCGCTTGCCCTTAGGTCTTCGGGCACCTCACGAGTCAAAAGCCCGACATGCCGCCGTCTTCGACCAGAGCCCGCCAAAAGCCCGCGCCCGCCGAGACCGGGCCGACGCTCGATCTCGACCGTTACGTCCCGGCGTTCATCACCTTTATCGCCAACAAGCTCTCGAACAGCGCGACCGCGTTCTACCAGCGAGAGTTCGGCGTCAACGTCACGGAATGGCGGATCATGTCGCTGCTGGCGATCGAGCCCGGCATTCCCGCTTCGCGGATCTGCCACGTCATCGGCTTTGACAAGGGTCCGGTGAGCCGGACGCTGGCCGGCCTCGAGAAGCGCGGGCTGGTGTCGATCCGCACCGACCCGAATGACGGCCGCACCCATTCGATCGCGCTCACGGCGAGAGGCCGCGCCACCCATGACAAGGTGATCGTCGCGGCGTTCGAGCGCGAACGGCGCCTGCTGTCCTGCCTCAGCAAGGACGAGCGCGAGGTGCTGATCGATCTGCTCCGCCGGCTGCACGAAAATCTCGGCGCGGTGACGGACAGCAGCACGACCTGACGCACCGCGCGTGAAGCGCGCCGTATCGCCGCTTTCAGGCATGCGCCAGTATTTGCCCGCAGCACCAGTCCTGCCGAGCATTGTTTCCTCCGAGATCAGACGCGGCGGTTCCTCCACCGTCATCCCTGTCTGGAACGGTTCGCACAAATTAGTTGCTTAGGCAACAAAAGAATCAGGCAGGATATTGCGGCAGGTTGGCTGGCCTATTTAGCGAGCTGCCCGCCCCTATCTTCGTCATTGCGAGCGCAGCGAAGCTATCCAGAATCCCTCCGCGGAAAGACCCTGGATTGCTTCGCTGCGCTCGCAATGACGATGTGGAGAGAGCGCGACCTCACTCCGACTCGATCTGCCAATGGCTACAGACCGATCCACTCGCCCGCCGCATCATCATTCAACCGCGCCACCGCCTCGGCGCGGCGCGTCAGCACGGCGCGCTGGTTGATGTAGCCCTTGTCGGTGATCTCGCCGCCGTCCACCGACGGCGGCTCGGCAAGCAGCAGCGCACGCGTGGCGTGGCCGGAGGAATTGGCGCCCTGCTGCTTCAGCTTCGCAAGGCCCTGTGCGATTGCGGTCCTGACCTTGTCATGGGCCAGCACATCATTCACATCAGCCGTCTCGGGCAGACCGGCGTGCGTGCGGCACGCCGCGATGTTCGGGAACACCAGGAAGCGCACCTCGTCGCCGCCGTGACCGGCGACGACGATATCCTGCGCGAGCGGCGCCAGCGCGGCGATGCCGGCGAGGCGCAGCGTGCCGACACTGACCCAGGTGCCGGAATTGAGCTTGAAGTCTTCCGCGACACGGCCGTCGAAGAACAGGCCGCGCTCCGGCCGCGCGCTATCAGCAAGCTTCACCGCGTCCCCGATGAGATAGAAGCCCTCCTCGTCGAACGCCTGCCTGGTCAGCTCGGGCGCCTTCCAGTACCCCGGCGTGACGTTGGGGCCGCGCACGCGCACCTCCAGCTTGTCGCCGGAGGTGACGAGCTTCAACTCGGTGCCGGGTATCGGCACGCCGATATTGCCGGATCGTTCGGCGAGGAAATGGCAGTCGGTCGCCAGCGGCGAGGTTTCCGTCGAGCCCCAGGCCGACACCATCGGCAGTGGGCGGCCGACCGTCTGGATGGACAATTGTTCGAGCGCGTCCCAGAGATTCTGCGGCAGCGCGGCGCCGGCATAGAAGGCGAATTTCACCTCGCTGAAGAAGCGGCGGCGCAATTCCTCATCACCGCGCAATGCCGCGATCAGCATGTCGAAGCCACGCGGCACGTTGAAATAGACCGTGGGCATCACGCTTTTCAGGTTGGCAAGCGAGGTCGCGAACAGACCAGGCGCAGGCTTGCCGCCGTCGATATAGAGCGAGCCGCCGTTGCGCAGCACGAGGTTGAAATTGTGGTTGGCGCCGAAGGTGTGGCTCCAGGGCAGCCAGTCGAGAATGACGAGATCGCTGCTGGCGTGTCCGAGGAAGGTCCAGGTCTGCGCCTTGGCCTGCTGGCTGGAGGTCAGCATGCGCTGGGTGTTGATGACGGCTTTCGGCGTGCCGGTCGAGCCGGAGGTGAAGAGGAATTTTGCGATCGTGTCCGGCGTCACCGCGGCAAAGGCTCTTGCGACGTCGGCAATTTCGGGCGTTGCCGCAACGGTGCTGAAGGCGAGTGCGTCAGAGTCATCGCCTTTGCCGCTGATGATCTGCGCGCGGTGCAGCGGCTTGATCGCGGCCAGCGCCGCCGCGAACGGCTTCGTCGCGGCGACGTAGATCGCGCCCGGCTCGAGCAGCGCGATCATACTCTTCAGCTTGTCGAAATCCCTGGACATCAGCGAATAGGCCGGCGAGATCGCAGCGGAAGGCACGCCGACATGCTGCGCGGCAAGCGCGAGCAGCGCATGGTCGATACTGTTGTCGGAGAGGATCACGAGCGGGCGTTCCGCGCTGAGGTCTTGCGCCAGGATCCACGACGCCGCTCCACGCACCTGGCGCAATGCCTGCGCATAGGTGACGGTGGTCCATGGCGCTTCGACATTGCCGCGCTCGGCGAGGAAGATCGCATCGGGCGTCTGCCGCGCCCATTGCTCCAGCCAGTCGCCGATGCAGCGCGCACTGTCGCGCAACGGTTCGGGCGAGCGCAGCACGATGCTGCCGTCGGCGCGATGCTCGGCGATCGTCTTCGGCGCTGCGAACAGACTTGACGCGTCACCGCGTAAGGCGGCTGTCATGTGTTTCCTCCTCCGCCCGGACCGGGATCGGGCGCAGCCTCGTTCCGGACTGCTTTGGCCATAATGTTGGGCACGACAATTGTTGTCGTCAACAACAATCTTCCGCTCGAGCCATCGAGACGCTAGGCTCCCCCTCACCCGGATCGCATCTTGCGATGCGATCCGGCCTCTCCCCGCAAGTGGGGAGAGGCGAAGGGGACGCGGCGATGTTTGCGGAGACGATGCGTGGATAGAGCAATCGATCGAGAGACAGGCAGCCTGCCGCGCAAACGCGCCGGCAACGGCGCGGCGCGGCGGAACGACGCCGGCGAGATCGGGCTCGACGCGCTGGTCGGGCACGCCGGCTATGCGGTGCGGCGCTTCCAGATCTGGATCTTTCAGGACTTCATCAAGACGCTCGGCGGGGTCGACATCCGGCCGACGCAATATTCGGTGCTGACGGTGATCGGCGCCAATCCGGGCCTGTCGCAGATGGCGGTGGCCAAGCGCCTCGGCATCGAGCGCGCCCGGCTGGTGCATCTGCTCGACAGCCTCGAACAGCGCAAATACGTGAAACGGATCAAGTCGAAGGCGGACCGGCGCTCGCACGCGCTGCATCTCACCGCGCAGGGCGAGACGGCGCTGGCGAAGTTCAAGCGGCTCGCCGCCGAGCACGAGCGGCATGTCGAGGCGAAGATCGGCAAGGAGAACCGGGAGCGGCTGCTCCAGATCCTCGCTGGCTTCACCTGATCCAGGCCTGCCCAAAATTTGCGCAAATGCCCGGAACAAGGCGTTGGCGCGATGGCCCGCCCGGCCACCGAAATATCCCCCAACCTACTGATCTTCCGATAGTATCCGAAGCATCCGCGCTGCCCGGATTCTGTACACAATGGCACATCGCTTGCTTCGATCCGGGTGAAGACATGTTGCCGGAGTTTTGTCGCCATGAGGGCTGAAAATGGGGGCTGAGCAGCCTGAAACGATCGCCGCGATTGTGGCCGCGCATCGCGCGGGCACGCTCACGCCGGCACAGACGATCGCGCGCAGCTACCAGCGCATCCGCGACCACAACGATCCCGCCGTCTTCATCAGCCTGCGCGACGAGAAGGACGCGATCGCGGAGGCTGAAAAGCTTGCCGCGCGCGCGGATGCCGCCAGCCTGCCGCTCTACGGCATCCCGGTCGCAGTGAAGGACAATATCGACGCGCTGGGATTTCCGACCACGGCGGCCTGCCCGGCCTTCTCCTATACCCCGACCCATGACTCGACTGCCGTGGAGCGGTTGCGCGCCGCCGGCGCCATCATCATCGGCAAGACCAATCTCGACCAGTTCGCGACCGGCCTCGTCGGCGTGCGCTCGCCCTACGGCATTCCCAAAAATTCGATTCGCGAGGATCTGATTCCCGGCGGGTCGAGCTCGGGATCGGCCACCGCCGTCGGCGCCGGCCTCGTGCCGCTCACGCTCGGCACCGACACGGCCGGCAGCGGGCGCGTGCCGGCGATGCTGAACAACATCGTCGGGCTGAAGCCGAGCCTCGGCATGATCTCCACCGCGGGACTCGTGCCGGCCTGCCGCACGCTCGATTGCATCTCGGTCTTCGCCTTGACGGTGGACGATGCCGCGCTCGCGCTGTCGGTGATGGCGGGACCGGACCAGGCCGATCCGTTCTCGCGCGACCGGCCGCTTGGGGCGATCACGCCGTTTCCGGCAAATTTGCGCCTCGGCGTGCCGCGCAACGGGCAGCTGATCTTCTTCGGCGACAGGAAGGCGGAAGCAGCTTACGGCGAGGCGCTGAAGCGCTGGACCGCGCTCGGCGCAACGCTGGTCGAATTCGATCTCGAGCCGTTCTACGAGACGGCGCGGCTGCTCTATGAAGGGCCCTGGGTCGCCGAGCGCTATCTCGTGATCAAGAATCTGCTCGCCTCCGCACCCGACTCGATCCTTCCGGTGACGCGGGAGATCACCGCCGCCGGCGCGCGGCTGACGGCGGCAGATACCTTCTCCGCGCTCTATCGCCTGCAGGGCCTGCGCAAGATCGCCGAGCGCACCTTTGCCAATATCGACGCGCTGGTGCTGCCGACGGCGCCGACGGCGTATACGACCGCGCAGGTGCTGGCCAACCCGATCGAGCTCAACAGCCGGCTCGGCACCTACACCAATTTCGTCAACCTGCTCGACCTCTGCGGACTCGCCGTGCCGGCATCGATGCGCGCCGACGGCATCCCGTTTGGCATCACGCTGCTGGCGCCCGCAGGCCGCGATGCGCTGCTTGCGAGCATCGGCCGCGTGTTCCATGCGGATACCAAGCTGAGCGTCGGTGCAAAGGGCGTGGCGCAACCTGCGCTCACGCCGCCTGCCGCAAGCGGCATCGACGAGATCCCGATCGCCGTCGTCGGCGCGCATCTGTCCGGCATGGCGCTGAACGGCGAGTTGAAGGCGCTGAACGGAAAGCTGATCGAGGCGACCAGGACGGCGCTGGACTACAAGCTCTATGCGCTTCCGACCACGCCGCCGAAACCCGGCATGCTGCGCGTGGAAGCAGGCAAGGGTTCTGCGATTGAACTCGAGATCTGGTCACTGTCGTCGGCCGCGTTCGGCAAGTTCGTCAACGCGATTCCGGCGCCAATGGCGATCGGCACTGTTCGCTTGGCCGATGGCAGAAGCGTGAAGGGCTTTCTCGTCGAGCCGGAAGTGCTGGGCGAGGCGCGAGACATCACTGCCTATGGCGGCTGGCGGAAGTATATGGCGGAGGCTGCGACGGCGTGAATTCTACACCGTCGTCGTCCCGAACAAGCGCAGCGAAGCGGAGCGCCGATCCGGGACCCATACCCACAGGAAGTCGTTATGCGATGACTCGGAGTGGGAACTTTCCCTCACACTACTCCCTGTGGTTATGGGTCCCCGCCTTCGCGGGGACGACAGCGAGTGTGTGGCGACTGTCGTGCCCTACACCGACACCGCGTAGATCTCGTACTCCCCGCGCACCAGCTCGATATGCGCACGCATGGCGGCGGCGGCGCCCTGCTTGTCGCCGCGCATGATGGCGACGACGACGCGGTCGTGCTCGGCTTGCGATTTGGCGAGACGGCCGAGGTTGCGGAACTGGGCACGGCGGAACGGCTGCACGCGCACGCGCGTCGCCAGCGTGATCTCGGCGATATAGCCGTTCTGCGAGCCCGCATAGATCGCGTTGTGGAAGCGCTCGTTGACCTCGTGAAAACGATCGGGATTGCCGGTGTAGCTGAGGACACGCAGCTCTTCGTGGATCGCCTCCAGGCCGTGGCGCTCAGCGGCGGACATGCGCTCGGCGGCAAGGCCGGCGCACAGCGCCTCGAGCTCCGCCATCGCCTCGAACATGCTCTTCAGCCGTTCGATCGACGGCTGCGCCACCACCGCGCCGCGATGCGGCCGTGCCTCGACGAGGCCGCTCGCCACCAGCTGGCGCAGCGCCTCGCGCACCGGCGTGCGCGAGACGTTGAAACGCCGCGCGATGTCGGTCTCGTCCAGCGGCGAGCCGGGAGCCAGCGCTCCGCGCACGATCTCGTCGGCAAGCTGAAGTCGCAGCTCCTCGGCACGCGTGACCTTTTGCACCGACGGCAGTGCCCGGTCGACGCGCGGCACCACCGGCTCGGCCGGCAGTGTTCCCTGCGGAAGGTCGTCAAGCGTCATTCGATCAGGTCTCTTTCGACTCGTCGATGATGCTGACATGGGCGGCGACGACGCGCCAGCCCTCCGGGAAGCGAATCCAGGTCTGCATCTGCCGGCCGACCTTGCCGGGCGCCGTGTCGCGATAGAACAGGGTGGACGCCACGGCCGTGTCGCGGCCATAGCTGCTGATGACGGTCTTCGCGGTGCGACGGTTGAGGCCGACCGGCGAGCGGCCGGCGCGAAAGCCGGAGATCGCCTCATAGCCATAGAGGTTCTCGCCGATGCCGTAGCGCAGCGTGCGGGGATCGTTGCGGAACAGCTCGCCGAGCACGGCGACATCGTTGGTGACGAGGGCCTGCTCATAGCGATCGAACGCGGCTTTCACTTCCGCGATCACGTCGGGGAGGTCGATCTCCATCTCAGAATCCTCTCGGGGCAGGCGCGGATACGACGCCCATCCGTTCCAATGCATGCGCGACGCGCAGCGCGATGTCCTCGCGCCAGGGCGCGGCGATGATCTGCACGCCGATCGGCAGCGGCTCGAGCGGCACCGGCACGGCAACGACGGGTAGTCCGATGAAGGAGATCGGTTGGGTGTGGATGCCGATATTGGCGCGCACCGGCAATTCGACGCCGTCGAGATTGAAGTTCACCTGCCCCAGCTTCGGCGCGGTGCACGGCGTTGCCGGTGCGAGCAGCACGTCGACCGACTTGAAGATCTCGGAAAACTGCGCGCGATACCAGCGGCGGAATTTCTGCGCGCGGTCCACCAGCGGCGCCGGCACCATGGCGCCCGCGATCAGCCGGTCGCGCACGGCGGGATCGAAATCGTTCGGGCGCTTGCGCAGGCGATCGAGATGCAGCGAGGCGCCTTCCGTGGTGGAGATGACGTAAGCCGCCGCGCGGGCGCGGGCGGCTTCGGGCACCTCGACGATTTGCGTCGCGCCGAGCGCCCTGGCGACGCGGCCGACGGCTTCGACCGCCTCGGGAAACACGTTCTTCTGGAAGTAACCGCCGGCGATCGCGATGCGCAGGTCCGAAACCGGATTGGCGAGCAGCGGCACCGTCGGCTCCAGACCGCGTGTGGTGCAGGCGGCATCGTCGGCATCCGGCCCCTGCATCGCGTCGTAGGCGAGCGCGAGATCGGTGACGGAGCGCGCGAACGGACCGAGATGATCGAAGCTCGCGACGAACGGAAACGACCGCGCGCGCGACAGCCGGCCATAGGTCGGCTTCAAACCAAAAATGCCGCAGAACGAGGACGGCACGCGGATGGAGCCGTTGGTGTCCGAGCCCAGCGCGACCGGCACCAGCGCGCCGCCGACGGCGCTCCCCGAACCGCCGGACGAGCCGCCGCTCATCCGCGTCGTGTCGTGCGGATTGCGCGAGGGACCGTCATGGACGTTCTCGCCGGTGAAGTCGTAGGCGTATTCGCCCATGTTGAGCGCGCCGACCAGAACCGCGCCGGCCGCTTCCATCCGCTCGATCAAGGTGGCATCGCGCCTGGCGGGCGCGAGATCGCGGTTGATCTTCGAGCCGGCACGCGTCGGCAGGCCCGCGACGTCGAACAGGTTCTTCACCGCGAAGGGCACACCGGCGAGCGGGCCGACCTCCTTGCCGGCGGCAATGTCGGCGTCGATCGCACGCGCCTTGGCGCGGGCGCGCTCGGCGGTGACGTCGGTGAAGGAATTGAGGATGGTGTCGTGCTGCTTGATGCGCGCAAGCGCGGCTTCGGTGGCAGCGAGGGCGGACATCTTGCCGCCCGCCACCGCCTTGGCGATATCGGCAGCACTCATCTCTGGCTTGGTGGTCATGGCGACGTCAGACGGTGAAGATCGGCGCCGGCTCGGTCTCGTCCGGCAGCGCGAATTCGTCGACGAGGCGGCCGAGCCGCAGCGAGACTTCGAGATTGGCGCGAACCGCCGGCCTCCAGGCCTCCTCGACCGGCAGTGCCAGCGCCTTGGAAACAGCGTCGATATAGTCGTCCAGCGGCTCGGCCATCACGCTCCCAAACAATCTCAATGCACCGGCAACGGCGGATGCGGGATCGCCGTCAGCAGCTCCTTGGTGTAGTCGTCCTGCGGATCGCTCAAGACCTGCTCGGAAGAGCCTTCCTCGACGATTCGACCCGTCCGCATCACAATGACACGATCGCACAACAAGCGCACTACGTTCAAATCATGCGAGACGAACAGATAGCTCATACCTAGCCGCGCCTTGAGGTCCTGGAGCAGGTTGAGGACCACGGCCTGGACCGAGACGTCGAGCGCCGCGGTCGGCTCGTCGAGAATGACGAGTTTCGGATGCAGGGCAATGGCACGGGCGATGCCGACGCGGGCCTTCTGGCCCCCGGACAATTGGTGCGGGAAGCGGTCGAGCAGATTGTGCGGCAGGCCGACCATGGTGGCCAGCTCCTCGCAGCGGGCGCGGAGCGCGTCACGGCCCCTGACGTCGCCGAGCTGCATGATCGGGTCGGCGATGGCGCGCGCGGCGGTGAAGCGCGGGTTGAGGCTGTCGGTCGGGTCCTGGAACACCATCTGGATGCGGCTGCGCTGGGGCAGCCGGGCAAACGAGGCGGGCGCGATGCCGCCGATGTCCTCGCCGTCGAACTGGATCAGGCCGGAGGTCTGGTCCAGCAGGCGCATCACCATCATCGAGGTGGTCGATTTGCCGCAGCCGGATTCGCCGACGAGGCCGACGCTCTCGCCATGGCCGATCGAGAAGCTGATGCCGTCGACGGCGCGGAACACATCCGGCTCCGGCGCCGGCTTGCGGCCGAACAGTTTTCCGAGCACGGCGGTGGCGCCCTGGCGGGGATACTCCTTGACCAGCTTATCGATGAGGAGAAGGGGTTTCGAAGTCTCGTCACCCCCGGGCTTGACCCGGGGGTCCATCGATTGAGACGAGTCTTGCGAAGCGTGATGGATGGCCGGGTCAGGCCCGGCCATGACGGCTGCGGATTGGGAAGCCCCCTCCTCCTCCGGCAGCAGATCCCGCAAGCTCACGCCGAGCCGCGGCGTCGCTCGCATCAGCTTCTTGGTGTAGGGATGCTGCGGATTGGCGAAGATGTCGGCGGCTTTCGCGGTCTCGACCACCCGGCCCTTCTCCATCACCACGACGCGGTCGCAATAGGCTGCCGCGAGACCGAGATCGTGGGTGATCAGGATGGTCGACATCGCGCGGCGCTTGGTCAGCTCGACGATCAGGTCCATCACCGCCTTCTGCGTGGTGACGTCGAGGCCGGTGGTCGGCTCGTCCGCGATCAGCAGTTGCGGGTTGCAGGCCAGCGCGAGCGCGATGACGACGCGCTGGCACATGCCGCCGGACAGTTCGAACGGATAGGCGTGGTAGCGCTCGCGCGGACGGGCGATCTTGACCTGCTCCAGCGCCTCGATCGCCTTTTCTCCGTGGTCCGAAACCATCGCCTGCTGCACATGGGTGCGCAGCACGTCCTCGATCTGGTCGCCCACCTTGCGGATCGGGTTCAGTGCCGCACGCGGGTTCTGGAAGATCATCGAGACTTCGCGGCCGCGCAGATCGCGCATCTGGTCTTCCGATGCCGCCTTCACGTCGATACCCGAGAAAATCACCGAGCCCTCGGCGATCCGCCCCGCCCGGTCGAGGATGCGCATCACCGCGTAGGAGGTCACCGACTTGCCGGAGCCGGACTCGCCGACGATTGCGAGCGTCTCGCCCTTGGCGACGGAGATGTTGACGTGCTGCACCGCTTTCACGATGCCGCGGCGGGTGGTGAATTCGACCGTGAGGTCCTGGACGTCGAGCAGGGGCTGGGCGGTCATGAGGGCCTCCCGATCAAAAATGGCGAAAACAACCCCATGCACAGTAGAATGGCATTGGAATCATTGGAGAATTTCAGCGGGAAATTTGCGTGTGAGGCGGGCACACCTCTCTCGCTCCCTCCCCCCTTGCGGGGGAGGGTTGGGGAGGGGGGTGGCCCCAAGCAAGGTCGGAGTTCGTGGCTACCCCCCTCCCTGCCCCTCCCCCGCAAGGGGGGAGGGAATGAGAGGATGGTGCCCTCCTCACATGTGAGCTGCGCGCTCCGCTGCTCGCAATCGACGCAAACCATCGCTCACGTCCTCCGCTGCGGGTCGACGATGTCGCGCAGGCCGTCGCCGAGGAGGTTGAAGCAGAACACGGCGATCATCAAAGCAAGGCCCGGGAACAGCGCGATCCACCATTCGCCTGACACCATGAAGCCGGCGCCTTCCGCGACCATGATGCCCCATTCGGCGGTCGGCGGACGGACGCCGAGGCCGATGAAGGACAGGCCGGCGGCGTTGAGGATGGCGTAGCCCATGGTCAGCGACATCTGCACGATCATGATCGGCATGATGTTGGGCAGGATATGCACCAGCAGGATGCGGAATTCGCCGTTGCCCGACAGCCGCGCCGCCTGCACGAAGCCGGCATTGCGGCGGACGTTGGCCTCCGCACGCGCGACGCGCGCATAGAGCGGGAAGTTCACGATGGCGGTGGCCAGAATGATGTTCTGCACGGTGTTGCCGAGCGCGGCGACGATGCCCATCGCGAGCACGAACAGCGGGAAGGCCATGATGGTGTCGGCGATGCGGCCGACGATGCGATCGGTCCAGCCGCCGAAATAGCCCGCCGCAATGCCGGCGAGGCCGCCCATCAGAAACACCAGCACGACGGAAGCGATCGCGATGAAGGTATCGAGGCGCGTCGCGACGACGACGCGGCTGAAGATGTCGCGGCCGAGCTGATCGGTCCCGAACCAGTGTGCGGCCGAGGGCGGCTTCAGCGCCGCCGCGGTATCGGAGGCAAGCGGATCATACGGCACCACATAGGGACCGAAGATCGCGGCAATGAGGATCACGATCAGCAGCGCGAAAGCGAAGCCCGTGACCTTGTTCTCGCCGAGAACGTAGCGGGTCTGTTCGAGGATTGCGACGAGTCCCGAGGTGCGTGCAGGACCAACGGGTTCAACAGCAGGCGCAACGGAGCTCATGATTTAGCCCTCCAACCTGACGCGCGGATCGATTACGCCGTACAAAATGTCGATCACGAGATTGAGCAGCACGTACATGACCGCCATGGTCAGCACGAAACCCTGCACCGGCGCGAAGTCCGACGAGATCAGCGCTTCCACCGCATAGGAGCCGATACCAGGCCAGGCGAACACTTTTTCCACCAGCACGTTGGCACCGAGCAGGAACGAGAACACCATGCTGAGCGTGGTGATCACAGGCAGCATCGCGTTGCGGAAGGCGTAGGTGACGATGACGGTGGCCGGAGACAGGCCGCTGGCGCGCGCGGTGCGGACAAATTCGGAAGCGAGCACCGCGAGCATCGAGGCGCGCGTCATGCGCGCGATCGGGGCCAACGAGAAGATCGCGAGCGTCGTCGCCGGCAAGATGAGCTGGCTCAGCGCCGAGCGGAACGCCTCCAAGTCGCGCGCGATCAGCGTGTCGATCAGATAGAAGCCGGTCACCGTCGGCGGCGCGCTGTAGAACACGTCGAGGCGACCGAGCGGCGCCGGCGACCAGCCGAGCCGGAAATAGAAGACGTAAACGAGAACGAGGCCGGTGAAGAACACCGGCAGCGACACGCCGGCCGTGGTCGTGACCCGACAGAGGTGATCGACCCATGATCCCGGCCGCGTTGCCGCCAGCACGCCGAGCGGAATGGCGATGACGACCGAGACGATGAGGCCGAGCAGCGTCAGTTCGGCGGACGCCGGCAGGCGGTTGCGGATCTCGGCCGCGACCGGCTGGCCCGTGGTGAGCGAGTTGCCGAAATCGCCATGGGCGAGGTCGTTGGTGTAGCGGAAGAACTGCTCGATCAGCGGCCGGTCGAGGCCGAGTTTTTTCCGGATCTGCTCGACGGCCTCCTTCGTCGCCGCGGGACCGGCGAAATACGCGGCGGGATCGCCCGGCAGCGCGCGCGTCAGCAGGAAGGTGACGATGACGACGCCGATGAGCGAGGGGATCGCGAACATCAGGCGCTTGCCGATCATTGTTAACATGCAGCGGATCCCTTGATCTGCACCGGCCACGCGAATGGCGAATAGCGAATGGCGAATGGATGAAGGCCGCGATGTTTGATCACCATTCGCTACTCCCTATTCGCCATTCGCCAGCCCGCCACTCCCTACTCGCCTATCTCACCCCTTCGCCATCGCGCGGTAATCGAGGCGGCGGTGGAACCAGTATTGGTAGCCGCTGATGTTCTTCTGCATCGCGACGTTGACGAAGGGCTGGTACAGCGGGATGCGCGGGACGTCGGCGTAGGCGAGATCGACGAAGCCCTTCACGTCGGTGTCGTAGGTCGCGGTGTCGCCGCTTGCGGCCGCAACGCGCGCGCCGTCGATCAGCTTGTCCATCTCCGCTGACTTGTAGCTCATGGTGTTGAAGACGGAATTGTTGCCGTGATAGCACCAGTAGAAGAAGTACTCGGGGTAATCGAGCCAGCCCGAGAACACGTTGGTGAAGAGCGGCATCTCCTTCTTGTTCAATTCGGTGCGCCAGTTGGCGCCGGGCACCTTGTTGATGGTGGTCTTGATGCCGAGCTGGGCGAGTGATTCCTGCACCAGCACGCAGAGCGGCTCGTTGACGCCGGCGAAATTGAGGTCGAACGAGATCGTGGTCTCGAAGCCGTTGGCGTAGCCGGCCTCGGCGAGAAGCGCCTTCGCCTTCTCCATGTCGGTGTTGTATTTGTGCTGCTGCGGCCAGGCGACTTCCGTCGGCTTGTCCTTGGCGGCGCCGAACATGGGATTGCCGAGCCCGAACAGCACCGCGTCCATGATCTTCTGGTAGGGCAGCGCATAGGCGATGGCCTGCCGCACCTTGACGTTGTCGAACGGCGGCTTGGTGACGTTCATGCCGATATACTGGATGCCGTTGGAGAACGGCAGCGACACCACGTTGAGCTTGCCGCTCGCCTTCATCTCCTGGAAATCCTTGAACGGCAGCTCGTAGGAGATGTCGGCGTCGCCGCGCTCCAAGAGCGCACGGCGGTTGCCGGCCTGCGGCACCATGCGCCAGATCACGCGCTTGATCTTCGGCAAGGGACCGCCGACCCAATCCTCGTTGCGCTCCATGATGACTTCGGTGCCCGCGGTCCACTTCGTCACCTTGTAGGCGCCGGAGCCCGCGGTCTGCTGTTTCGTATATTCGAGACCCCAGGGGTCCTTCTCGCTGGCGTTCTTCTTCACCAACTCGGAATTGACGATGCAGGGCACGATGACGGCGAGGTCGGGAATCGTCAGCCTGTCCTTCTTGGCGAAATCGACCCGCACCGTTGCGTCGTCGACCACGACGAACTGCTCGGGCTTGGTCAGCGAGCCCGCGCTCATCTGGAAGGTCGGGAAGCCGCCGACGCTGACGGCGCGGTCGAGCGACCACTTCACGTCCTTGGCGGTGACAGGCGCGCCGTCGTGGAATTTGGCGTTCTTCTTCAGCTTGAAGGTGACCGACATGTCGCCGATCTTCATGTCCTCGGCGAGCTCGCCCTTGAACTTGTCGCGGTCGTAATAGGGCACGCCGCCGGGACCGCTCTTCATCTCGTGGCTGATCAGGCGGTCGTAGCAATTCCAGGACACCTCATAGCCGGGCACGTTGGTGCCGACGCCGTGGATGTCGAGATTGTTGGGGCCGCCTTCGGAGACGATCAGGAGCGTCTCCGAACGCGCATCAGCCTTGGCCGAGGAGATCACCGACGGCATGGCCGGAAGCGCCGCGCCAGCGGCCAATCCGGAAACGGACTTGAGGAAATCGCGGCGCTTCATGAAATCGCTCCAACACAAAAGTTTCTGGTTGGAACTGGATTCGCAAGGTTCGTGCCAGAGCTTAACGGGAGCTTATTAAGCGACTAGTATATTGTAATTACAAATGAATATAGCTCTATGCCTAACCGTCGACAGAAGCCCAGATCGAAGGCATTGCATACAAAGATACACATTTGCTCAAAAAATAAACTAAGCAGGATGCCAGCCTATTTGGTGAGCGCTACTGGCAGAAGTCCTCGTTGTTGACCCGCAGGCAGCGTGGCGCCGCGACCGTCTTCTGCCTGGCGCAGCCGTCCTGGCTGTCGACCTTCTTTAGCGCGCGTAGCGCTGCCATGGTCGGCCGGTACCAGAGGAAGCGCTCGTCGGAGAGCTGCGAGGCGCGGCGCAGGCCCTGGATGGTGGCAGTGTCGAACGTCCCGCCCTGCTCCCCGGCGAAACAATCGAGCCGCGCCAGTTGCGCCTGAATCAGCTGCACCAGTTCGCGGCCCTCATAGATCGGCCCGGCGCTGTCGAGCACCGTGATCTCGCGCAGGCGTGAGGCCGCACCGCGCGCCTCGTCAGCCTCGGGCGTGTCCGGAAACAGCGCGGCGACAAGGTCATAAGCTTCGGGCGTGCGCGTCTGCCGCGCGCGATCGAGCACCAGTGAGGCGGCGGCGGGCCCGCCGGTGGACGCACCCTTTCTCAATGCGGCGGCGGCCGCGCGCGCCTCGATGGCTTCCGGGCTCGCCGGGAAGCGGTCGATCAGGAGATCGTAGAGCGCGACATTGCCCGTCTCCTTTGCGGCGGCGAGCAATTGCGCGGCCTGGCTTGGCGGGGGCGGCGGCGGCACGAAGAAGAAGTCGAGTTCGAGCGAGGTGGACTCCCAGGGGATCTGCTGCTCGCCGGTGGCAAGCCGCACCTGACGGCGCACGCTCTTGAAGACGTCCTCCAGCCGCTCGCCAGGTACGATCATCGCTTCCGCGAGCGCCCTGGTGTAGGGACTGTGGCCGTCCTCGCCGTCGAATGCGGTCTTTCCCGAGCCGGTGGCTGACGCAATGAACACGCCGTAGACGGCGCCCATCGGCACCAGCCCGGCCGCACTTGCAGCGACAGCAGGCGGAAACGGATTGTCGCGGCAGGCATCGACGATGAGGATGTTGAGCGCATTTCCCGCGCTCGACAGGCGATCGGCGACGCGCTTGACACTGAGGGATTGCGGCACGATATCGGCGCGCTTCTTGATGTCGGCATTGACGGGCACGAGGTAGTTGGCACCGTCGTTCTCGACGCCGTGGCCTGCATAATAGAGCACGGCGACGGTCGAGGGACCGCGCGCCTTCACCTTCTGCGCAAACTCCTCGACGTCCTGCGAAAGGCTTTTCAGGTCGCGGTCGGCAACTGAAGTGACCTCGAAGCCGGTCTGGCGCAGCCTGTCCGCGATCAGCCCGGCATCGCGCCCGGGATTGGCGAGCGTGCCGAGCTTGGCGTAATGCGCATTGCCAATCACCAGCGCCAGCCGCGGGGCCGAATCGGCCACCGGCTTGCGCGTCTCCGACGCGGCACGAGCGGGGCTCACGTCGGCAGCGGCCAGCACCGCGAAAGCGATAGCAACCAAGATCGC
Source organism: Bradyrhizobium sp. CCBAU 11386 (assembly GCF_028128955.1). Taxonomy (NCBI): domain Bacteria; kingdom Pseudomonadati; phylum Pseudomonadota; class Alphaproteobacteria; order Hyphomicrobiales; family Nitrobacteraceae; genus Bradyrhizobium; species Bradyrhizobium sp. CCBAU 11386. The sequence continues at coordinate 63,505 of NZ_LBKA01000238.1, forward strand.
AAGACCACTTCTTCGCATCTGCACCATCACACCGTCATCCGCACCGGACGTTACGCAAATGCTGTTAACCTGTCATGTTGGGCGGCGACCGCAGGCTTCATCAAATTGACGAGTGACCTGCGCAACATCTAAGATTGAACTTTCAAAAATCGATTTCACCCTCCATGCCCCGTCAAAATCCCCGCTCGATATCCCGACCGGTCCTGTGCCTGCTCGCGATGGCTGTTGCGCCGGCGGTCCTGCCCGCGCCGGCATCGGCGGGCGTGCTGAGCGGGCGCGAATTCCAGAACCTGATCGCGGGCGGGCCTGAAGGCACGACCATCGTGTTTCAGGGCGGCACCGACAAGATCTTCTATTCGCCGAGCCTGAAGAACCGGCTACGCCAGAGCGGCGAGCTCGGCCCTGATTTCCTCAAGCAGAAGATCCTCCAGAACACGGTGACCGAAGGCACCTTCATCGGCGCAACGATCGAGGGCGGCAAATGGCGCGCCATTTCGGGGATTGCGGGCATCGCCGCAGATGCCGACAGCGGCCACGGCATACTCACGCTGCTCCAGACCTTTCCCGAGGATACCAGCATCAAGGCGTTCCAGAAGCGCGACCGGCTCTATGCCGTTGTCATCGTCGAGGACGCGCCCAGCGGGGTCGTGTGCCGCAGATCACAGTGGGAGCGTTTGTTCGCGCTTAAGGGTGAACCAAGGCTGACGACGGTGCCGTGCGAATTCACGGTAGGCAACGCGGTGACGCCAACAGCGCCGCGATAGGGGGACTTTCATGACGACACTGATTCTCGGAGCCCGCCGGGGCTTCCGCCGCACCGGCCTGCGGATGCTGGCGCTGATCATGCTGACGATGCTGGCGGCGCTGGTGCCTGACCGGGACGCATCCGCATCGGCGGTGCTGAACGCCGCCGCGGCCACCGCCACGTCCGGCCTGTCCGGCTGCAACACCAGCCAGGGCAAGGCGCTTTACAATTGCGTTGCCGACGTGCTCGAGCGCATGGCCAATGACGTCAATTCGATCAGGGTCGGCGAGACGCAACGGGCGCTGCTGACGGCCGCCAGCCAGCTCCGCGCGGCGAACAGCAAGGCGCAGGCGCTTTCCGCCATCACGCAATGTCAGGCCGCCATCGCCGGCGCGCTGCGGCAGGTGAAGGCAGCGAACGGAATGATGGTGCCCGGATGGGGCGACAGCGGACTTTCGTCGATCGCGGGCGTGCTGGCGAAGGCGGCGCGAATGATTCAGGCCAAGGGATAGGACTGACAGGACAAGGGATAGCACAGGGGAGGACTGCATCATGGCTTGCGGAATTGACGTGATCAGATCGACGAAGGCGCGCCTGCGCAGCATCTTGGTATTGCTCTTGGTCGGAGCTGCTGTGCCGGCGGCAGGCCCTGCGTACGCCGGAGGCGGAGCCGCCGCGGCCGCCGCCGTCGGCAGTGCCGGCCTGCAATCGTGCAGCGCCACCGCCGGCAAGGTGCTATACGACTGCGTCGCGGGCGTGTTGGATCGCATGAGCGGGACCCTCAACCGGTATGATCCGCCCGAGGCACGTAGCGCGTTGCAGACCGCGGCCTCGCAGTTACGGGCTGCGAGCAACAAGGCTCAGGCACTCTCCGCAATTTCCCAGTGCCGGTCCGTGTTCGCGAGCCTGGTCAAGCAGGTCAGCGCCAGCAATGGTCATCCGGCCGGGCTCAGCGCCGTTATCGGCGTCTTGAGCAAGGCGGCCCAACTGATCCAGTCCAAGGGTTAGCAGGCGACAAGCCACGGGGAGCAGTCGCGGCTCCCCGTGCAATCAGATCGCCCAGATCAGGTCCTGCAGCTCGACGAGATCCTTCGCCTTGTCCTGCCAGCCCTCGATGCAGATATGGCTGTTGAGATCGCTGGCGTGGTGCAGCAGCATCAGGGCCATCAGGCGCCGTTTGAGCGCATAGTCCGGCTTCGCATAGCCGAAGCCTTCGAGCAGGCTGCGCACCCGGCCGGGCCGGCCCGCCGCCATGAAGGCGCTGGGGCCGAGCAGGTCGTAGTCGCGCCACCCCGCCCGCACGTCGCCGAAGTCGAACAGGCCGGCGAGCGACCATTGCCCGTCATCGCAGGCGAGCAGAAAGTTCTCCGGAATGTATTCGCCGGTCAGGATCACCGGCGGCGCGTCCATCGGAATGAGGCGGGCCGCATCGCGCAGGAGATCGTCGAGGCCTTCAAGAAATTTGGGCGCAAGGCCGAGTCGCCGGTGCCTGGCGCGGCACACCTGCATCTGCCTGCGCATGAACTCGTCCCAGCGCGGCTCGATTGCTGCGAGAGGACCAAGAGGCGCGCGCTGCACGGACGCGATGGTCTCGCCGATCCGGCGCAGCAGGCGCTGCTTCTGGTCTTCGGCTAAGGACGGCCACACCTCCGAGCCGAGCGTGCCGGCAAGGCGCGTGATGACGAGATAGGGCCAGCCGTCGCGCGCGCCTTCTGCGACGATCTCGGGAATCGGCACCTGAAGCCGGCCTGCGAGCTGCGCCAGCGAACCGCGCTCGGAGATGAATTGCGCACGCAGCAGCGGCGGAAAAATCTTCAGGATCAGGTGCGCACCGAGGCCGACCACGAGATTGGTGCCGGTTACAAACACCTGCGGCGAGCCGACGTCGAGGCCGTGGCTCCGCGCGATGTCGAGCGCGATCGGCAGCCATCGCGACCGGTCGGCGCGCAAGGCGCGGTAGGCATCGAGGCTCGTCGACGCGGACGATCCCCAGGCACCGGCGGAATCCGGCGGCAGGGTCTCCTCCATCACAGCGCCCGGCTCCGCCCGGTGTTATTCCAGGACATCCTTGACGCTGTTCCTGATGGTCGAGGGGACCGCATGCTCGGGGACTTCGATCGTCTGCGCACCGCGCGTGATCCGGTAACTGAACGCGTCGGCCTGGCCCGGATGCGCGGGAGCGACCTTCTTCGGATCGGCGAACAGCTGCTCCACCGTCTTCTGATCGGCGGCCGACAGATCCGACAACGCCACTTCACCGCGGCTCTTGAGGTGAGGGCCGCCGAAGCCGGCCAACCCTCCGACGCGCTCGATCTTCAGGCGATCCACGCTTCCTTCCTTTCGTAACGCGCTTTTCGTGACGCGCTGTACCCGGCCTACAGCCCGACCTTCTTCCATCCGGTGTCGACGGCGGCGAGGACTGCGGCATCGCCAGGATACAACGTGTGGGCACCCTGCCGGGTCCGCGCCGCGAAGGCCTTCATCGTCATGTTCGGCATCGGCCCGAAACCGGTGAGCGAATGGTACCACACCTGCCCGATCTTGGCCCAACTGTATCCGCCAAGCGTCGCGCAGGCCGTGTAGAAGGCGAGGTTCGGCGGCCCGCTCGCGTAATGCGGGTCCATGCCGGGCGTCACTTGCGAATATTTGGTCGGCTGCGGCGCCAGGCAGTGCTTGGCGGCGGGATCGGCCATGTCGCGCAGGCAGGTGAACCCCTTCTTCTTGGCCCCCGTCCCCATGATGTCGCGCCCGATCAGCCAGTCGGCCTTCTTGACATCCTGCTTGGCCTCCCACTGCCGGAACATCGAGCCGAAACAGTCGGAGATGCTCTCGTTCAGGCCGCCGGCATCGCCGCTATAGGCGAGCTGGAGGCTGTGCTGGGTCACGCCATGGGTCAGCTCGTGGCCGATGACGTCGTTGCCCCGGGTGAAGTCGACGAAGATGCTGCCGTCGCCGTCGCCATAGATCATCTGCGACCCGTTCCACATCGCGTTGTTGTACTTCTCGCCGAAATGAACCGACGACATCATGGTCATGCCGTGATCGTCGATCGAATTCCGGTTGAAGACCTGCTGGTAGAACTTGGCCACCTTGGTGGTCTGGTTGAAGGTGCGCTTGACGGAGCCGTCCGAGGACGTCTTCGGCTTCGGCACGGGCGTCCCCGGCAGCGTCTGCGTGTGCTTGCAGTCGTAGACCGTGACGGTCGGCGCCGCGGCCAGCGTGACCAAACCGGCGGCGCGCGCCGCCACGACGTTGGTCAATTTCGCCGTCTGTGTCCGCAATTCGCGCAGTTCATGACTGACCTGGACGGTGTCGACGAGCTGCTTGCGAAGTACGGCGGACAGCTTCTTGTCCTGGGAAAGCCTGGTCAGAACGTCGTTCGGGATGATGCAACATGAGCAAGGCATAGATGATCTCCATCACAACTTTTCCGAAAAAATGATAGGTAAAACAACCTCAAGATTATCGCTGCGCGCCCGCGGCACAAGTGATGTGGCTCACACGGGCGTCACTGTTTCGAGAACGTGGATCTCCGGCCCGTTGCGCCGGGGGGGCGCCCGCGCTCCGCTTCAAATTGGGTGATGTCCGGTCGCGTTTGCGGGCGCAGCGACGTGCTGCGCGCGGCGCGGCGACCGCGCACCTATCGCTCCGGGCTGGCGCGCTCGAACTGGCGAAGCAGCTTGTTGCCGCGATCGACCGCCGAATCCAGTGCTCCCTGCGCGCTCTTGTGGCCGGCAAAGGCCTGCTCCAGCTCGTCCTCGATCGCGCCGCGGATCAGCACGAAGGAGCCGAGCCGGATGCCCTTCGAATTCTCGGTCGGCGGATGCAGCGTGATCTCCTCGAACGAGATCGCGGAGCCCGGATTGCGCTCGTAGAATCCTTGCGCGCGCGTCAGCTCGAAGGCGGCGCGGGTGATCGGCAGATAGCCGGTGTTCTGGTGCCAGGCGGCCTGCACGCCGGGCTGCGACAGATAGGCGAAGAACCGCGCCACGCCCTTGTATTCCGCGCGCGGCCGGTCACGCAGCACCCACAGCGTTGCGCCGCCGATGATCGAGTTCTGCGGCGCGTCCTTCACCTCGGGCCAGTACGGCATCATGCCGTAGCCGATCTCGAACTTCGAATTCGCCTTGATGTCGGCGCGCGTCGCCGAGGAGCCGATGAAGACGCCGCATTCGCCGTTCTGGAAGCGCGGCTCGGCCGACTGGCCGCGGCCGCCATAGTCGAACAGCTTCGTCTTCTGCCACTCGGCCAGCTGGGCGACGTGCCTGACGACGACAGGATTGTTGATGGTCAGCTCGGCATCGAGCCCGGCAAAGCCGTTGGTGCGGGTCGCGAGCGGCAGATTGTGGAAGGCCGAGAAATTCTCGATGTGGATCCAGGACGGCCAGGACGTGGTGAAGCCGCACGGAGCGCCACGGTCGCGCAGGCGCTTTGCGATCGCGCCGAGCTCCGGCCACGTCCTCGGCGGCGTCTCCGGATCGAGGCCCGCGTCACGGAACATGGTCTTGTTGTAATAGAGGATCGGCGTCGACGAATTGAACGGGAACGACAGCAGATTGCCGGCCGCATCGGTGTAGTAGCCGGAGACGGCGGGAAGGTAGTCGTTGAGCGAGAACGGCTCGCCCTGGTCCCGCATCAGGCTGAACACCGGATAGATCGCGCCCTTGGCCGCGGTCATGGTCGCGGTGGCGACCTCGTTGACCTGGACGATCGCGGGCTGGCTGCGCGAGCGGAAGGCGAAGATCGCGGCCGTAACCGTCTCGGTGTAGTTGCCCTTGTAAGCAGGCACGATCCGGTAATCGGACTGCGAGGCGTTGAAGTCGGCGGCGAGCTTTTCCAATTGCCGGCCGAGCTCGCCCGACATGGCGTGCCACCACGCGATGTCGGTGGCGGCGTTTGCCTGCGCGGTGAACGTGAAGGCCGCGGCGGCGGCAACGACCTGCAAACAGCGCAATGCTGAAATCACGATGGCCCCTTCCATGTCGCGCGGCAAAAGGCGATCATATCCTGCTTACGGCGCGGCATTTCCAGTTTCAACCGGGAATGAGGGCCGGCCGCGCCGCACAATCACCCCGCGGGCGTGGTGCGGGATGGCCTTCCCTTAACCATCTGCTAGATTGCATTGAACCTTTTGGTCCCGCCATAGACTCCACCACTGAGGGGTTGAGTGTGCCAGTGTTGAACCGTGCCGAACTCTCACGGACCGGGGTGGTTGTCGTCGCGCTTTTGATCGCCATCTGCGCGACGAGCGCCGTTGCGCGCGAATTTCGCGCCGCCGACACCCAGACCGAGAATTACCCGACCGTCCAGGCACTGCGCTACATGGGCGCGCTGATCGCCGAGCGCACCGGCGGCCGGCACGAGATCAAGGTTTTCCACTCCCGCCAGCTCGGTGAGGAAAAGGAGACCATCGAGCAGACCCGGGCCGGCGCGATCGACCTCAACCGGACCAATGTGGCCCTGATCGGCAATTTCGTTCCGGCGATGAACGTGCTCGCCATGCCGTTCCTGTTCCGGTCCATTGAGCACATGCAGAAGGTGCTGGACGGGCCTGTTGGCAGCGAGATCCTTGGCAGCTTCGAGCCCTACGGTTTCGTCGGGCTCGCCTTCTACGATTCCGGCGCGCGGTCGATCTACAACGGCGTCCGCCCGGTGACGAACGTCGCAGACCTCCGGGGCCTGCGGATCCGGGTGCAGCAGTCGGAGTTGATGAGCGAGATGATACGCTCGCTCGGCGCCGAGCCGGTCGAGATGCCCTATGGGCAGGTGCTCGCCGGGCTTGCCAATCATCTGATCGACGGCGCCGAAAACAACTGGCCATCTTTCGTGACGACGGATCATTACAGACATGCCGGCTACCTCGCACTCACCGAGCACACGATGAGCCCCGAAGTGCTGGTGATCTCGCTCAAGGCCTGGCGCAGCCTCTCGGCGGACGACCAGACCATCTTCCGGGAAGCCGCGCAGCGCTCCAGCCGATTCATGCGCGAGAAGTGGCGCGACCTCGAGGAGCAGTCGCGGCGCAAGGCCGAAGAAGCGGGCGTCCGTATCGTCAGGGATATCGACCGCAAGCCGTTCGAGGACGCGATGGCGGCGATCTACGCCAGGGCCGGGCGCGATCCCGCCGCGGCCGCGCTGATCGAACGCATTCGCAAGGTGGAGTGAGCCCTGTTGGCCGCGCCTGGACACAGCGAGCACGCAGACAGGCCGCCCGGCCCGCTCGGGCGGCTGCGCGCGCGCCTGGTCGGCGTGCTCCGCGCGGTGCCGATCCGCTGGCGCATCCTGTCGATCGCGGCGCTGAACTCCGCCGTGGTGGTGGTGCTGGTGGCGCTGATCTGGAACGGCTCGCAGGTGCTGGGCTCGGCCTGGGACGACGTCCGCCAGGTGCGCGAATCCGACCGGATCCTGGCGCTGCTCGAAAGCGAGACCGGGCGGCTGCACAATCTGATCCACCGCTACATCAACCAGCCAAGCCCGGACCTGTTCGCCGAGATCCTGCTGCTGCGCGAGGCGGTGCTCGGCACCCTGACCAACCGCGCCGCCAAGGACCCGATGCTGTCAGGCTCGGTCGAGGAGCTGGAGCGCACCACCGACCGCTTCCTCAACGGTTTTGGCGAGCTGCGCAGCGTCCAGGCCACCATCGCCAAGACCTACGAGGACCAGGTGCAGGGCCCGGCCAGGGACATGGCGGGCCTCTACTCCATCATCGAAGGCGCCACCGGCCATCGCGACGCGCTGATCTGGCCCTCGCTCGGCAAGTCGCGCGAGGCCTTCACCGCGATGCTGGTCGCGGCCAATTCCTACTATCTGTCGCTGTCGTCAGGCGCGGCCGACGACGCGCGCCGCAACACCGAGACGATCGAGAAGACCATCCCCGTGATGATCGACCTCGCCGACAACGACCTCCAGCGCATGGCGCTGCAAAAGCTTGCGGCCCGCACCATGGCGCTGCGCGAGGGTTTTGCAAAACTCTCCGAGCAGCTGACGAGCCGCACCGAGCTGCTGCGCAACACCATCGACGCCAGCCAGGCCGAGGCGATCGGCGCCATCGACGACCTCTCCACCAAGATGCGCCAGCGCGAGCAGAAGGCGCAGGAGACGTTCGACCGCACGCTGGCGGATATTTCGCGGCGCGTGCTGTCGATCGCGGTGATCTTCCTCGGCATCATCCTCACCGCCGGCGTGCTGATCGCATTGTCGATCCGCCTGCCGCTCCAGCAGATCATGGCGGCGATGCGCGCGATCACGCTCGGCGACCTCGGCCGCGAGGTGCAGGGCACGCGCGCGCGAGACGAGGTCGGAGCCATGGCGCGCGCGGTCGAAGTGTTCCGCGAGAACGCGATCGCAAAGCGTGAGACCGAGGACGAGCTGCGTGCCTCCAAGGAAAAGGCCGAGAGCGCGCTGCTCGAGCTCAACACCGCGCAGCAGAATCTGATCGACGCCGAGCGGCTCGCAGCGCTGGGCGGCCTCGTCGCCGGCGTCGCGCACGAGGTCAACAACCCGATCGGCATCAGCCTCACCGTTGCATCCAGCTTTGCCCGGCGCAGCGAGATCTTCGAGGCGCAGCTCAAGGGCGAGGGCGGCCTGCGCCGCTCGCAGCTGGAGGAGTTCGTGCAGGCCTCGCGCGATGCCTCGCAGCAGCTCGTCGCCAATCTCCAGCGCGCCGGCGAACTGATCCAGTCGTTCAAGCAGGTCGCGGTGGACCGCTCGCATGCCGAGCGGCGGCAGTTCAGCTTGAGCGAAGCCACCGACCAGATCATCGCCAGCCTGCGCCCGGTGCTGAAGCGCTCGCCGATCACGCTCCAGGTCGACGTGCCCGAGGGACTATTGCTCGACGGCTATCCCGGCTCCTACGGCCAGATCCTGACCAATCTCTTCCTCAACGCCGCCAACCACGCCTTCGCTGACGGGCGCGCCGGCACGATCACGATCTCGGCGCGGCCGCGCGGGGCCGACGACATCGAGATCATCTTCACCGATGACGGGGCCGGCATGACCCCGGACGTGCAGCGCCAGGCCTTTGACCCATTCTTTACCACCCGGCGCAATGAAGGTGGTACGGGACTTGGCCTCCATATCGTCTATAACCTCGTCACCCAGCAGCTCGGCGGGCGGATGATGCTGGAATCCAAGCTGGGACAAGGCACCACTTTTCGCATTATCATGCCCCGGGTCGCCAAGGGCGGCGCGCAAAGCACAGAGACTGACGGGACTTCTCAATGGCCGAACAGGACGATGTCCTCCACCTGATCGACGACACCGGTACCGCGTCGGAGGATACGGACGCCCGGAAATGGAAGATCGCCGTCATCGACGACGATCCGGCCGTGCATGACGGCACCCGCTTCGCGCTGTCCGACTACAGCCTCAACGGCCAGGGCCTGGAGATACTCTCCGCCTATTCCGCGGCCGAAGGTCGCAAGCTGATGGCCGCGCACAGCGACATCGCCGCGGTGCTGCTCGACGTCATCATGGAGACCGACGTCGCCGGCCTCGAGCTGGTCGAGTTCATCCGCAACGAGATCAGGAACGAGACCGTGCGCATCATCCTGCGCACCGGCCAGCCCGGCCAGGCGCCCGAGCGGCGCGTGATCGTGCAGTACGACATCAACGACTACAAGGCCAAGACCGAGCTCACCGCCGACAAGCTGTTCACCTCGCTGACCGCGGCGCTGCGCTCCTATCAGCAGCTCGAGCGCATGGTGCAGACGCGGCGCGGGCTCGAGATCATCATCGACGCAGCCTCGACGCTGTACGACTTCAAGTCGATGCAGCGGCTCGCCGAGGGCGTGCTGACCCAGCTCGCCTCGCTGCTCAATGTCGATTGCGCCGGCATACTGGTCCTGCGCGACAATGGCGGCGTCGACCCCGAGCTCTCGGTGCTCGCCGGCAGCGGCTGCTACAGCCGCTTCATCGGCACCACGACGTCGAAGGCGCTCGACCCCGATCTGCGCGAGATGGTGGAGGCCGCCTTCCAGCGCCGCAAGAACGAATTCGCCGACCACCGCAGCGTGATCTACTTGCGCACCGGAAGCGGCCGCGAGGTGGTGGTGCTGCTCCAGGCCGAGCGCGAGCTGTCCGAGACCGACCGCTCGCTGGTCGAGATCTTCTCCAGCCGGCTCTCGATCGCCTTCGACAACGTCATCCTCTATCAGCAGCTCCAGGACGCCAACACGCAGCTGGAAGACCGCGTCGCCCAGCGCACCCGCGCCCTGATGCAGGCCAACCGCCGCCTCTCGGCGCAATGGCTGCGGCTGCAGCGCGCCAACGGCTTCAAGAACGAGATTCTGGGCACCGTCGCGCACGATCTGAAGAATCCGCTCGGCGTCATCCTCGGCCGCACCGAGATGCTGAAGGAGCTGATCTCGACCGGCGCCTCGTCCGGCGGCGTGGTCGCCCAGGTCGATCACATCCGCGACGCCACCAAGCGCCTGACCACGATGGTCGATCACCTGATCTCGGACGCGATGGCGGATGCTTTCGACATCACCATCCGCCGCGAGCCGGTCGACGTCGCCGCCCTGGTCAAGGAGGTCGCCGAGGCCAACCAGCCGCTCGCCGTCAACAAGCAGCAGGCGATCAGCCTCGCCGCGCCGTCCAACATCGTCACCATGTGCGACACCGACCGCATCCGCGAGGCGATCGACAACCTCATCAGCAACGCCATCAAGTACTCACCGGTCGGCGGCAAGATCAGCGTGGCCGTCACCCATGAGGGCAGCGACACCATCGTCCGCGTCAGCGACGAGGGCGCCGGCCTGTCGCCGGAGGATCTCGGCCGCCTGTTCGGCCGGTTCCAGCGGCTGTCGGCAAAACCGACCGCCGGCGAGAGCTCGACGGGGCTTGGGCTTTCCATCGTCAAGCGTATTATCGACATGCATGGCGGCGAGGTGACCGCCGACAGCGACGGCCCCGGCAGGGGCTCGACCTTCACCATCACCCTCCCTGCGACCGAACTGCCGTGACTTAGAGACCATGACCCAAAGCCAGCACATCATGATCGTCGACGACGAGGCCCCGGCCCGGGAGATGGTCGGCGATTACCTCAAGATGCACGGCTTCACCGTGACGCTGTGCGACGGCGGCAAGTCGTTGCGCGCCGCGATCGACGGCGGCATGCCCGATCTCGTCGTGCTCGACCTCAACATGCCCGAGGAAGACGGGCTGTCGATCATCCGCGACCTCAAGAGCCGCATCAACGTGCCCGTGATCATGCTGACGGCGACCGCGAGCCCGATCGACCGCGTCGTCGGCCTCGAGCTCGGCGCCGACGATTACGTCGCCAAGCCCTGCGAGCTGCGCGAGCTGATGGCGCGCATCCGCTCGGTGCTGCGCAGAAGCGCGCCGGCCAAGGCCGCGGCGCCGGAGGCTGCCGCTGCAAAATCGGATAAGGACCAGCTCGTCCGCTTCGGCACCAAATGGCTCGACCTCGAAGCCCAGGCGCTGCGCGACGACGAGGGCAACGAGCATCCGCTGACTGCCTCCGAATTCGGATTGCTCAAGGTGTTCGCGGCCAATCCGAAGCGCGTGCTGTCGCGCGAGCGTCTGCTGGAGCTCGCCAATGCGCGCGACGCCGAGGCGTTCGACCGCGCCGTCGACCTGCGCATCATGCGCATCCGCCGCAAGATCGAGCCCGACCCGACAAAACCCGCCGTGATCCGTACCATCCGTGGCGGCGGCTATCTGTTCTCGCCGGCCGGCGAGAAGGCGTAGGGGGCGGGCGCAGGCGGCAAATACAGCTGTCGTCCCGGACAAGCGCCAGCGCAATCCGGGACCCATAGCCACGAAACTGGGTTTGGCGAAGACTCGGAGTTACCAGCTTCGCGCCACAACTCCTCCCTGTGATTATGGGTCCCGGATCGGCGCGCGCTTTTGGCGCGCTTGTCCGGGACGACGGCGGGGAGCGGGGCGGCACCGAACGCAACAGCCGGAAATACGTTCCCGGCGCCTCCGTCCGTCTCCAACTCCCCACCCCCGTATTTTCCGTACATTGAAATTGCACGCTTTTTTGCCCCGAATGTTTCATCGCGCCCTGTCCGACGAAACAATTTGACGGCGCACGAAACCATTTTCCGCTTTTCGTGCAGACGTCCCGAAACGTTGGCTCATTAACACTTTGGTCCAAGGAAACGCCGCTCGGTTGCGGCGCTACGGGGAGCCAAGTCTATGCGGAACGTCATCGCCATCAACGCCCAGGCCAGCCAGAGCATCATCGCCGCTCAGGCGACTTCGGACGATATGCTTCTGGAGAGCATTGCCGACGGCAACCGGACGTCGATGCACATCCTCTATTGCCGGCACAATGTGCGGGTTTACCGTTTCATCCTGCGTATCGTGCGTGATGCCACCACGGCGGAAGATCTGGTCAGCCAGGTGTTCCTGGACGTGTGGCGGACCGCCGGCCAGTTCCAGGGCCGCTCGCAGGTCTCGACCTGGCTGCTGTCGATCGCCCGCTTCAAGGCGCTGACCGCGATGCGCCAGCGCCGCTTCGAGGACATCGACCAGGAAGACGTGCGCCAGATTCCCGACGATTGCGATACTCCGGAGACCTCGCTCGACCGCAGCGACACCAGCGCCATCCTGCGCGCCTGCGTGCAGAAGCTGTCGCCCGCGCATCGCGAGATCATCACCCTCGTCTACTACCATGAGAAGTCGGTGGAGGAGGTCGGTCAGATCATCGGCATCCCGCAGAGCACGGTGAAGACGCGGATGTTCTATGCCCGCAAGCAACTGGCCGATTTGCTTAAGGGCTGCGGCGTCGACCGCTTCGCCGCCTGAAAGTTCATGATTTCAAAGGGATAGGACCGGTTTATCGGCCCCATCCCCGGACACGGAAGTGTTACCGCGGACGAAACAATTGAAACAAAGCACAACATCAGGCGGAAAAACTTCCCCCCTATAAAGCTCCCATACGATTTTGCTTAAACCTCCCAAGACCTCCAACGACCCGGACGGGATGCCCCCCTCCGGGTCGTTTTGTGTTTGGCCTTGGAGCGCCACGGCACCCATTTCTGTGGCTGCACCTGATGAGTGTGAGGCAGGCACCACTCCCTCATTCCCTCCCCCCTTGCGGGGGAGGGGCAGGGAGGGGGGTGCCACGCGGGGACTCCTTCGATTTGTGCGTGCGGCACGCTCGGAGGCGGATAGACCATTTGCTGGGCTACCCCCCTCCCCGGCCCTCCCCCGCAAGGGGGGAGGGAGCGCACCGCCGTTGTCGCAGGCGCAGTTGCTCTCACGCAGTGCCTCCCGCTCCTCCACAAAACAGCCGCTCCGTCACGAAGGCGTGACGCCACGTAACGACTGATACATCCATCCCGAACTGCTCTCGTGACCCCCTTCACGAGTGCCCCATGCTCGACCTGATCTTCGCCGTCCTTGCCGGCATCCTCACCATCGCCGCGCCGTGCACGCTGCCGATGCTGCCGATCCTGCTCGGCGCCTCGATCGGGCGTGCGGGGCATCTGCGACCGGCGATGATCGCGCTCGGCTTCGTCATGTCGTTCTCCGCAACCGCACTGCTGCTCGGCGCGATCACGCGCCTGTTCGATTTCGATCCGAACGTGCTGCGCGAGGCCGCATCGATCCTGCTGCTCGGCTTCGGCCTCTTGATGCTGTGGCCGGCGCCGTTCGAATGGCTGTCGATCCGGCTCAATGGCTGGCTCGATCTCGGCGCTTCCAGCGCCGTGCAACGCGAGGGCGCGCTTGGCGGGCTCATCCTCGGCACCACGCTCGGCCTGGTCTGGACGCCCTGCGCAGGGCCCGTGCTCGGCTCGATCCTGACGCTGGTGGCGACGTCGAAGAATCTCGCCTGGGCCAGCACGCTGCTGATCGCCTACGCCATCGGCGCGGCGATCCCGATGCTCGCGATCGCCTATGGCGGACAGGCCGCCACCACGCGCGTGCGCAGCCTGGCGCGCATCTCGCCGCGCCTGCAGCAGGGTTTTGGCGTCATCGTGATCGGCTTCGCCCTCGCCGCCTATTTCCAATACGACACGCTGATCGTGGCGTGGCTCACCGGATTCTATCCCACCGGCCAGATCGGCCTGTGATCGCTTCGCATCTCAACGGAGGACGCTTCCATGACCTTGAAACTGCTCGCCGTATCCGCCGCCCTGATCGGCTTCGCCGTGACCGGCGCCGTCATCCCCGGCATCTGCGACGAAGCCGCACGGGCGGCGCCTGTCGTCACCGCCGCCGCAAGCCAGCAGACCGCGCCCGACTTCACCGGCATCACCAATTGGTTCAACTCGAAGCCGCTTAGCATCGCCGATCTGCGCGGCAAGGTCGTGCTGGTCGACTTCTGGACCTATGGCTGCGTCAACTGCGTCAACACGCTGCCGCACGTCACCGACCTCTACGCAAAATACAAGGACAAGGGCTGGTCGTGGTCGGCGTGCACACGCCGGAATTCCCGTTCGAGCGCTCGGCCTCCAATGTGCAGGCCGCCCTGAAGCGTCACGGCATCACCTATCCGGTGGCGCAGGACAACGATTCGAAGACCTGGAACGCCTACAGCAACCAGTATTGGCCGGCGCAGTACATCATCGACCAGACCGGCAAGATCGTGTTCCAGCACGCAGGCGAAGGCCGCTATGACGAGATCGACCGCACGGTGGCGCGGCTGCTGAACGCCAGCAGCTGATGCGGCACGGATATCGCGCGGCTGGTTGCGCCTGACGGCCTTGTTGCTTGACTCCACGGACCCGTCCGTGGAGGTTCGCAACCGACGCAATCAGCCGCCCGCAATGGACGACGCGACCACCAATAGCGACATTCGCCTTCGTGAAGGTTCCTCGATCGCGCAGCGGCTGATCGTGGCCGGCTCTGCGGCGGCCGTTGCGCTCTGCTTCACGCCCGGCCTGTTCACGCACGACACCCTGGAAGTGATCATCTCCGTGATCGCACTGCTGCTGGGAGCGGCATTCATCGGCGGCGTCATGCTGGCGCCGGCTGTGGTGTGGATCATCACGCCCGATGAGATCCTGATCGGGCAACAGCGCCCCTTCGGAAAACTCCGCACCAGGATCATCGCGAAAGACGACGTCACGGGATTGCAGGTTCTGGGCAACAAGGCCGCCAAAGCCCGCTTCCAGCTCGCGTTCACGCTGGCCTCGGGGGAACGCCTGACGTCCCCAGCGATCTCCGATGTCACGCATGTTCGCGACACCGTGGCCCGGATCGCCGCCCAATTCGACGTTCCCGACGTCGAGGCGCCAAGCAATCCGCTCGATGCCAGCAATCCCGAGATGCGTCTCGGCGAGCCCCTCGAGCCGTTTTCCGCACGGGACATCCGGATCGTTGCACTGATCGCCGTGGCACTGTCTGCCGTTCCCTACGCCTACAAGCTCTGGCGCGGGCTGTCGCCCAGCCACGTCGATATCCTGCTGCTGCCGATCGGCGCGATCGCCGCGTTCGCCGTCTACCGATACGCCAACCTCGTAACCGGTGCCTTCTGGGTCGTCCGCCAAGCGGATATCCGCGTCGAGCGCCTGTGGGGCGACGGCAGCTTGCGCGCCGACCACATCGAGGGGCGCGACGTGAAGGCGATCACCGTCGAGCGCCGCGGCCGGTCCGAGGACGAGCATTGCATCGTGATGATCCGGTTGCACTCCGGCCGGAGGTTTCGCAGCCCCCGCATCGGCTCGCGGCTCGAGGCGCGCGCCGTGGGAGCCGAAATCGTGCGGCGACTCGGGATCGCGCCGGAGAGCAGCGAGATTTAGAGCACGCTACGTCCACATCGTCATGGCCGGGCTTGTCCCGGCCATCCACGTCTTTACCCAGGGCACGAAGAACGTGGATGCCCGGGACAAGCCCGGGCATGACGACCATTTGTGAATACTTGGATTCGACAGGCCCACCACCCGGCAAGGGATGCCACTGCCACTGCTTTTCGCGCCATCCCCTGTTTGTGGCATTGCCGTGGGCCCGTCAAAAAAGCAAAGCATTCTCGTGACATACCAGCCGGGCGCGCCATCAACTTGCCATGAACATGCCCCTGAGATTTGATGGCTTTGAATGATTTGCGCTGTGGCAGCGGGGAGAGATTGATATGACGGATTTTCGTCGCCTGACCGGGATATTTGCGGCTGCGATCGGCCTCGCCCTGTCCATGCCCCAGGCCTTCGCCCAGCAGCCCGACCGCGGCGACGAGCCGGGCCTGATCGCCGACGACGGCTACCAGCTCGATCCGGAATGGCAGAAGCAGGTGGTCTATTTCCGCACCACCGAATCGCCGGGCACCATCATCATCTCGACCGCCGAGCGTCACCTTTACCTGGTGCAGCCGGGCGGGCGCGCGATCCGCTACGGCATCGGCGTCGGCCGCGACGGCTTCCAGTGGCAGGGGCTGGTGAACATCACCAACAAGAAGGAGTGGCCGGACTGGACGCCGCCGCCGGAGATGATCCAGCGCCAGCCCTATCTGCCGCGCTTCATGGCCGGCGGCCCCGGCAATCCGCTAGGGGCCCGCGCCATGTATCTCGGCACCACCGTCTACCGCATCCATGGCACCAACCGCCCCGATACGATCGGTACCAAGGTGTCCTCGGGCTGCTTCCGTCTCGTCAACAATGACGTCGCCGATCTCTACGATCGCGTCCCTGTCGGCACCAAGGTGGTCATCCGGCAGAAGCCCGAACTCTAAGCTTATCGTTTGGGCATGATCTTTCCGGAAAACCGCTTCGCACTTTTCCGGATCATGCCTCCCGCCTTCGCAACACTTCCTTTTCTTCCCGATTATTTCGAGAGAGAGAGACATCATGCGCACTTTTCGAGGCGGCCTGCTGATCGGGCTCGCGGTCGCCGTTCTGGTCGGCGTGCTCGCCGTCATCTACGAGTTCTACGACACCCGCACCCTGAAGCGCACGGTTCGCCGCGGCGAGGTGCTGTGCGGCGTCAACAAGGGCCTGCCGGGCTTCTCGATCCCCGACGACAAGGGCAACTGGACCGGCTTCGACGTGGATTTCTGCCGCGCGGTGGCGGCGGCGATCTTCAACGATCCGGCCAAGGCCAAGTTCGTTCCGCTCGACGCCAGCGAGCGCTTCAAGGAATTGCAGAGCCGGAAGGTCGACATCCTCTCGCGCAACTCGACCTGGAGCATGGCGCGCGAGCTCGACTACGACCTCTATTTCCCGGCGGTCGCCTATTACGACGGCGCAGGCTTCATGCTGCCGCGCGCCCGCAACAAGGAGACCTCGCTGGACCTGACCGGCAGCAAGGTCTGCGTGCAGGCGGGAACCACGACGGCGCTCAACGTCTCCGACTACTTCCGTGCCAACAACATGAAGTACGAAGAGGTGAAGTTCGACAAGCTGGACGACGTGGTGAAGGCCTACGACACCGGCAAGTGCGACACGCTCTCCGCCGACGTCTCCCAGCTCTATGCGCTCAGGCTGAACCTCGGCAAGCCCGGCGACCACATGATCCTGCCGGACATGATCTCCAAGGAGCCACTCGCCCCCGTGGTGCGCCAGCGCGACGACGACTGGATGATGATCGTGAAGTGGACGCTCTACGCGATGATCAACGCCGAAGAGCTCGGCGTCTCCTCGGAGAACATCGACGAGGCCCTGAAGTCGAAGAAGCCGGAAGTGATGCGGCTGGTCGGCGCCGAGGGCAATTACGGCGAACAGCTCGGCCTCACCAAGGACTGGGTCGTCCGCATCATCCGCAACGTCGGCAATTACGGCGAGATGTACGAGCGCAATATCGGCGAGAAGTCCAAGCTGAAGATCCCGCGCGGCATGAACCAGCTGTGGAATGCCGGTGGCGTGCAGTACGCACCGCCGATGCGGTAGCGGGTCTCTCTCCTATGTCGTCCCGGCGAAGGCCGGGACCCATAACCACAGGGAGCAGTTTGACGAAGACTCGGAGTTGCTAGCTCCCGCTACAACTTCTGCCGGTGGTTATGGGTCCCGGCCTTCGCCGGGACGACACCTGCTATTGAGGCACCACTGTGCCCTCGCCTCAATACCCCCGCGCCCGCGCCAGCTGCTCGGTGTGGTAATTCGCGTCCCCGAACAATTCCTCGCAGACCCGCGCGCGCTTCATGAAGAAGCCGATGTCGAACTGGTCGGTCATGCCCATGCCGCCATGCATCTGCACGCCCTCCTGCACCGCGCGCGTGGCGGTGGTGCCGGCGCGCGCCTTGGCCACGGCGATGCTTGATGCGGCCTTGGCAACGTCCGTATCCAGCGCCTGGAGCGCCTTCATCACCGCGGCGCGGGTGATCTCGATGTCGACATAGAGCTCGGCGGCGCGGTGCTGGAGCGCCTGGAATTCGCCGATCAGCTTGCCGAACTGCTTGCGGCTCTTCAGGTACTCGACGGTGCGGCCGAACACCTCGTCGCTCAGGCCCACCATTTCGGAGGCGACCGCGCCGCGGCCGATATCGAGCACGCCGTCGAGCAGGCCGGCGGCCTGATCGACCTCGCCGAGCACGCTGTCGGCATTGACCTCGACATTGGCAAGCTCGATCCGCGCCGCGTTGTGCGCATCGACCATGATGGTGCGCTCGATCGCGACGCCCTTGGCTTTGGGGTTGACCAGGAACAGGGTCAAGCCGTCGCGCTCGCCGGCTGAGCCCGCGGTGCGCGCGGCGACGATGAGGAGATCGGCGACGTGGCCGTCGACGACCAGGGCCTTGGCGCCGGAGAGCTTGAAGCCGTTGCCGGCGCGCACGGCCTGGAGGCTGGTCTGAAGCGGGCGATGCTTGGCGCCCTCGTCGATCGCGAGCGTCGCCAGCAGCGAGCCGTTCGAAATCTTCGGCAAGAACTCCGACTTCTGCGCGGCATTGCCGCCGCGGCTCAGCGCCGAGGCCGCGACCACGCTGGTGGCGAGGAAGGGCGAGGGCATCAAGGTGCGGCCGATCTCCTCCATCACGATCCCGGCCTCGACGAAGCCGAGACCAGAGCCGCCGAACTCTTCCGGCACCAGCAGGCCGGCAAAGCCCATCTCGGCGAAGGAATGCCAGAACTCCTTGGAGAAGCCGGTCGGATCCTTGGAGTCGCGCAAGTGGCGCAGGTGCGACACCGGCGCCTTGTCGCTGATCAGCCCGCGCGCAGAGTCGCGGAGCATCGATTGTTCTTCGGTGAGGACGAGGGGCATGGTGTTGTTTCCGGTTCGAAATCTAGTCTTGGTTCGTCATTCCGGGATGGCCCGAAGGGCCAGGCCCGGAATCCATCAGGCCGCATATACGCGGTGAAATGGATTCCGGGTTCGCGACTTTGTCGCTCCCCGGAATGACGGGTGGTGAGGGACGCCTCACGCCCCCGGCAGATCGAGGATGCGCTTGGCGACGATGCCGAGCATCACCTCCGTCGTGCCGCCCTCGATCGAGTTGGCCTTGGTGCGCAGCCAGGCGCGCGGACGGGCGCCCTGCTTCGAGCGCTCGCTCTCCCATTCCAGCGCATCGACGCCGCCGGCCGACATCAGGATCTCGTAGCGGCGCTTGTTGAGCTCGGTGCCGTAATATTTCATCGCGGAGGAGAACGCCGGATGCGCCTGCCCCGCCTTGGCGAGATCGACTGCGCGCTCGGCGCAGGCGGCGAGCGCGGCTTCGTCGACGTCGAAGCTGGCGATCCGGCCGCGCAGCATCGCATCGTCGAGGCGACCTTGCGCGTCGGTGCCGACGGAATCGGCGGCGATCTGGCCGAGCGGACGGCCGACGCCGCGCTCGCCCATCCCTGATATCATCGCGCGCTCGTGCTGGAGCAGATATTTCGCGACGTCCCAGCCGCGGTTGACGGTGCCGACCACATGCGATTTCGGCACGCGGACGCCGTCGAAGAAGGTCTCGCAGAACGGCGAATAGCCGGAGATCAGGAGGATCGGCTTGGTCGTCACGCCCTTCGAGGTCATGTCGAACAGGATGAAGCTGATGCCGTCGTGCTTCTTCGCCGCGGGATCGGTGCGGACGAGGCAGAAGATCCAGTCGGCGTAATTGGCGTAGGACGTCCAGATCTTCTGGCCGGTGATGACGAAATCGTTGCCGTCGCTCTCGGCGCGGGTCTGGAGCGAGGCGAGATCGGAGCCGGCATTCGGCTCGGAATAGCCCTGGCACCAGCGGATCAGGCCCGCTGCGATTTTTGGCAGGTGCTCCTTCTTCTGCGCCTCGTTGCCGTATTTGAGCAGCGCCGGCCCGAGCATCCAGATGCCGAAGCTCGACAGCGGCGGCCGCGCGCCGATTCTTCCCATCTCGGCGCGCAGCACCTTGTGCTCGGCGGCGCTCAATCCGCCGCCGCCATATTCCTTCGGCCAATCCGGCACGGTCCAGCCCTTGTCGCGCATGCGCTCGAACCAGATGCGCTGCGGCTCGGACGAGAATTTTGCGTTGCGCCCGCCCCAGAACACGTCGGCGTCCGAGGTTGCGGACTTGCGCATTTCCGGCGGGCAGTTGGCTTCCAGCCAGGCGCGCGTCTCGTTGCGGAATGTTTCGAGATCGGTCGTTTCAGAATCGCTCATGGTCGTTTCCATCAATCAAAATCGACTTGTTGGCGGCGACTCTGGGCCATCGCCTCGTGGAATTCAACCACTTCCGCAGGCGCGTTCGGCTATAATCGCCGCCACGGCGGTGCTTGAAAACAAAGAGGAAAAGAGATGCGCCTGAAACTCCTTTCGCCTGGCGAAATGAACGAGAGCCAGCGGCAGACCTACGACGAGTCGATCGCCGGCAAGCGCGGCAAGCCGCCGGCGCCGATGATGGCCTGGCTCAACAGCCCGGAGATGGCCCGTCACGCCACGCGGCTCGGCGAGGTCCTGCGCTTCGACACGATATTCCCCGCCAAGCTTTCGGAGATCGCGATCCTGGTGACAGCGCGGCACTGGACCGCACATTACGAATGGTATGCGCATAAGCGCCTCGCGCTTGCCGGCGGCATGGATCCAAGAATCATCGACGCGATCCGCGACCGCCGCACGCCTGAGTTCGACGACCCTGTGGCTAAGATGATCTATGATGTGGCGAAGTCGCTGCATGAGGGCCACGGCGTCGAGAAGGGCCTCTATGATGAGGCGGTGAAACTGCTCGGCGAACGCGGCGTGGTCGAGGTGATCGGGCTGTGCGGCTACTACACGCTGGTGTCGATGACGTTGAACACGTTCGAGTTCGAGCTGCCCGAGGGCGAGGTGTCGGAGCTGGCTTAGTTTCCTAATCGGAAACGATGGGTTTCGGGATAGGCCCGTAGCACTGTCCCGGGGCCCGACCTATGTGGGGTTCACCAACGGAGCATTCCCATGTCGCAAAACCCAGCCGTCGATGCCGGCACCCGGATTGGCCACGTCCATCTCAAGGTCGCCGACCTCGATCGCGCGCTCGGCTTCTATTGCGGCGTGCTCGGCTTCGAGCTGATGCAGCGCATGGGCTCGGGCGCGGCCTTCATCTCGGCCGGCGGCTATCATCACCACATCGGGCTCAATACCTGGGAGAGCAAGGGCGGCTCGCCGCCGCCGCCAGGCACGACCGGGCTCTTCCACACCGCGATCCTCTATCCGACGCGGCCGGCGCTGGCGGATGCGCTGCATCGGGTGCTCTCCGCCGGCATCGCGCTGGACGGCGCCAGCGACCACGGCGTCAGCGAGGCGCTGTACCTGCGCGATCCCGACCAGAACGGCGTCGAGCTGTATTGGGACCGGCCTAGGGAGCAATGGCCGTTCGGGCCGGATGGCAAGCTTGCTATGATTACGAAGCGGCTGGATGTCGAGGCGCTGTTGAAGCAGCGGGAGGCGTGACCGCCACTCTCTCCCCTCGTCATTGCGAGCGCAGCGAAGCAATCCAGACTGTATCAGCGGAAGCAGTCTGGATTGCTTCGTCGCAAGAGCTCCTCGCAATGACGGAGTATGTGGGGACGGCGCCGCGTCTCTACGTAGTCTTCGCGTGGGGCTTCCCCCGCACCATGATCAGCGCGGCTGCCACCACCTCCAGCGCGATGCAGAGATAGAACGGCAACGCGTACCCGCCGGAGAAATCGCGCAGGAAGCCGACGACGCCGGGGCCGAACGCGTAGGTCACCTGGTTGATCGCGGTGTTCAGGCTGATCAGCACGCCGAACGAGGCGGAGTCGAACTCCTGCTGCACGATCAGCGAGGGCAGCGTGATGAGGTTGCCGACCGAGAAGCCGAACACCGCGCAAGCCGCGATCAGCACATAGTCGTTGTGCAGGTTGATGACGACGCACAACGCCGCGGCCTGGCTCAGGAACGACAGCGCCGAGGCGAGGCGCTGGTTGAGGCGGTCGATCACCATCGAGAACAGCACGCGGCCGACCACCGCCATCGCCGTCAGCACCGCCACCGCAACGGCAGCACGCTCGCGGCCGATCACCGGATCGAGGAACGAGATCAGGTGCACGATGAAGCCGACCTGCGCGAACAGCACCAGCGCAAAGGCGATCGTCACCGTGAGGAAGCCGACGTCGCGCAGCGCGTGCGCGCGGATCTGCGCCGACGATTGCGGTTTTGCCTTCGCTGCCGCATGCCAGCCATGGTGCTCGGGCGGCCGGCCGACGACGAGCAGGATCACCGGCACGAGCAGCGCCAGCATGGCGCCTGATGTCGCGTACATCGCGCCGGCGAAGCCGACATGGCTGATCATGGTCACCAGCAGCGGCACGCCGACGATGCCGCCGAAGCTGGCACCGTTGAGCGCGAGACTGATCGCCATGCCGCGCTTGTGGTCGAACCACAGGCTGATCGTGTTGGTGATCATGGCGAGACTGGTGCCGGCCCAGCCGAAGGCAAGCACGGCGTTGGCGAGATAAAGCTGCCAGGGCTCGCGCACCGCGCCGATCGCGACCGCCGCGGCGGCCATCGCCAACGTGCCCGCAATCAGGCAGAGGCGCGGGCCGTATTTTCTGACGGCTTCGCCGACGAAGACGACCTGCAGCGCGCCGAACAGATAGAAGAACGTCGTGCCCGAAGAGATCAGCGAGGCCGGCCAGCCCCGCGCACGCTGGAGCTCGGCGACATAGACGCTCTGGCCGTAGAAGCCTAACCCCCAGCCGAAGGTCGCGAGCAGGAAGCACACCGCGACGATGCGCCAGCCTTCGTAGCGGAGCGAGGATTCGTCGATCGGAGCTGCGTGGCGGGGATTGTCGAGCATTTCTTCGCTCCTCGCCGTCATTCCGGGGCGATGCGAAGCATCGAACCCGGAATCTCGAGATTCCCTGGTGCGCGATTGCGCACCATAGTTCACCCTTCGGGTGCCCCGGAATGACGGCAGAAATTGAAGGACGTGGATGGCCGGGACAAGCCCGGCCATGACGACATCTAATAACTCTTCCAAAAAATCACTTCGACGGCGATCGAAGTATCAACGCTGCTGACAGCCTCCCGCCATCAGACCGCATCCGGGAACTCGCCCATGGCTGCGTCCAGCCGCGCCTTGCGGCGGCGCGCCCAGGAGACCAGCGAGAGCACGGCAAGCCCCAGCACGACCGGCGGAAACACCACCATGTTCACCGCGGACCAGCCGTAATTGGCGAGCAATTGCCCTGACGAGAACGAGCCGATCGCCATCATGCCGAACACCAGGAAGTCGTTGAAGGCCTGCACCTTGTTGCGCTCCTGCGGCCGGTGCGTCTCCAGCACCAGAGCGGACGCGCCGATGAAGGAGAAATTCCAGCCGACACCGAGCACGATCAGCGTGGCCCAGAAGTGCATCGCGGTGAGGCCGGAGAGACCGATGGTGGCCGCGCCGGCCTCGAGCAGCAGGCCGGCGGCGACGATCTTCGGCGCGCCGAAACGCGCGATCAGCGCGCCCGTGAAGAAGCTCGGGCCATACATCGCGACGATGTGCCATTGAATGCCGAAATTGGAATCGCTGACGCTGAGGCCGCAGAGCTTCATGGCGAGCGGCGCCGAGGTCATCACCAGATTCATCATGGGATAGGCGATGACGCCGCACAGCGCGGCCGCAATGAAGCGCGGCTGGGTCACGATCGTGAGCAGAGGCCGGCCGCCATGCAGATCGGCCGGGGCCGGCTTCGGCATGTCCACGCCGGCGACGATGCCCATGGCGATCAGCGCCACCGCGGCCTGCACCAGGAAGCTGAAGGCGAACAGATAGGGCTGCCAGACGTCCATGGTCCATTGCACGAGCTGCGGACCGAGCACGCCGGCGAACACACCGCCGGCCATCACCCAGGACACCGCCTTGGGGCGGTAGGCCGCGCTGGCACCATCGGCGGCGGCGAAGCGATAGGATTGCGCCACCGCGCCGTAGAGGCCGCCGAGGAAGGTCGCAACACAGAACAGCGCGAACGAGCCGTGCAGGATGGCGAACGAGCCGAGCAGGCCGGTGAGCGCGCCCAACCCGGTGCCGATGACGAAGGCGGCGCGGCGTCCGAAGCGGCGCGAGATCGCGCCGGTCGGCAGCGTGCCCGCGGCAAGGCCCACCACATACATCGAGATCGGCACGGTCGCGAACGACATGTCGGGCGCGAGCGTGGCGCCGACGATCGCGCCGGTGGCGAAGATGACAGCCGAGTTGGCGCCGGTCAGCGCCTGCGCGGCAGCAAGGCGCACCACATTGGCACGCACGCGGGCGTCGGCGGCGATCTGATTGGCTGAAGTCACGTCTAGCATCGGCATTTCCGCCCCAACGGGCTCACAAGGGCTTTGTTGATTCCCGGCACTATGGAGGGGCGCGGGAGGGCGGGCAACCGGCGTAAACGGGCGCAGGCCATGCCTGTGACGCAATCGGGCAGATGATAGCGGGCTGCGCTCTTGACGGCTTGCGCTCGATCAAATCCTATCCGCCGCGATTTTTGGGAGTTTCGTTCATGACGGTCGACGACAGGCCTACGCTCAGCGCTCCCGACGACGATCCCTGGCTGTGGCTGGAGGAGATCGAAGGCAAGCAGGCGCTCGATTTCGTCGAGCGGCAGAACAGCCTGACGCTCGACGCGTTTGGCGGAGCGGCCTTCGCGCGCGATCGCGATATCCTCGCGGCGATCTACGATCGGAAGGACAACATCCCCTATGTCAGCCGGCGCGGCACCGACCTGCACAATCTCTGGAAGGACGCCACCAACCCGCGCGGCCTGTGGCGGCGAACCACGCTGGCGGAGTTTCGAAAAGCGAGCCCGGCATGGGAGACCATGCTTGATATCGACCAGCTCGCGGCAAAGGAGGGCGAGGACTGGCTGCTGAGCTCGATCGTCACGATGCCGGGAAGCTCGCGGGCGATTCTGAGCCTGTCGCGCGGCGGCAGCGACGCCGTCACCTTGCGGGAATTCGACCTCGCCACGAAGAGCTTCGTGGCGGACGGCTTTACGCTGCCGGAAGCCAAAGGCGGCGTTGACTGGCTCGATCAGGACACGCTGCTGCTATCGAGCGCCCATGGCGAGGGCATGACGACGAGCTCGGGCTATGCGAGGACCGTCCGCCTGTGGCGGCGCGGGCAGCCCGTCGACCAGGCGCAGCTGATCATCGAGACAACCGCCGATCACATGATGATCTACGGCATGAGCGACGACACCGGACCTGAGCCGCGGGTCTGGATCGTCGACCAGATCGACTTCTTCAATCACGCGATCTGGCTGCGCGATGCGGCGGGCACCACGACGCAGCTCGATCTGCCGACCGGCATCTGGATGCAGGCGCATGGCGACTGGTTCGCGATGAAGCTGCGCAAGGACTGGACGGTCGGAGGACGGACCTATGCCACCGACACCGTGCTCGGCATGTCGCTCTCCGCCTTCCTCGCCGGCTACCGCGATTTTGCGGTGCTGTTCGAGCCTGCGCCGCGGCGCGCCTTGCAAGGCCTGTTCTGGGCAGCGGGAAAGCTGGTGCTGTCGATCCTCGACGAGCTCAAGCCGCAATTCGAGATCCGCACGCCGTCTACCACAGGCTGGAGCCGCGAGACGCTTCCCGGCCTTCCGCAGATCGGCGTCGTCGACATCTGGCCGCTCGACCGTCATCCCTCCGAGAGCAATGGCGACCTGCTTGCCAATGTGCAGGATCCGCTCACCCCGCCCTCGCTGCTGTTGATCGAACGCGGCGTCGCAAGCCCGGCCGTGCTGAAGCAGGCGCCGAAGACGTTCACTGCCGACGGCCTCGTGATGACCCAGCACGAGGCGATCTCGATCGACGGCGAGCGCATTCCCTATGTGCAGACCGGTCCCGCCAAAGAGACCGGCGATGCGCCGGTCTATATGAGCGCCTATGGCGGCTTCGCCCATGCGGTGAAGCCGTACTACAATCCGTCGCTCGGCAAGCTGTGGCTGGAGCGCGGCGGCACGACGGTGCAGGCGAATTTGCGCGGCGGCGGCGAATTCGGCACGCGCTGGCACGATGCAGGCCGGCTCGCCGGCAAGAAGCTGTCGCATGACGATTTCGCCGCCGTTGCCGCCGATCTCGTCCGCCGCGGCGTGACGACGGCGAAGCGCATCGCAGCACAAGGCGGCTCGAACGGCGGCATCCTCATCACCAACATGCTGGTGCGATACCCCGAACGCTTCGGCGCGCTATTCTGCACCATCCCGCTGATCGACATGCGCCGCTACACCAAGCTGCTCGCAGGCGCGAGCTGGATCGCCGAATATGGCGATCCCGACAAGCCCGAGGAGTGGGCGTGGCTGAAGACGTACTCCGCCTATCACACCGCAAGACCCGGCCAGCCCTATCCGCCGATCCTGATCGCCACCACGCGGCGCGACGACCGCGTCCATCCCGGCCACGCCCGCAAGATGGCCGCAAAACTCCAGGCGATGGGCTACGAGGCCTGGTTCTACGAGCCGGCGGCGGGCGGCCACGGCTACGGCAAGGACAACAAGGAGCGCGCCGGCTTCGAGGTGCTGGGTTTCCGGTTCTTGAAGGAGAAGATCGGGTGGAAGGATGGGGAGGCCTGACGCGTTTGAGGCGCCGAAGCTTCCACATCGTCATGGCCGGGCTTGTCCCGGCCACCCACGTCTAGCCCCGCGGTACGAAGAACGTGGATGCCCGGGACAAGCCCGGGCATGACGACGTCCTAGCGCGCAAACACCAGCGTCAGATTGTTGGCCGGCATCTCGATCGTATCGATCAGGCCAAGGCCGGCGCCTCGCGCCAGCGTCTCGACATCGCCGATGTCGCGCACGCCCCAGTCGGGATTGCCTTCGCGCAAGGACGTGTCGAACACGGCGTTGCTGAGGGCGGTGTGCTTGCCGTCGCGCTTGAACGGGCCGTAGAGGAATAGCTTGCCGTCGGCCCGCAGATAGCGGCCGGCGCCGGCGAACAGGCCTTCGGCCACGGCCCACGGCGCGATATGGATGACATTGGCGCAGAACACGGCGGCGAGGTTGGTCGGCCCCTGCCCGCTTCGCATCTCCGGACACCAGCCGGGATCGGAGAGATCGATCCGCAACGGCGAGCGGATGTTTGGCAGGCCCGAATGGACGCGCCAGGCCTCGATGCTCTTCACGTGCCGCTGGTTGAGGTCGCTCGGCCACCAGACCAGATCGGGCGTATGGCGGGCGAAATGGACCACGTGCTGGCCGGTTCCGCTGCCGACCTCGACCACGTTTCCGGAGCACCCGGCAAGATGCTTTTCCAGAGCCGCCCAGAGCGGCTCGTGATTGCGATGGAATGCCGGCGCATCGAGCCGCCCATCGGGCTCGACCCGTCCGCCGTCCTTGCCAAATTCGACGACATATTCAGCCAAGTGAGGTCCCCTTGAAAAATCGAGAACACGATGAAAACAGCAGGAGCGCCCAAACGCCCTCGAAACAGCCGGCCCGCGCCCACGGACCTTACTCTCGCGACCAAATCGGCCGAACAAATAATCTCTTTAGTTGCAATGCGGAAGATATTAACTCCATTTTGCCGCGTGCATAGTCTTGATTGTCAGGCGATGCCCTTTGTGCTTTGGAACGCTGCTATTTCCGCGATCGAGACCATCGCCATAACGCCTCGGAATGACGCCTTGACCGCCTTTTCCCGGATGCCTGCCCTGCTCCTCCTGCTGGCCTTCGCCGCCAGCCTCGCCAGCCCGGCGCGGGCGCAATCCGCCGTGGCCGAGGGCCGGAAGCTCGCCTTTGACCGCAGCAAGGGCAATTGCCTGACCTGCCACGTCATCAAGGGCGGCGACCTGCCGGGAACGATCGGCCCGGAGCTGAAGGACCTCAAGGCGAAATTCCCTGATCGCAACGAGCTGGCCGCGATCATCTTCGACGAGACCAAACGCAATCCGCAGACCATGATGCCGCCGTTCGGCCGGAACCGGATTTTGACCGACCAGGAGATCAGCGCGATCGTTGATTTCCTGCAAACCCTGTGACTTCAGGCACGCCAGGAGAGCTCAGATGACCACGACCACCGGCCCCCTTGCGACGCGGCGCCTGATCCTTCAGGGCGCAGCCTCCGTCGCGCTGCTCGGCCTCGGCAATCTGCCGTTCGGCGCGGCTCCCGCGTACGCCGCGGCCAACGACAAATATCCGGAAGAAGCGTTCAAGCTGAAGAACGAAGCGGACGCGATCAAGGCGCTCTACGGCAAGACCGCCGAGCCCTCCGACAAGGTCAAGCTGGATGCGCCGGAGATCGCCGAGAATGGCGGCGTGGTTCCGATCTCGGTGACGACGACGCTGGAGAAGGTGACCTCGATCTCGTTCTTCGTGGCCGAGAACCCGAACGCGCTCGCCGCTTCCTACAGGATTCCCGATGGCACGCTGCCGAGCGTCGCCAACCGGCTGAAGATGGCCAAGACCACCAACGTGACCGCGATCGTGGAAGCTGACGGCAAACTCTACAGCGCGACCAAGGAAGTCAAAGTCACCGTCGGCGGCTGCGGCGGCTAAGGAGATCGACATGGCATCCAGCATTCGCGTGCGCGCGACCGCAAACGGCGACATCACCGAGGTGCAGGCGCTGATCCAGCACCCCATGGACACCGGCCTGGTCAAGGACGCCAAGGGCGAGGTGATCCCCGCGCATTTCATCCAGCAGCTGAAGTTCGAATGTAACGGCAAGGACGTCTTCGTCGCCGATTGGGGCACCGCCATCTCCAAGGACCCCTATGTGAAGTTCAGCTTCAAGGGCGCCAAGAAGGGCGACGACATCAAGATCTCCTGGACCGACAACAAGGGCGGGTCGGATACGACCACCGCGAAGATCGCGTGATGAAGGCCCGGTCTGCCCTCCTGCTTGGCTCTGTGTGCGCGGCACTCGTCGCACTCGCATTTGCCTCGCCGCGCGTGATCGCGGCCGACAAGGTCGATCCTGTTGCCGACGCAAAAGCGTTCCAGAACTTCTTCTTCCAGAAGTTTCCGACCGTGAAGCACGAGGACTTCGTCAACGGTCCTTATTCCATGAACGAGGACATGAAGCGGCAGTGGCAGGAGAAGGAGGAATTCCCGCCCTACGAGTTCGCGCTCGACGCCGGCAAGGAGATGTTCGCCACCCCGTTCAAGAACGGCAAGACCTATGCCGACTGCTTCCCGAATGGCGGCATCGGCATCCGCCAGAACTATCCCTACTTCGACGAGAAGGAGGGCAAGGTCGTCACGCTGGAGCTCGCGCTCAACCGCTGCCGCGAGGCCAACGGCGAGGCGCCCTATTCCTACGTCAAGGACGAGATGGCCTCGCTGACCGCCTATATGGCCTTCACCTCGCGCGGCAAGCCGATGGACATCAAGATCCCCGACGATCCCCGCGCACTCGCCGCGTTCGAGAACGGCAAGCGCTATTTCTACACCAGGCGCGGCCAGATGAATTTCTCCTGCGCGAGCTGCCATGTGCAGAGCCCGGGCGAGCGCATCCGCGCCGAGATCCTGGCGCCGGCGCTCGGCATTTTGAACGCGATGCCGATCTACCGCTCCGAATGGAGCGGCATGGGCACGACCAGCCGCCGCTTCGTCACCTGCAACAGCCAGACCCGGGCGGTTCCGCTGGAGCCGCAGGCGGATGAATATCGCGACGTCGAATATTTCCTCTCCTACGTCGCCAATGGCCTGCCGATATCAGGACCGGGAGCGCGGCCATGAAGCGGTCACTTCCTCTCGCCATGCTGCTCGCCCTTAGCCTCGCGCCAGCGGCGCGCGCGGCAAATGAGGCGGATTACAAGGCGGCCTATGCCGCTGCCGAAGGCGCCTCCAAGGAGGCAGCCGGCATGCGCAATCAGTGGACAGTGACCGTCTCGACGCTGGCGGCGGCGAAGAAGGCGGCCGATGGCGGCGATTTCGACCGCGCCGTGGCCGCGGCCAAGGAGGCCGAGGCGCTGGCGAGGGCGTCGATCTTCCAGGCCACGTCCGAAAAAGACGCCTGGAAGGCGATGGAAATCCGCTAGACTGGACCTCAGTTGAACTGCCGATGAGGCGCGGAGGATTCTGGATGGCGATCCGCCGCCGTGATTTCCTGAAGAGTGCAGGCGTTGCCGCAGCATCGCTCAGCCTGCCGCGGCTCGCGCGCGGCACTGAAGCGGCGAGCATCTATGACATCGAGCGTTTCGGCCGCGCGCGGATCCTGCACATCACCGATACGCATGCGCAGCTCAATCCGGTGTATTTCCGCGAGCCGAGCGTCAATATCGGCATCGGCGAGATGGCGGGGCGACCACCGCATCTGGTCGGGCGGGCCTTCCTGGAGCGCTTCAACATCCGGCCCGACAGCGCCGATGCCTATGCCTTCACCTGCTTCGAGTTCGAGAAATCCGCGGGCCGCTTCGGCAAGCTCGGCGGCTTTGCCCATCTGAAGACGCTGGTCGACCGCTTGCGCGGCGACGTCGGCGAAAACCACTCGCTGCTCGTCGATGGCGGCGACCTCTGGCAGGGCACGGGGCTTGCCAACGTCATGCAGGGCCGCGACATGGTCGAGGTCGCCAATCTGCTCGGCATCGAGGCGATGACCGGGCATTGGGAATTCACCTATGGCGAGCAGGCGCTGCGCGACAATCTCGAGCGCTTCAAGGGCGAGTTTTTGGCGCAGAACGTATTCCTGACCGAGGAAGCCGCGTTCAACGATGCCCGCGCCTTCGACAAGGCAACAGGGCGCGTCTTCAAGCCCTCCGTGATCAAGGAGCTCGGCGGTTATCGCGTCGCAATCGTCGGCCAGGCCTTCCCTTACGTGCCGATCGCGCATCCAAAACGGTTCACGCCGGACTGGACCTTTGGCATCCGCGAGGAAGAGCTCCAGAAGCATGTCGATGCCTTGCGCAACGCCGAGAAGGTCGATGCCGTCATCCTGCTGTCGCACAACGGCATGGACGTCGACCTCAAGCTCGCAAGCCGCGTCACCGGCATCGACGTCATCCTCGGCGGCCACACCCATGACGCCGTGCCGCAGCCGATTCCCGTGAAGAACGCCAGCGGCACGACGCTCGTCACCAATGCCGGCTCCAACGGGAAATTCCTGGGCGTACTCGATCTCGCGCTCGACAAGGGCAAGGTCAGCGACGTCAAATATCATCTGCTGCCGGTCTATTCCGAGCTGCTGAAGCCTGATCCTGCGATGGCCGAGCTGATCGGCCGGGTTCGTGCGCCGCACGTGGCCGACTGGTCGGAGAAGATCGCAACGCCCGACCGGCTGCTCTATCGCCGCGGCAATTTCTCCGGACCGGTCGACGAGCTGATCTGCTCGGCGCTGCGCACCGAGCTCGATACCGAGATCGCACTATCGCCGGGCTTCCGCTGGGGCGTCACCGCACTGTCCGGCCAGGCGCTGACCATGGAGGATGTGCTCGCGGAAACCGCGATCAGCTATCCCGAGACCTATGTGCAGGAGATAACCGGCGCGCAGATCAAGGACGTGCTCGAGGACATCTGCGACAATCTCTTCAACGCCGATCCCTACTACCAGCAGGGCGGCGACATGGTGCGCGCCGGCGGCCTCAGCTACACCTGCACGCCGGCGGGCGCGATCGGCGGCCGCATCTCGGAGCTGAAGCTCAACAGCGGCAAGGCGATCAGCGCCGACCACCGCTACAAGGTCGCGGGCTGGGCCTCGGTCAACGGCCAGCAGGGCGCGCCGGTGTGGGACGTGGTGGCCAGATATCTGCGCTCGGGCCGGATGGTTCAGGAGCGGCTCGGCTCCGGCGTCACGCTGAAGGGCGTCGAGGACAATCCGGGGATTGCAGGACAGGGATGACGCGCTTGCAAATGTTTCGCGCGCTGATGCTGGTGCTGCTCGCCTTATCCGCGACGCCGCCGGCTCTTGCGCAGCAGGTGCCGCTTCAGGACAAGCCGTTCGCCGAGCACAAGATCGTGCTCCAGCTCTCCGACGGCGATGCCAGGAAGCAGGCGCTGGTGCTCAGCGTCGCCAACAATCTGCTGAAGGCCTACGATCCCGACAAGGTCGCGATCGAGGTGGTCGCGTTCGGCCCCGGCGTCGACCTGCTGCTGCCGGGCAGCGAGCGCCGCAAGCAGGTCGAGAGCCTGATCGCGCAAGGCGTGCGCTTCGACATCTGCCTCAACACCGTCGACACGATCGAGCGGGAGACGGGCAAACGGCCGGAGTTCATCCCCGCCGCCACTCCGGTGCAGGTCGGGGTCGGGCAGATCCTGTTCCTGGCGGAGAATGGGTACACGGTGGTGCGGCCGTAGTGCCCCCTCCGGGTCGTCCCGGCCTAGTTGCGCAATTGCGCACGGGGGCCGGGACCCATAATCACAGGCAGACGTTTGGCGAAGACCCGTCGTTCGGTACACCTGCCGTCTGCAATCGATAGATCACGCGGTGGGTCCCGGCCTGCGCCGGGACGACACCGAGCTTGTGGCACCTGCTCCGCATCGCCCCGGAATGACCGCCAAGGGGTCCACTACCCCGCAATAATAATCTTCTAAATTTTCTTATACTCACAGTGGATTACTTCTCTTTTCGACCCGAACCGTAGTAGAATTTGCAATCAGTTCCACGCCGGGTCCTGCCATGATCTTCCGCCAGCTCTTCGACAGTGTTTCGGGCACCTACAGCTACGTCCTTGCCAGCCGCCTAGGCGGCGAGGCGCTGATCCTCGATCCCGTGCTGGAGAAGGTCGACCGCTATTGCCAATTGCTGCGCGAGCTCGACCTCAAGCTGGTCAAGGCGGTCGACACCCACCTTCATGCCGACCACGTCACCGGGCTCGGCGAGCTGCGCGACCGTACCCATTGCATGACCGTGATGGGCGACCAGACCAAGGCCGACGTGGTGGCGATGCGGGTTGCCGACGGCGACAAGGTGACGATCGAGGGCCTGTCGCTCGACGTGATGTACACGCCCGGCCACACCGACGATTCCTATTCCTACCTGATGGGCGACCGCGTCTTCACCGGCGACACGCTGCTGATCCGCGGCACCGGCCGCACCGATTTCCAGAACGGCTCCTCGCGCGCACAGTACGATTCGATCTTCAACCGCCTGCTCAAGCTGCCGGACGAGACGATGGTGTTCCCGGCGCATGACTACAAGGGCGACACCGTCTCCACCATCGGCGAGGAGAAGCGCTACAATCCGCGGCTCCAGGTGCGCTCGGTCGACGAATATATCGAGCTGATGGCGAACCTGAAGCTGCCCAATCCGAAGATGATGGACGTGGCGGTGCCCGCCAACATGCGCGTCGGCCTGCATCAGGAGGAGCTGGAGAAGGAGGGCCGCGCGCTGACCGCCAGCGAGGCGATCCGCTCGCTAGGCCGGCCTGACATCCTGCTGGTCGATCTGCGCGAGACCAACGAGCGCGCCAAGCACGGCATGCTCGAAGGCGCGCTGCACACGCCCTATCCGTCCGTCGAGGAGAGCCTGAAGCCCGGCGGCATGCTGCGCGAGGTCGCGGCCGCCACCGGCCGCCGCGTCGTGTTCTTCTGCGCCTTCGGCGAACGCTCGGCGATGGCCGTCGCGGCGGCGAAGGAAGCAGGCCTCGCCAATACCGCTCATATCGCCGGCGGCATCGATGCCTGGAAGAAGGCGGGCGGGCCGGTGGTGCACTGACGGCCCGGCGCGCCATTCTTGAGATAAGTCAGGCACCGCCTACATATTGCGACTAGGATCGGATGCAGCATCACCATCCGGGAATAGCCATGGCCAAGAGCGCTAACAAGACCACCAACAAGACCGCCAAGCCGAGCGAGCCGCCCAAGACTGCCAGCGAGAAGCTGGCGGGCGACAAGGCGAAGAAGCCGCCACCGCGCGATCTCGACGACGACGATTACGAAGACGGCGACATCGCAACACCGAAGCGTGACCGGTACGGTCCCGATGACGAGCCGTTGTGAGGGCTCAGCTCTGACCACGCTCTCAACTGTCGTCCTGGCGAAAGCCAGGACCTATACCGCGTGATCTCTCGATTGTGACCGGTCGCAATACCGGACGACGATCCTCCGCCAAACTCCTCGCTGGGGTAATGGGTCCCCTGGCTTTCGCCAGGACGACGATGGACTCCCTGCCCCGCGCTACCTGCCATGCGCCTGCGTTCATGGACAAATAACCGCTCTCCCCGATAGTTTCCGCTCCCCCAGGGAGTGAAACCACCGCAATGGTCGACGTTCTCGCCGCACCGCAGCAAGGCAAGGCGGACAGCGCGCTGCGCACGCTGACGGGAATCTCGATCGCGCATTGGGTCAGCCATTTCCATCTGCTGGTCCTGCCGATGCTGTTCCCGTTCCTGAAGGACAAGCTCGGCGTCGGCTATGTCGAACTCGGCTTCGCGCTGACCACGCTTGCCGTCGTCTCGGGCCTGACGCAGGCGCCGACCGGCTATCTCGTCGATCATTTTGGCGCGCGCAGAATTTTGCTTATCGGGCTCACGCTCGGCGGCCTCGCGCTGATCCTGCTCGGCCTGCACTTGAGCTACGCCTCGCTGATCGCCTGCGCCGTGCTGCTCGGGCTCGCCAACAGCGTCTATCACCCCGCCGACTACGCGATCCTCGCCGAGCACATGGACGAAGCGCGGATGGGCCGCGCCTTCTCGATCCACACCTTTGCCGGCTATCTCGGCGGCGCCGTGACGCCGGCGATCGTCGCCGCACTCGTCACCGTATCGGGTGGCGTCGGCGCATTGATCGCGTCGGGCGCGATCGCGATTCTGGTGGCGCTGCTGCTGGTGGCCATGGGCATCCCCGAGGCCGGCGCACACAAGAAGAAGCCGGGCAACGAAGACGCGCCGAAGCAAGCCGTGATCACGCCGGCGCTGATCACGCTGACCGCGCTGTTCATGCTGCTTAGCCTGTCGGTCGCCGGCATCAACAATTTCGGCGTGGTGGCGCTGATGAGCGGCTACGGCGCCTCCTATTCGATCGCCAACGTCGCACTGACCGCGTTCCTCGCCGCCAGCGCCGCGGGCGTGCTCGCAGGCGGCTTCCTCGCCGACCACACCGAGCGTCACGGCTATGTCGCCGCCGCCTGCTTTGCCGCGAACGCGGCGATCGTGCTCTTGATCGCACTGGTGACGCTGCCCGGCTGGGCTTTGACCGCGACGATGACGGCGGCGGGCTTTCTCTCCGGCGTGATCGCGCCCTCGCGCGACATGCTGGTGCGCAATGCCGCCCCCGCCGGCGCGGCCGGCCGCGCCTTCGGCATCGTCTCCACCGGCTTCAATCTCGGCGGCATCGTCAGCCCGCTTTTGTTCGGCTGGATCATGGACCAGAGTGCGCCGCACTGGGTGTTCGGCGCCTCCGTGATCTTCATGGTGGCGACCGTGGTGCTGTCGCCGTTCACCGAGCGGAAGCGGCAAGGCGTTGCTTGAGCGGCGGCCGCGAGCGCGCCGGAGCGCACCGCCTCGCCTGCGAGCTTCGAAGGCCGCGGCATGCTCTACGTGCCGTTCCTCAATTATGCCGACGGCAATCTCGATGCGACGCGCGAGATGCTGATCGATCCGCAATCGGTGCCGGGCCTGTCCGACGGCGGCGCGCATTGCGGCATCATCTGCGATGCGAGTTTCCCGACCTATCTACTGACGCACTGGACGCGCGACCGCAAGCGCGGCGAGAAGCTCACCATCCCGTTCGTGGTCGCGGCGCAGTCACCAAGACCGCGCTCTCGGTCGGCCTCACCGATCGCGGATTGATCGCGCCCGGCTACAAGGCCGACGTCAACGTGATCGACTATGACCGCCTGCATCTGCATCCGCCGAAGGTGCATTACGATCTGCCGGTCGGCGGGCGGCGGCTGTTGCAGGACGTCGACGGCTATGAGGCGACCATCGTGTCGGGCGTAGTGACGCGGCGGCACGGCGAGGCGACGGGGCGCCGGCCGGGAAAGCTGATTCGAGGCGCGCAGAGGGTGGTGTAGTAGCGCGACGTTGCCTTATCTGAGGCGCGAAAGCCGCGCCTCAATCCCAGTGTCGTCCCCGCGAACGCGGGGACCCATAACCACAGGCAGTGGTTGTGGAGCTAGGCTAGTAACTCCGAGTCTTCGCCAAACCATC
>NZ_LBKA01000239.1:0-99686 GCF_028128955.1 Bradyrhizobium sp. CCBAU 11386
CGGAGCCGCCGGCTGCCTCCCGCCGGCCGCCGCCGCGCTCGCCCTCGACCTTTGTCGAGGCGGCCCCGCCGCCGCCTGCACCCGAGCCGGAGCCGGCGCCGGCGGTCGAGCAGGCCCCCGTGACCGTGCTCAAATCCGGCATCGTCGACGGCATGGCCTATTCGCTCTATTCCGACGGCTCGATCGAAGCGCAGATGCCGGAAGGCATGATGCGCTTTGCCTCGATCGACGAGTTGCGCGCGCATCTCGACCAGCGCTCCTGAGGACTGCCGTGGCCAAGTAAAGCGCCAATGTTCTTGTCACTTTGTCAGTCGTCGCATTTTGGCCGAACGTATTGTTGACACGGAATACTTCGGCGTCGTCAATCCCGTGAGACGCAAGGTGGAGAAAGGTCGGGCCCATGTCGGATGCCGGGGCTAAGAATTTCATTGAGCTGACGGCCAGCATCGTCTCGGCCTATCTCGGCAACAATCCGACGCCGGCCGCCGAGATCCCGAACCTGATCAGCCAGGTGCACGGCGCGCTGGTGCGGGTCTCGTCAGGCCGCGTCGAGACGGCGCCGCTCGAGCCGGCAAGGCCTGCGGTGTCGCTGAAGAAGTCGATCGCGCCGGACTATCTGGTCTGTCTGGAAGACGGCAAGCGCTTCAAGTCGCTGAAGCGCCATCTGCGCACCCAGTACAACATGACGCCGGAGCAATATCGCGAGAAATGGGGCCTGCCGGCCGACTATCCCATGGTCGCGCCGAACTACGCGGTGGCGCGCTCGCAATTGGCAAAGCAGATGGGTTTGGGACAGCAGCAGCGGAAGCGCAAATAGCCGCTTCAGGTGGCTTCCGCCAGCGCCTCTTTTGCGTCGGTCTTGATGCGTTCGACCATCGAGCGCAGGCCGTTGGAGCGCTGCGGCGTCAGATGATCGCGAAAGCCGAACTCGTCGAACACCGCGATCGCGTCGGTCGCGAGGATCTCCTGCGGCGTGCGGCCCGAATAGAGCGCGAGCACGATCGCGACCAGGCCGCGTACGATATGAGCGTCGCTGTCGCCGCGATATCTGAGGATCGGCGCGCCGCCATCGCGCTCGACCAGCTTCTGGAGCCAGACCTGGCTGACGCAGCCATTCACCTTGTTGGTGGCGGAATGCTCGGCCTCGGGCATCGGTTCCAGGGTGCGGCCAAGCTCGATGACGTACCGGTAGCGGTCGTCCCACTCGTCCAGAATCTCGAAATTGTCCCTGATTTCGTCGATCGTCGTCATGCTGGCCTATCGTTCCCGTTCAGGCCAATATAGGGACGCGAAGCCGTGAAATCGATAGGGTTTGGGGGCTAATTCGCCAGCCCCGGTCCGCGCCATTCCAGCGCGAGGTCGTCCTGGGTCAGGGTGTCGCGCGGCGCCTCGCTCGCAGCAGTGTCGCCTTCGCCGGCCAGTGCGATCGAGCCGGTGTGGTCGGGCGCCTTCTTGTCGCTCTTCTCGTTCTTCTCGTTCTTCTCGTTGGTGATGTGCTCTTTCTTGTCGTTGATGATCTGATAGATCTTCTTCGCACCGTCCTGCGCGCGCTGGCCGATGATGGTCGCGGCCTGTCCGCCGACCTCGCAGGCTGCGGGCTGGCGCTTGCAGAACTGGGTCATGTCGGAGACGGCCGCGGTCGCAGCCTGCACCGCGTCGGCGGCGCCGATCTGCGGCAGCTTCTCCGATTCGGGCGTCTTGTCCCGCGGCAGGAGCACCAGCACCAGCCCGAGCCAGAATGTGATGCGGAGCAGAAAGCGCATCTTGCGACCTGTATGTTAGATCCCGCCGCGGCGATTTCCGCGAGGCGTCGGACCTAGCAACTCTCGATAAATCGCAAGTGATTGCCTTGAGCTTAATTCGCGGAAATTTTACGCAAAAAACTTCGAAAATGGCGGCCTCGTAAATTTTCCATTGATGCCGAGCCCCCGTGATGTTGCGGTGTTCCGTATCCACCAATTCGAAACCATGCGGGCCGGGGTGAAACCCTGTGTTCACCATCCTCAATGAAGACGTCGTCAAATCGTCTAAAAAGCTCCGCGATGACACGGTGTCCGGCGCCGGGCCGCGCCGCCTTAGCACTCGTTTAAGGTCGCTCTGACACGGTGGCTCAACGACAAGGAGGCGTTCCGGCGCGTCTCTCCGACGAATGAGCCGAAGCGCGAGACCCGTGACAGTTTTGAGTATCATCCGCGATTGTCTCGATGCGCTGCTGCATCCCTCCGCGCGTTACGACGCGCTGACGCGAGCGCGCCATCGTGCCTTCATGGCGCCGCGTCTGCTCGGCAGCCTGGCAGCATTTGCC
Source organism: Bradyrhizobium sp. CCBAU 11386 (assembly GCF_028128955.1). Lineage (NCBI taxonomy): Bacteria > Pseudomonadati > Pseudomonadota > Alphaproteobacteria > Hyphomicrobiales > Nitrobacteraceae > Bradyrhizobium > Bradyrhizobium sp. CCBAU 11386. Next base: position 2,306 of record NZ_LBKA01000239.1, read on the forward strand.
GCATTCCCTGTTTATCTCGCCATGCGCGGCGCGCCGAGCGCGGTCGAGGTCGCGGCCTTTGCCTGGCTGATCGCGCCGATCATGTTGTCCTGGTTCCTGTCGCGCACCGGCCGCTACGAAGGCGCGCATGTGCTGTCCTCGCTCGCGCTCGCCGGCCTGATCATGGCGGTCGCCATCACGACCGGCGGCATCGGATCATTCGCAGCCGTGTGGCTGATCGTCGTTCCCCTCGAGGCCGCACTGTCGGCCTCGCGCCGCGTCGCGGCCTTCGCCTCGCTGCTCGCGCTCTCCTGCGCGGGGATACTGATCCTCGTCAGCCAGCTCGGCTGGCTGCCGCTGGACGAGCCGAGTGCCGCGCAGCGTAGCCTGCTGATGGCGTTCGGCGTCGCCTCGGCCACTCTCTATGCTGCGGCCCTTGCCTTCGGCGCGGAGTCGCTGGCGCGCACCAGCGTTGCGCTGCTGTCGCGCGAGGAGGAGCGTTATCGCCTGCTTGCGCGCAACATGAGCGACGTCATCTCGCGGCATCGGCGCAACGGCGCGGTGCAGTTCATCTCGCCGGCCGCCGAGGCCATGCTCGGCATGCCCGTTGCGCAGCTGCACGGCCACGGCCTGTTCGATCGCGTCCATGTCGCCGATCGCCCGGCCTATCTCACGGCGCTCTCCGATGCCGCGCGCGGCGAGGTGCGCAGCGTCGAGTTCCGGCTGCGGCGGGAGCCGACCGGCTCGGAGCGCGGCCAAGCCAATTTTCACGTCGACTTCATCTGGGTCGAGATGCGCTGCCGGCCGCTCGACCAGGATCTCGGCCGCCAGCATCTTGACCGCGATGCCGCACGCGAGACGGAAGTCGTCGCCGTGATGCGCGACGTCACCGATCGCAAGCTCTCCGAGCAGGCGCTCGATCAGGCCCGCAGCGCTGCGGAGGCGGCCGACGCCGCCAAGACGCGCTTCCTCGCCACCATGAGCCACGAGCTGCGCACGCCGCTCAACGCCATCATCGGCTTCTCCGACATGATCGCGCAGGAGCAGACCCTGATGCTGGGGGCGGCCCAGCGCAGGGAATATGCCCAGCTGATCAACGATTCCGGCCAGCATCTGCTGTCGGTCGTCAACGGCATCCTCGACATGTCCAAGATGGAATCGGGCAATTTCGAGATTGCGTCGGAGCCGTTCGCGCCGCGCGCCTCGCTCATGCATTGCTGCAATCTGCTCGCGCTGAAGGCGCGGGAGAACGGCATCGACCTCGTCACCGACGCGCCGCAGGACCTGCCTGTCGTGACCGGCGATCCGCGCGCCTTCAAGCAGATCGTGCTCAACCTCGTCGCCAACGCCATCAAGTTCACCGAGCGCGGCGGCCAGGTCTCCGTTTCCGCCGCGGTGTCGGGCTCGCAGCTGACGCTGCGTATCAGCGATACCGGCGTCGGCATCGCGCCCGACGACCTCAAGCGTCTCGGCGCGCCGTTCTTCCAGGCCGGCAAGACCTATCAGCGCCGTCACGAAGGCACCGGGCTCGGACTTTCGATCGTGAAGAGTCTTGTGGCGTTGCATCTCGGCGATTTGACGGTACAAAGCAGGTTAGGCGAGGGCACCGCCGTCACCGTCAAGCTGCCGCTGGTCTACACGCCGCCGCAAGCCAAAGCGGCCGAGAGCAAGATCGCGACCTTGACGCCGGTGCCGCGCCAGGAACTTCACGACCAACATCACGACCAACTTCAGGACCAACCTGCTCCGGTGAAGAAAAGTGCCTAAGAAGTCTGCAAAGGGCGAAGCTGCTCCGCGCCGCCGTGGCGCCAAGGCTGCGGCTGTCGACATCGAGACCGAGCGCAACCTCGTGATGCGCGTGCTGCTGCACAGTCCGAAGGACACGCTGGCCGGCCTCGTCGCCGTTGCCGCCATCAGCGCGATCGTTGCCAATGCGCTGTTTCTCCAGACCGGCCGGCATCCGGCGCCGATGTTCGGCACCGTGATCAATCTTCCCGCGCCGTCGTCGGTGCCGCTGTCGAACCCCTTGCCGCGTCCGCGCCCCGTCGGCGCCGATACCTCGCCGCTCGAGCCGAGAGCGACGGAGTTTCGCGTCGAGCCCAAACCTGTCGAGAGAGCCGCCGAGAAGGCGCCGGAGAAGCCCGTCGAGGCGACCGCATCGACGCCGCGCTCGGCCGATCCCCTGACCAACCTGGTCAAGCAAACGACGTCGACGCCGCCGTCCGTTGCCGTCGCGCGTCCGCCGGCGCCGATCCCGGCGCAGCAGAGCCCGGCGGTGCGGCGTATCGCCGGCGTGCAGCGCGCGCTGTCCGAATACGGCTACGGCAATTTGAAGGTCACGGGCGCGATGAGCGGCGAGACCCAGTCCGCGATCCAGAAATTCGAGCGCGAGCACAAGATGCAGGTCACTGGCCAGGTGTCCGATCGCCTGCTGCGCGAGCTCGCGACCGCGATCGGCCATCCCGTCGAATAGCGGCATTCGTCGTCGTCATTGACGCGGATCAATTGGCCGCGCGTGATCCGCAAGGGGATGCCAGCCCTGCGCCGGCGCGATTTGTCCGGGATCAATGACTGCCGGCGGTGTCAGGGAAGATGATCGCTCATCCTCATCAAGGAAGAGAGGTCATCATGTTCAAGGTCTCGATTCTCGTCTGGATCATGCTGGGTACCGTGCTGGCGGGTGTCAGCCTGATCGTGGTGCTGATGGTGCCGAGCCTTGCCGCGGAGGCGATCAAGAACATCCCCTATGCCGCGGCCGTGGGGTTTGCGCTTGCGATGCCGCTGTCATATCTCGTCGCGCGCCAGATCGGCGGCGGACAGGGTGCAGGCAAGGCGTAGCGAGCGCGCGCCGAGACTGGCGGGACGCTTCGTACTGGCCTATCGTCCGACTCATGCGTTTGAAATCCAACATATGGGTCGCGGCCTATTTGCGCCGGTGCCAGACCGAGGGCGTGTTCGGCGCGGTGCGTCGTCGCGGGGCCGAGGAGGCGGGCGCGGTGTTCGTGAAGGTGTCGCTGCTCGACGGCAATGCGATGCTCTACGTGCCGGCGCCGCAAACCGTCTATGACGATGGCCGTCCGGTCGACCGCTTCTTCGTGCCGGTTGCGCCGCAGCCGCTGCCGGAGCCCGCCGTCGAGGAGCGGCTGACCAAGGAGATCCGCTTCGATTCGGATGCCTGGATCGTCGAGACCGAAGACCGCGCGGGGCGGCACTTTCTGGAATTGGCTAAGACCTGACTAGTGATCCGACGATCCGCCGGTGCCGGTCCGCACCGTCGGGCTGGAGCCGGGCTGCACGCCGGGCCGCGTCTGGCTTGCGCCCGCACGCGCGCGCTGGCGTTCGCCATCGTGCAGGGCCGACTGGTACTTTGCGCGGGTGACGGCGAGCGTGGAGCCGCGCCAGGCCGCCAGCATCACCAGCGCAGAGCGCTCGCCGAGGCGATCGTAGAGCCGCGACAGCCGGTACACGTTGCTCACGGACGTGCCGATCTCCGGCTTGAAGAACAGCAGGATGCGCTGGAAGTTGGGGCTCGGCATGTCGAGCGCGCGCGCGGCGACCGCGAGCGCTTCGCCGCCGGGATCGTCGACGATCTGGGCCGCGACGCGCGAGGGCAGGATCAGGCTGTCGCCGAGCTCGTAGGTGAAATTTTCGACGTCGCCCGCGATCGCCGCCATCTCCAGGATCTGGATCGCGCGCTTGGCGCGCACGGTCGGAATCCGCGGCGCGGCCTTCAGCGGCGTCTGCTCCAGATTGTGCAGGATCAGCGCGCGCTCGGATGCGCCGGCGCGGAAGAACATGTCGTGGATTTCGGCGGCGTCCGTCGGCTGCATCGCCATGCTCGAGGCCATGCGCTGCTCGGCCTCGGTCGGCGTGCGAACCGGGGAGGGCGCCGGCGGGGCAGCCGGGATTTCGCGCGCGAGCGGAACCCTGCGGCCTTCCTGGGCGGCGACCAGCCCGAGCTTCTGCAGGATCGGGACGGGCGTCTGCGGATAGACCGCAAGCCGCGCCTTGACGGCCGCGCGCGTCGCATCGTCGACCTGGTCGATCAATCGCGTGGCGAGTTCGACGAATTGCCGCTGTTCGTCCTCGCTGTGGACGCGCGTCTGGACATAGAGGTCGGTCAGCACGCGCAGCAGCGTCGGGCGAACATCGACGCCTTCGCGACGGGAGAGGGTCATCAGCCCGTCGAATCCGGGAAACAGCGACTTGGTCATGGAGGCGTACGCAACTCGGAAAAGAGACTTGCGGGCGAGCCTAGCGCGGGTTCTTTTAAAGCCCCGTTAAGGAAAACGAGGCGTGAAGCCGACCCTGTAATTCAAGGCATTGTCGTGCCGCAACGGGACGGCGCGGCCGGTTCCGTGCGGTTACGGTCCAAAGGCCATGTTTACACCCCGTTAACCATGAGCTGATCTTAATGATCCGCATGTTGCAGGGGCGCGTTTGATCGCGCGGCAATTGAAGAGAGCTGACATGGGGACCATCATCGAATTTCCGGCCGGTCGCCGGGTAGGCTCGTCGGGGGACGTCACGCCGCGCGCGGACATGGGGACGATTCTGATCCTTCCCGTGATCCGCATCGAGCGCGAGGCGGACGAAACCAGCGGCGATCGTGGGCCGGAAGCGGGCACAGCGCCAGGGCGCCGTCGTCGTCGCCGCTAGATCCGGCTCTTGCAATGCCGGACACCATCCGCCAGATCCGGCCCTTCGTATCGGCCGTCCTGCTCGCGCTGCTCAGTGCGGCGCTCGGCGCCTGTAGTGGCGGCGATTTCGGCCGCACCCGCGAGAGCATGCGCAGCGACGACATGCATCGCTGGCTCGGCACCGAGGCCACCGCGAGCGTCGGGTTGAGGCCGTCGCAATTCCAGCTCACCGACGAGGAGCGCCAGCTGCGCGACCTCGCTTATCCCCTGATCGAGCCGCCGCTGTCGCGCCCCGCATGGAAGAGCGTGTTCGGCGACTACAAGGCCTTGCCGTCACCGTGGCGGCAGAAGGTGGTGTTCGACCGCACCATGTACGGGCGCACGCTGATCGACGAGCCGCATCGTTCGCATTCCTCGCGCTATGCGCAGCTGATCGAGGACGTGCGCAACGACACCACCCGTTTCGAGCCGTTCTTCGCCTCCGCGATCCGCGTCATCGATCTCGACAAGAAGCGCAATGCCAGCATGGCGCGCGTCTCCGCCCTCTCGCCGAAGGAGAGGGAGGATGCGGTCGAGCGCATGCAGGAGAACTCGCTGATCATCCAGTGGGTGCAGCAGTGCCTCGAGCAGCGCGTCTCCTCCTATCGCTGGGCGCTGGAGCGCCTGGTGATCCAGGCGCCCGACGGCATGGCCGCCGACGCCGACCGCCTGATCGGCGAGCTCGCAGCCCAGACTGCCAACCCGCCGGTCGCGGCGCAGCCGGTTTACGGGCGTTCGGTCAGCGTGCGGGGCTGACTGCGCACGAGGCGCCTTAGCCCGCTACCGATCCTGCGGTCCGCGCCTGCGCGCCCGGCCGGCGGCGGGCGCCGGGAACTCGGGCTTGCCGCCGCTGACCCGGTTGAGGATGTCCCCGGACCGCCCCTGATTGGCGCTTGTTCTCCCAAGCCGGACGGGTAGGATTATTTGGTTACACCAAGTCATTTTACGCCAAAGGCCTTTCATCATGAGCGTAGACTCTGGGAGACCGTTTGAAAGCCGTCTGAATCTCACCCCGCCCCAAACGATCCGGAAGGTGCTGGCCCTCGCCATGTTGCTCGGATCGACCGGCTCGGCCGCCGCGCTGACCAAGGAGGCGGCGATCGAGAACTGCCGGATGACCGTCGGCAAGCCGATCGTGCACGCGTGCATGCAGGCCCAGGGAGGTCGCAAGGCCGGTGCCGACATAGAGGGGTGCCGCGCCAAGGCGTCCCCCCAGGTCAAGGCCTGCGTGATGGCAGCTCTCAACGCCGCCAACGGCCGCGCCAATGTCGCCGTCGAGCTTCCGAAGGAAGCTGCGCCCAAATTGGAGCCCGGCACGACGCTGCCGAAGGACTTCATCGCGCCGCCCCGCACCATCGCCGACATCACCGCGATCCTCGATAGTGAGAAGCCGGATGCAAAGCTCATCGCGGAGCTGAAATCGGATGCGGATTCGACGCCGACGGGGAAGGAATCACGCGAGGATCTCGCGCAGTTCTATTTCGACCGCGCCAACGCGCGTGCGCAGCTCGGTCGGCTCCCCGAATCCATCGCCGATGCCAGCAAGGCCGTCGAGATCGGCCGCGGCGCGGTCGAACCCAGGATGATGGGCCGGCTGATGCAGCTCCTGTCGTTGCAATATGCCGCGGCCGGCGATCCAAAACGCGGGCTCGACGTCATCCAGCGGCTGCTGCGTGAGACGGCCACACAGCCGGGCGCCAAGGGATTTCAGTTGAGCGCCAACCGGGCTGTCGTCGGCTTCTTCATCCAGATGGGTGACGTCAGCCAGGCAGAAGCCTATTTGCGCCGAAACATGACCGCCATCCAGGAGGCACGCACCAGCGGTCATCCGGCTTGGCGCGCCAGCTATGCGCGCTTGGGACAGAACTGGGAATCGGAGCTCGAAAACAGCCGGGCGATGATCTTCGAAGCGCGCGGACAGTTCGCGGAAGCCGAGGCCGCCTATCGTGTGTCGGAGCAGCGCAAGCGGGCGGGCATGAAGGGGGTGCTGGACTCCGAGAACCCTCCGGCGGAAACCATCCTGCTGCAGGCGATCGACAATAGCGTGCTCAGTCAGGCGCGCATGAAGGCACGGCAGGGCCGGCTTGCGGAAGCGGAGGTCGATGCCCGCCGCGCTTTGCTGTCGCGATTGAAAGATACCGGCAAATACAATCCCGTGACGCCGCGCTACGTCATGGGTCTCGCCGGCATTCTGGTCGAAGAGGGCCGCTACGAGGAAGCCGAGCAGCTGGGCCGCGTGGCCCTGGAGATCAACAAGACCGTCGGAGTGCCCGACGATTCTCAATCCACCGTGCAGTTGCTCTCGCAACTGGCCGGCATCCTGACGCTGCAGCGTAAGACGCCGGAAGCCAACGGGATCTACGCGACGATCGACAAGGCGATCGCCAATTGGGAGCCGCAGCGCCGCCAGGTGTTCGAGCTCAATCCGTCACGGATCCTCTCGCTGTATGCGTCCGGCCAGCTCGACGCCGGCATAGCTGCGGCCGAGCAACTGGTGAAGAAGCAGGTCGGCCGCGTCGGCGAAAATCATTTCGATGCCGCCTCCGCGCGCGGGACGCTAGCGATCGGCCTGATGCGCGCGCGGCGCGACGCGGAGGCGATCCGCGAGTTCAAGGCCGCCATCCCGATCATGATGGCGAGTGCGCGGGAAAACGCCGACGACGAGAACACGACCGTGGTCGCCGCGCGCAGCCAGCGCCTGCAGAGCATCGTGGAAAACTATTTCCTGCTGCTTGCGCGCGCCGAAGCTGCAAGTGGCGGGGTCGGCGAGGAGACGTTCAGTCTCGCCGATGCCATCCGTGGTCACTCGGTTCAGCAGGCTCTGGCGGCATCGAGCGCCCGCGCGGCTGCCAAGGATCCGGCGCTGGCCGATCTCGTTCGCAAGGAGCAGGATCTCACCAAGCAGGTCAACGCTCAGCTCGGCACGCTCAACAACGTGCTGGCGCTTCCCTCCGCGGAGCGCGATGAGAAGGGCGTTCAGCAGATCCAGGCGTCGATCGCCACCTTGCGCGGCGAGCGCGACAAGGCGCGCCAGCAGATTAAGCAGAAGTTTCCTGCTTACGCCGACCTCGTGTCGCCCAAGCCGCCCAGCGTTGCTGAAATCCGCGCCACGCTCGCCGACAACGAGGCGATGTTGTCGTTCTATTTCGGCCAGAACGGCAGTTTCGTCTGGGCCGTGCCGAAGTCGGGCCCGGTGGCGTTTGCCGCCGTCAACGCCAAGATCGGCGATATCGAGACCAAGATTCGCAAGCTGCGCGAGGCGCTGGAGCCGCAGGCGGCGATGATCTCGGACATTCCGCCGTTCGATCTGAAGCTCGGCTACGAGCTCTACGAGCTGTTGCTGAAGCCGGTCGAGAGCGGATGGAAGCCGGCCAAGAACCTGATCGTGGTCACCAACGGCGCGCTGGGCCTGTTGCCGCTGTCCTTGCTGCCGACCGCACCGGCGGAGGTGGCCGCGGATGAGGATCCGTTGTTCGTCGGCTATCGCAACGTGCCATGGCTGGCCCGAACCCATGCCGTGTCGACGGTGCCATCCGCGGCCGCGTTGCGCACGCTGCGGCAGTTGCCGCCGGGCAAGCCCGGCCGTGGCGACCTCGTGGCGTTCGGCGACCCCTATTTCAACAAGGACCAGCAAGCCGAGGCCGAGTCGAATGACGGCAATGTGCAGGTGGCCGACGCCGGCGGCAACGTCACCCGCGGAATGCCGCTGAAGCGCCGCAACAGCCCGAAGCTCGAAGGCGTCGACAGCGCCGAACTCGGCCTGCTGCCGCGGCTTCCCGACACGGCCGATGAGCTCAAATCGATCGCGCTTGCCTTGCAGGCGGATCCTTCAAAAGTGTTGTTCCTCGGCAAGAGTGCGACCGAGAACGCCGTCAAGACGATGAATCTCTCCGGCTTCAGAATCCTGGCTTTCGCCACCCACGGTCTGGTCCCGGGCGAGCTCAATGGATTGACGCAGCCGGCGCTCGCTCTGTCGTCCCCGACCGTGACGGGCGAGGGCGGCGACGGCCTCCTGACCATGGAGGAGATTCTCGGCCTCAAGCTCGATGCCGACTGGGTCATCCTGTCGGCCTGTAATACCGGCGCCGGTGCCGGTGCAGGGGCCGAAGCGGCATCGGGGCTGGGCCGGGCGTTTTTCTATGCCGGAACGCGGGCATTGCTGGTGACGAACTGGTCGGTGCATTCGCAATCGGCGCGGCAGCTGGTGACCGACCTGTTCAAGCGGCAGGCCGACGATCCGAAGCTGTCGCGGAGCGAAGCGCTGCGCGAGGCGATGATGGCCCTCGTCGATGGCCCCGGCTATCTCAATGGCGAAGGCAAGACCGAGTTCGCCTACGCGCATCCGCTGTTCTGGGCGCCGTATTCGATCATCGGTGACGGCGGTGTACGTTGATGGCAGGTGAGGGAAGGATCGGACGGGAAATGAAGCGGACCATCTTGCTTGGGCTCATTGCGGCTGGCCTGCTGTTTTCGGGAGCGGCGCGAGCGGCGACACAATTGATCACGGAAGAGGAGGCCAGGCTGCCGCCTCCGAAGGGGGCGATTGCCGCGGACCGGCGCGGCATCATGCGCGGACCGAAGGTGGAATTCGTCTCGCCCGGCGATTCCGTCAACTCGCCCTTGCGGCTGGTATTGAAGTTCGAGTCGTACGGTGGGGCGAAGATCGATCCGGAATCGGTCAAGGTGATCTTTCTGCGTACGCCGAATGTCGATCTGACTGCCCGGGTCAAGCCGTTTGTCCAGCCCGACGGCATCAACATGCAGGACGCGGAATTGCCGCCGGGCGAATACACCGTTCGCGTCGACATCAAGGACAGTGACGGCCGGCCGGGCACTGCGATCTTCACGCTGAAGGTTGCGCCCAAGTGACGTGTCCGTACTGCCAATCCGGGAACGCGGAGGGCGCGCTGGTTTGCGCGTCCTGTGGGCGTGATATTGCCGTTCCCGCCACGCTGCTCGCGGAACGGGACGATCTGCGGCGCAAGCGTGACGAGCTGCGCGACGAGCTGAGGCAGGCCAGAGACGAAGTCGAGGCCATCATGCGGCGCAGGAAGCCGCGCTGACGATGGAATGTCCGTTCTGCGCCGAGACGATCAAGGATGAAGCCATCGCGTGCAAGCACTGTTCGCGCGATCTGCGCGTGGTGCGACCGACGCTTCGCGAGATCGAGGACATCGTCGCCGACCTGGACAGGCTCAGGCGGGATCTCGATCGGGTCAATGTCCGCCTCGAGCGGCACAAGAATCCGCTGCGATATTTCGCAACGCATGCGGTTCTCTATGTCGTCATTCCATCACTGCTGCTGACGGTCGCGCATGTTCTGGTGACCATCACCTTCAACCTCTCTCCGATCCCGCTTCGGATCGCGTCGATCGTGATCCCGCTGCTGTTCGGGTTCGTGGCCTATCCCCTGCACAGGGTTTCGGCGACGGGAGCGTTCGTGCTGGCGTTCCTGGCTGCGAGCGTCAGCATTCTGTCGATGCTGACGGTCACCGGCCTCCACGATCGTGTCCCGATCCTGCCGGCCGTGTGGATCGAATGGCGGGAAGTGTTCGAATACGGCGCGAGCATCCTGCTGGCCTTCGTCTCCGGAAACATCCTGGGCGTCTTGATCTTCCAGGTGCTGCCGCGCGTGCTTGCCCAGGGCGGCAAGCCGAACGCGTTCGCCTTCAGGATGGCGCGCCTGCTTGGACAGCATGTCGGCGAAGAGCAATTGCGCCGCCGGGCTCGTTTGATCCAGGATCTCATGCAGACTGCGGGGCCGCTGGCCGGCATCGCCGCAACGGCCGTCGGCTCCATTTACGCCGGCCTGAAGGGCATGCTCGGATAGTCGCGAGGATTGTGCCGGCGGCGCGACATGGTCGTGGTCGCGGTATGCTTGATCGCGTTGCTTGCCTGATGGTCGCGGGGCCCAAAATGCGCTCATATGGAGCGAACGAAGCTCTGGCGGCGGTGCTGACGAGCGAGATCGATCGCTGGGCTCCGATCATCAAGGCGGCCGGCCAGTTTGCAGACTGAGCCGTTACGGCTTGCGAAGGGACGGAGGAGGATGGCCCCGGCGGCGGCAATCGCGATCACTGGGTCTGTCGGAGTTCGTCCCGCGCGGTCAGCGTGCCGTGCCAGGCGTCTTGCGCGCGCCAGGCCGGCGCTCGGTTCGATCCGGGCTGCGCTGCTTCTTGAGCTTTGCGACAAAGTCCTTCAGCGCGTCCGCCAGCGGCACTGATGCGCGATAGGCGAGCCCGACCTCGCGCCTGACCTTGACCTCGATCTCGCGCGCCCTCCGGGACGATGGCGATGCCGACGCCGGCGGCGACCAGCGCCATGGCCCAGTCCTCCGATTGCGCGATCGCCGCGGTCTGGCGCCGCTGCGCGGCGCGGCCGAAGAATTCGCTTTGCTCGCAATGGCAGCGGTCGATCATGGCAGCCGCGGCGAGATCGGCGGTCCGGAGCCTGTCCTTCAGCGTCAGCGGATGCGACGGCGGCAAGGCGGCGACATAGCGCTCGCTCCACAGCGCGACGAAATGTTCGTCCGCGCGCAGCATGCTTTTCGAGATGATCCGCGCATCGGCGCGCTCGTCGCTGCCGACGAGGCGCAGCGCGATGTCGCTGCGCGCCGTCAGCGGCTTCAGCAGCGCGATCGTCCTGGGCACGTCGAGCGTGCGCATCAGGCCGAGCGTGACCGTCGTCCTGGTCGCCGGCTTTCTGAACAGGCTGCGCGCGGCGTCGGTCTCGTCGATGATGCGGCGGGCCAGCGCGTGAAATTGCTCGGCCGCGGCGGTGGGCGCGACGCCCTTCTTGTGCCGGATGAAAAGCGTGGTGCCGAGCTCGGCCTCCAGATTGGTGATCGCGGTCGAGATCGACGGCTGCGACACGAAGCAGGCACGCGCCGCGGCGGTCAGGTTGCGCGCGCGATAGACGGCGGCGAAGTAGCGAAGCTCCCGGATGTCCATAGGATATACCTAGAGATATGATCAATATTAGATATTTTACCTATGGATTGGAAGATGACAAGAACGCCCTGGTCACAACGGGCAAGGTCTTCCATGAAAATCCATCATCTCAACACCGGCACGATGTGCCCGATGGGCCGCCGCCTGGTGAACGGCACCGGCGGCCTGTTCCAGCGTGCCCGCATGGTCTGCCACTGCCTGCTGATCGAAACGGGTGACGGGCTTGCCCTGGTCGATACCGGCATCGGGCTTGGCGATATCGCAGCCCCTGACCGGCTCGGACGGCGATGGCTGCGCCAGACCGCGCCAAGGCTCGACCCGTCCGAGACGGCGGTCGAGCAGGTGAAGGCACTCGGCTATTCGCCCGCCGACGTGCGCGACGTGCTGCTGACCCATCTCGATCGCGATCACGCCGGCGGCGTGCCCGACTTTCCCCATGCCGCGATCCACGTCCATCGCGCCGAATACGACATGGCGGTACAGCGCAAGCCGGCGCCGCCGGAAGGGCGCTATGTCACCGGGCAGTGGAGCCATGGACCGAGCTGGACATTCTATGGCGAAGCCGGCGAAGACTGGTTCGGTTTCAAGGGCGTGCGCGCGCTCGGCGACAAGGAAGCGGACATCCTGATGATCCCGCTCGCCGGCCATACGCTCGGCCATTGCGGCATCGCGGTCCGGTCAGGCGACACATGGCTGCTGCATGCCGGCGACAGCTATTTCCATCACGGCCAGCTCGCGGCATCCCCGCGCATGCCGCTGGTGCTCGGCTATTTCCAGCGCCGCGCCGACATGGACCGCACGCAGCGGATCGCCAACCAGGCGCGGCTGCGCGCACTGAAGCTCGACCACGGCGACCGCGTGAGGATCGTCAACAGCCATGATCCCGTCGATTACGAGAACTGCCGGTGCGGCCGGCATTAGGATGAGCTGCGGCTCAGGGGACGATGCGAGCTATCGGGCTTCGACCACTTCGCCATCCTCCTTCACGAACCGGCCGACGGGATTGTCCAGGAGATCGAAGACGGCTTCGGAGGGCCGGCACAGTCGTGTGCCCTTCGGCGTCACCACGATCGGACGGTTAATGAGAATGGGATGCGCCATGATGAAATCGAGCAGCTCGTCGTCCGTCCATTTGGGATCGGCGAGGCCGAGCTCCTTGTAGGGCGTACCCTTCTCGCGCAGCAATGCGCGGACCGGTAGTCCCATCGCTGCGATGAGTTGCTTGAGCGTTTCGCGCGACGGCGGGGTCTTGAGGTATTCAATGACGGTGGGCTCGACACCGCTCTGCCGGATCATGGCGAGCGTGTTGCGCGAGGTTCCGCAATCCGGATTGTGATAGATCGTGACGCTCATGATCGGGTCTCCGCAACAGCAACCGGGCTGCGCACCTCGGCACGCCCGAGCAGCCAGTTCATCAGCAGCATGCCGGCGATCGCCCCGCCGAGCTCCGCGAGAATGAACCCGGGAAGATCGACGGGCCGAATGCCGGAAAAGGTGTTCGTCAGCGAACGCGCAATTGCCACCGCCGGATTTGCAAACGACGTCGATGCGGTGAACCAATATGCGGCGGTGATGTAGAGGCCGACCAGCCAGGGAACGGCCGCGCGCTGGAAGCGGATGCCGGCGAGGATGGTGGCGACCAGTCCGAAAGCGGCCACCGCTTCCGCGAACCACTGCGCTCCGCCGGTCCGCACCTTCATCGACAGGTCGATCAAGGGATGTGCGAACATCAAATGTGCCGCCATCGTCCCGATGGCACCACCGGCGATCTGCGCGAGAATGTAGAGCGCAGCCTCGTTTACCGGCAGCTCGCGCTTGCCGGTGAAGACGAGCGTGACCGCAGGATTGAAGTGCGCGCCGGAGATCGGGCCGAGCACGGTGATCAGGACAACGAGAATGGCTCCGGTCGGCAAGGTGTTGCAGAGAAGCGCAAGGGCGACGTCCTTGGTCAGCGTCTCGGCCATGATGCCGGACCCAACGACGGTGGCGACGAGAATGCCGGTGCCGAGCGCTTCGGCCACCAAGCGACGGGAAAGGTCGAAATTGTCCATCAGCCGGCCTTTGGCGCTGGGCGTGTTGCGCCCTCGGATCGGCCGATCTCGCGTAGCTTGGTCCCGAGGGAGAGTTTGTCGATACTCCTGAGCGGGAGGCTCACAAAGGTGTCGATCCGATTCTTGAGGTAGCGGAACGCGGTGACGAACGCCGCCTGTTTCTCCAGATCCGTGCCTTCGGCGGAAGCGGGATTCTCGATGCCCCAGTGTGCCGTCATCGGTTGTCCCGGCCAGATCGGGCAGGCCTCGCCTGCGGCATTGTCGCAGACGGTGAAGACGAAATCCATCACCGGCGCATTGGGAGCGGCGAACTCCAGCCAGCTCTTCGAGCGCATCCCGTCGGCCGGATAGTCCATGCTCTCGAGCGTGCGCAGCGCCAGCGGATGGACAGCGCCTTTCGGCGTGCTGCCGGCGGAGAAGGACTGAAAGCGGCCGGCTCCGTCCTTCCTAAGAATCGACTCGGCGAGCATCGAGCGCGCCGAATTGCCGGTGCATAGAAACAGGACGTTGTACATCTGATCAGGCACGGCTTCGCTCCTTTCGTTTTGGAGAGCAGCAGGCTTGGAGGCTGTCGACGACCGGCTCGCAAACGTCCGGCCGCCCGCCGCAGCAATCGCGAAGCAGGAAAACCGCAACGTCCCGGAATTCGGCGAGGTTGGCGCGATACACGATCGAACGGCTGTGCCGCTCGGATGTGACCAAACGCGCGCGCGTCAAGATCGACAGATGGGCCGAGAGCGTGTTCGGCGGCACTTCCAACTGGCGTGCGAGGTCACCGGCCGCAAGGCCATCGGGCTCATGTTTGACCAACGCCCGGAAGGCCTCCAGACGGGTCGATTGGGACAGGGCCGCGAGGGCGAGAACGGCTTCTTCGGTTTCCATATATCCAGATTTATGGAATTATGGGGTGGACGTCAATCCGAAATCCGGAGCGGCCACGCCGGGGTTAGAGGTGTTATTTCGAACATTCTAGAAATATCGTTGACAGAGGGGTGAAACGGGAGCATCTTTCCGGTCATGAAGATCGACGACGCAGCAGCACGTTTGGAAGCCCTAGGTAACCGGACGCGGCTTCAGATCTATCGGGCGCTGGTCCGGGCTGGACGATCAGGCATGCCGGTCGGCCGCTTGCAGGAAAAGCTGAAAATTCCTGCATCAACGTTGTCCCACCACATCAAGTCTCTGGTCGCGGTCGGGCTCGTCAGTCAGGTCCGTGAATCCACGACTCTGATCTGTCATGCCAACTACGATTCGATGCAGGGCCTGGTCGATTTTCTGGTGGCGGAGTGCTGCGCGGACGAAGCCGAGTGCAAGGCGGCGCAGTCGGCGGCCTGATTTTTTTGTCCAAATTGTTCGATGATTCTAGAATGATGGGAGTAGCGCAATGGGTGATGGGAAGACGGTCGCTATCGTCGGGGCAGGGCCCGTCGGCCTCGCAGCGGCCGCGCATGTGCTCGAACGGGACATGTCGCCCGTCGTGCTGGAGGCCGGGCCGGAGGCTGGACATGCGATCTGCCAGTGGCAGCACGTGCAGCTGTTCTCGCCATGGGACTACAATGTCGACAAGGCCGCCGCGCGTCTGCTCGCGCCGACGGGATGGAATTCGCCGGATCCTCAGTCCTATCCGACCGGCGGCGAGCTGCTCGATCGATATCTCACGCCGCTTGCGACGCGAACGCCGCTGCGCGAGGCGATCCGGACCTCCAGCCGCGTCTCGGCGATCAGCCGTGTCGGCTTCGACAAGGCCAGGACCAGGGGACGCGAGCAGGCGCCGTTCGAGATCCGCTACCAGAACGGCAGGGGTCCCGAAGTCCTGCGCGCCGACGCCGTGATCGATACGTCAGGCACATGGTTCTCCCCCAATCCGGCCGGCTGCAACGGCTTGCCGGCGATCGGCGAGCCCGCGTGCGCTGACCGCGTCGCCTACGGCATGCCGGACGTGCGAGGCGCCGCTCGTTCCAGATATGCCGGGAAGACCGTTGCTGTCCTGGGCGCCGGCCATTCTGCCGTGGGCACGCTGATCGATCTCGTGCATCTCGCGGACGAGGTGCCGGGTACGCAGCCCGTCTGGCTCTTGCGCGGTGCCGATCCTGCGAAGGCTTTCGGCGGCGGCCGCAACGACAAGCTGGCCGCACGCGGCGAGCTCGGCACCGCCTTCGCCGCGCTCGTTGCCGCCGGGAAGATCGGGATCGAGACCGAATTCGGCGTCACGCACCTCGCGGAGTTCGAAGGCCGGCTCAAGGTGACCGCCGGCTCCCGGAGCGGTGCGCGAAACGTGATCGTGGATGAACTGATCGTGTCGACGGGTTTCCGTCCCGACTTGTCGTTCCTGTCCGAGCTGCGCCTGCGGCTCGATCCTGCCATCGAGGCGCCGGTCGCCCTGGCGCCGCTGATCGATCCCAACGAGCATAGCTGCGGCACGGTGCGCCCGCACGGCGCCCGCGAGCTCGCGCATGATGAGCCGGGTTTCTACCTGGCCGGCATGAAATCGTATGGCAGGGCCCCGACCTTTCTCATGATGACGGGCTATGAGCAGGTCCGCTCGATCGTGGCCGATATCGCCGGCGACAAGCGCGCCGCGGCGAGAGTCGAGCTTGTGCTGCCCGAGACCGGCGTCTGTACGCGCGGCGGCCTCGAGACCGCTGCCGCCGCGTCGGGATGCTGCGGCGGGCCGGCGAAGGAAGAACCATCGGCCTGCTGCGCCGCCGACGAAACGGCGAAGAAGTCGGGCGCTGCGGGGTGTGGCTGTTCATGAGGCACTCCGCTCCACGCCCGCTCGCAGAAGGACCGGCGCTCGGCACCCTGCCAACCCCAGCGCTGTCTTCCCCTCAATGGAGGACAAAATTCGAAGCTTGAGCGGCCGCTCTCTGATTGCGGTGATGTGCATCGGCCAGGTCGGCAACCTGCTGCCGCATGTGACGCTGTCCGCGAACCTGGCGCAGCACCTGATGCCGGCGTGGGGACTCTCCGCGGCCGAAGGCGGCCTGATGGCAAGCGGCTATGCGTTCGGCTACATGCTCGCAGTTCCCGTGTTGACGACGCTGACCGACCGGATCGATGCGCGGCTCGTCCTGCTCTGGGGCTCGATCGTCAGCGGGCTCGCCACCGCGGCGTTCGGCGTCTTCGCGCAAGGGTTCTGGTCGGGCACGGCGATCTGGTCGGTTGCAGGGCTCGGATTTGCGGGCGCCTACATGCCCGGCCTGAAGGCCCTGACCGACCGGCTTCCCGCAGGCGACACCTCGCGGGCCGTCACGCTGTACACGTCGAGCTTCTCGGTGGGTGTCGGCCTCTCGTTCCTGGTGGCGCAACTGATCGCCGACAGGTGGGGTTGGCGGACTGCTTTCCTCGCGACCGGCTTCGGTCCGGTCGCAATGGTCGGCGCGTGTCTCCTGATCGACGAGCGGCGACCCGTGCCGAAGGCCGGGCGTCTGCTCGACTTCGCACCCGTCTTCGCCAACCGCGAGGCGCTCGGATACATCCTCGGCTATGGTGCGCACTGCTTCGAGCTCTACGGCATCCGCACCTGGCTGGTGGGGTTCTGGACCTTCGTCGTCGCCCATCAAGGCGCGCCGGCGTGGCTGAGCCCCGTCGTGTTGAGCTTCTGCTTCGCGGTGATCTCGATGCCCGCGAGCATCCTTGGCAACGAGGCCGCGCTGAAATTCGGCCGCCATCGCGCGATCACGATCGTGATGATCGCGTCGGCCTGCGTCGCGCTGATCATTGGCCTCAACGCGACGGCCCCGGCATGGGTGCTCGCACTGCTGCTGCTCGTCTATGGCCTGACCGTGCCGGCCGATTCCGGCGCGTTGACCGCGGGCATGTCGGCCGCCGCCGTCTCCGAACATCGCGGCGCGACGCTCGCCTTGCATTCGACGGTCGGCTTCGGCCTGTCGGCGGTTGGCGCGTGGGGGACCGGCGCTGCGCTCGACGCGGCCGGCGGCCCGCAGAGCGCGACCGGCTGGCTGCTCGCGTTCACCGTCCTCGACGCCGGCATCGCGCTGGGGCCGCTGGCGCTGCTGTGGGCACGCGTGCGGCAATCCCCGAGCCGCAGCGCGAGATGACGCTGCGCGCTCCCGGGGGTCTTATCTGCCGGAACCGGCCGCTTGTCTCTGCCGAAGGCGGTGCTTCACCGTCCGCGCAATCGCCGCCGGTGCCTCGTCGGGGATCGCAAAACAGGAACTCGCGTTGATTTCGCACAGGACGTATGTGTCGGCGCCTGCCGCGTCGCGAGGTCCGTAGAGGAAGTCCGCGTCCCAGATCACCGGCAGCGAGGATTCATCGATGCCGAGCGTGTCCATCATCTGCGGCGTCCATTCGTCCTCCATCGATCTTCGCAGCGCCTGGAACGGCGGAGCACCGGGGCCGTGCATGATGCGCGGGCCGGGCTGCGCCTCGGGTGCATCGGGGCCTTCCGGTGGCGGCGGGATCAAGGCCTTGATCCGTTGCCGGCCAAAGCCCGCGACTTTGGCGCCGCTCATGTAGCAGCGGATCATCCCGTCGGGCAGGCGCGGTTGAAACGCCTGATCGATGATGCAGCCGCCCCAGTCGAAATAGGGTTCGCACCGAGCAATGAAGGCATCGAGCGGCATGTCCTCCGGCAGGCTGCCGCGCGTTGCATGGAGCACGCGAACCATGGCGCCCGCCTCTGCAAGGGCCTCCACTTTCCAGACGCCTTGGCCTCCATTGCCACGATTTTGTTTCAGCACGCGCGGCCCGTCCGTCTGAAGGCGCGACGGAAACTCGGCGCGGAAGCTTGCGGCCGTGTCGTAGCGATGCGTGTCGGCGCCCCAGCCCAGATGGCGCGTTCTGTAGAGGACCTCCTTGACGCCCATCTTCAGGATGACGTCTGGGTGCGCGCTCACCCATGGCCCTCGCGCCGCGACGTCGCGGAGCAGGGGATCGAGGTCAGCGCGCGTCTTGCCTTGATGGATCGGGTCGACCCAGACGAGCACGCCGTCTACCGCAAGCAATTGATCGCGGACGGTGTCGGCAAAGGTTTCGTCGTAGATGACTGGCCGGGCCTCGATGCCGACGGCGGCGAGTGCCTCGAAGATGCGGACGAAGCGGCTGTTCTGCGGTGTAGCCTCCCGGCGCGCGGCGGCATCGCCGCGTGAGAGGATGGCAACGGTGGATCGGAGAGGAAGGTGTTGTTCGGTGTCCATGCGCAAGCTCCACGAAGTGCGTGCTGCGCAGAGCTTGGACCGAAGTCTCATGGGGGGTCTGCATTGCCCCCATGCGGACGACCTTACGTGAGATCGTCCTTGGCTTTCAAGACGGGAGCGCGGTTCCATTCGAAGGGCGAACGCCTCCCGGGGCCTGCGCGCAGGTTGACAGCTTGGCGTTCCGGGTTTTCTATTTCCGGCAACGGGGATGTGCGATCTCCCCGTGAGGCGTTATGCCCAAGAATCGCGTCCTGATCTCTACCAAGGGCGCAGCATGTCACCTTACCCCCGAATTCATCCGACAAATCGTTTCGGCCCATCGCTCCAGCGCGGCGCGCCGGAGCTTGTCGGCTCGCATACCGACAAGGGCGTCGCGGCGGACTTGCGTCGGGGGCGCGACCTCTCGATCTGCGCCATTGAGAAGGGCAGCGTCGCAAAAGCGGACTTCACCTGGGGCGGGACATGACCGGGAGAACGACCATGCGAACACGGACAATCCTTCTCACCCTCCTGTTTCTGGCGATCGCGGCTGGCGCGTCGACCGCACGCGCGCTGACTCAAGATGAGTTGATCGCCAGGATCCAGGCGGCTGGCTACACGCAGGTCAGCGAGATCAAGTCGACCGCGGAGGGGACGACTGCCAAGGCGGTCAAGAACGGCAAGCCGGTGCGGCTCCTCGTCGACGGTGCCGGCCAGATCAAGGAGCAGAACTGAACTCCGGAAACCGGATTTCGCTCGAGGGAGCAGATCAATGCGAAGGACAATTTTGCTGCTGATGGGCATCGGTGCATGCTTCATCGCGACCGCTCACGCGCAGGATGTCGACTGGCAGAAGGTCGATGATGCGCTGGGCCGAAAGCCGGCCGTCACCGGCGACGTGCATCGCTATGGTTTTCCGCGCACCGACCTCACGGTGACGCTCGACGGCGTAACCATCAAGCCTTCGCTGGCGCTGGGCGGCTGGGTCGCGTTCAAGCCCGCGCATGGCGGGGTCATGGCAATGGGCGATCTGGTGCTGCTCGAATCGGAAATCAACCCGGTCATGCAGAAGATGATCGAGAGCGGGTTGGAGATCACGGCTGTTCACAACCATCTGCTCGGCGCGATCCCGGCGACATTCTACATGCATGTGGCCGGGCACGGTGATCCGCTCAAGATCGCGACCGCCATCAAGACCGCGCTTGCCGAAAGCAAGACGCCTATGTCGGCGCCGGCTCCGGCGGTCTCTCCGCCTGCCATTGATCTCGACACGGCCAAGCTCGATCAGATCATCGGCGTCAAGGGGCAGGCCAACGGCGGCGTCTATCAGTTCAGCGTTCCCCGCCGCGATCCGATTACCGAGCAAGGAATGCAGTTAAGTCCCGTCGGACCGATGGGCGTCGCAACTGGTGTCAACTTCCAGCCGACCGGCGGCGGCAAGGCGGCCATCACCGGCGACTTCGTGCTGACCGGCGACGAGGTGAATCCCGTGATCATCGCGCTCCGGTCCCATGGGATCAGCGTAACGGCTCTTCACAGCCACATGCTGGATGAGCAGCCGCGGCTTTTCTTCATGCACTTCTGGGCGAACGACGACGCGATCAAGCTCGCCAACGGCGTGCGTGCCGCGCTCGACAAGACGGCGAGCACGAAGATCTGATCTGGAACGAAGCCAGACTGGACCGAGCGAGACAGATCAGGATGCATCGCTTGCGCCGTCATCGTCGGCCTGGAGGATTGTCTCCGATAGCAGCGCAGCGGCTTTCTGCAGTGGAGCTATGAACCGGTCCAACTCGGCGAAGCTCACGCGTGCCACGGGAACGGAGACGCCCAGGCACGCGATCAGTTCGCGATCCGGAGACAGGATGGGAACAGCGCAGCCGACGACCCCCCGCACATATTCTTCATTGGTCTTGGCCCAGCCGCGTTTGCGGGTCTCGTCGAGGACCTTCATCAGGCTTTCGACGTCGACGATGGTCGTCTCGGTGTATTTGGTGAGCGTGAGTGCGCGGCACAGCTTCTCGCGCGCTCGTTCCGGCAATCGGCTCATGTAGATCTTGCCGGTCGATGTGCAGTGGAGCGGTGCCGCTTCGCCCGGATTGAATTGAAGCCCCTGCGGTTGCGACACGCGGACGCTGTCGACATAGGCAACGACATTGTCTCGGACGACACCGATCTCGCATTGTTCGCCGATTTCAGCCGCGACTGCGCGGAGCACGGCGTGCCGGCGCGCGGTCCGGAAAGCTGCGCCGATAACCTTGGCCGACAGCGTGACCAGTTGGTTGCCGACCACGTAGCGCTTCGTGCCCAGGGCTTTCTGGAGAAGCCCGCGCTGCTCCAGATTCCCGATGAGACGATGCGCGGTGGGCAGCGGGAGAGCCAGCGCATTGGCGATTTCTGCGACCGAGACAGCTCTGACTTGACCCGCGACATGGCCAACGATGGCGAATGCCCGGTCGAGTGGTCCGTCGGAATTGGTTTGCTGCATCTGCCCGTCCTCGATTGACGCTCTAAATAATTATCATGTTTCGGAATAAATACTATTGAAATATGAAAATTACTCTTGGCCGATCCGGCGGATTGCTCATATCGTTGGCGTCGCCGAAAGGTGATCAGGATTTGTGCAGCGCAGCCAGAGCCCTGCCGGGTGCGCTCATCAGGAGAGTGGGATGTCTCGCCATTACGACGTCGATGCCGTGCGGAAGGAGTTTCCGGCTGTCGAGCGCATCACCTATCTCGACTCCGGCTTCCAGACGCCGCTCGCGCGCCCGGTCAAGGCGGCGATCGATCTCTTCCTCAGCGAGGGCTTCGAGACGGCCGGCCCGAAGAGCGTGTGGCTCGACCGCGTCGAGCAGACCCGCAAGAAGCTGGCGCGGTTTCTTGGCGCCTCGGCCGATGAGATCGCCTTCACCAAGAACACCTCGGAAAGCATGAACATCGCCGCCAACGCGCTGCCCCTGCGCGCCGGCGACAAGGTCCTGATGATCCACGGCGATCATCCGAACAACGCCTATGCGTTCCTCAATCTGCGGCGCAAGGGCGTGACGGTTGAATTCGTGCCGATGACGGAGGTCGTGAACGCCGAAAGCCTTCGTCCGTACATCGATGCGAGCACGCGGGCGGTCTCGATGTCGCAGGTGACCTTCCACGCCGGCCATCGCTTCGACATCGAAAGCATCGGCGCCCTCTGCGACGAGAAGGGGCTCTATTTCGTCGTCGACGTGATGCAGGCGATCGGCGTCGTGCCGATCGATGCGAAAGCCATGCGCGCGAGCTTTATCGGATCGGGCAGCCACAAGGGATTGCTCGTGCCGCAGGGGCTCGGGCTCCTGTATTGGGACAAATCGAGGATCGAGCTCGAGCCTGCCTATCTCGCTGCCGCCAGCCTTGCGGAAGTTCCGGCCGATCTCATCGCCCGGCCCGACCAGCTTGAGCTTGCCCCGAACGCGCGCCGCTTCGAACTCGGCAACTTCAATCTTCCGGCGATCCATGCGCTCGGTGCCTCCCTCGACATGATCGAAGCGCTGGGCGTGCAGAATATTCAGAACCATTGTCTCGATCTCGGCGATCATCTCATCGCGGGGCTCGACGCGCTGGACGTTCGTCTCGTCGGTCCCCGCGATCGGCAGCACCGCGCGCCGCACATCTACGTCATCGCGCTCCCTGCGGCCGAATGGCTCGGTCATTTCGAGCAGAATGGCATCCGCGTGTCGCCGGAGCGCGATGGCATCCGCGTGTCATTCGGGATGTTCAACGTTTTCGCCGATGTCGATCGCCTGATCGACATCATCAAGCGGCGCGGCGTGAAGCCGTCGTCCAGGGCCGCCTAGGCTGTTCTTCAGAGGGGAGATGCACATGACGAGTTTTGCGCGTGTATTGGGCGTTCTGTCCGGCCTTGCGGCCGTCGGCATCCTCGCTGGACCGTCGATCGCGGCCGACAGTCCCACGCTCGCCAAGATCAAGTCGAGCGGTGCCATCACCATCGGCCACCGCGAGGCCTCCATTCCGTTCTCGTATCTCGGTCCCGATCAAAAGCCGATCGGCTTTTCGCTGGACCTCTGCGCTGCAATTGTGGAGCGCGTCAAGGCGGAGCTCAACCTGCCCAATCTCGCCGTCAATTACACGCCGGTGAACTCGTCCAACCGGATCCCGCTCATACAAAGCGGCACCGTCGACATCGAGTGCGGGGGTACGGCAAACGACAGGAAGCGGCAGGAGCAGGTCTCGTTCTCGGTCGCCACTTTCGTCAGCCAGCCGCGCTGGCTGGTCAAGGCGGACAGCGGCGTGAAGGTGGCCGGCGACCTCAAGGGCAAGACGATCGTCGTGACCCAGGGCTCCAATGCCGTCGGCTTCGCGCAGGGCGTGAATGCCAAGGCGCAGCTCGGCTTCAACATCGTCCAGGCGAAAGACCACGCGGAATCCTTCCTGATGCTGAATACCGGCCGCGCGGCCGCCTTCATGGAGGACGATATCCTTCTTGCCGGCCTCAAGGCCGCAGCGCCCAAACCGGATGCGCTGATCTTCCTCCCCGAGGGCTATGCCAAGATCTATTATGGCCTGATGTTCACCAAGGGCGATGCCGGCTTCAAGGCGCTCGTCGACGACGTTCTGTCGAAGCAGATGGCGTCGGGTCAGTTCGAAAAGACCTATGCGAAGTGGTTCACCCGGGCGATTCCGCCCAAGGGCGAAAACCTCGCTTTCCCGCTGACGGACGAACTCAGGGACCGGATCGCGCGCATCCGAGCGACGCGGTCGATTAGTCGGAGCATCATACCGGGGAATTTGTCCGCACGCTGATCCTCTCTCGCATCCGGAGCCTCGAGGTTCGCCATGTTCGCAGTGCTTTTTGAACAGACGGCGGATGGCCAGCGCTATATCGACTGGCTTCTGTCGGGCCTCGGCTGGACCCTGGCCCTGGCTTTCTTCGGCTGGTGGATCGCCTTTGCGATCGGGATCGTCGTCGGGATCGGCCGCACCGTGCAGAACCGGGCCATCGCGGCGCTTGCGCGCCTGTATGTGGAAATCTTCCGCAACATCCCCGTCCTGGCGCAGATGTTTCTCTGGTACTTCGTCCTGCCGGAGATTCTTCCCGTCGCGCTCGGAAACGTCATCAAGCAGATTCCGCCGCCCTGGGGGTCATTCTTCCCGGCGCTGGTGTGCCTCGGCCTCTACACCGCGGCCCGGATCGCCGAGCAGGTTCGGGCCGGGATCGAGGCCCTGCCGAGAGGGCAGATCGAGGCGGCAAGCGCACTCGGGCTCACCGGCAATCTGACCTACCGCCATATCATCGTGCCGCAGGCGCTGCGTTTGATCGTGCCGAGCCTGACCAGCGAGGTGATGGGCATCTACAAGAACACCTCGGTCGCGCTGACCATCGGGCTGATGGAGCTCACGGCGCAGGCGCGCCAGATCAGCGAGGCGACGTTCCAGACCTTCACGGCTTTCGGCGCTGCGACCTTGATCTATCTCGCGCTGGCGCTGATCGCCTATCAGGGGATGGCGCTGATCGACAGGGCTGTGCGCATCCCCGGCACCGCGCGGGCGGAGGATGCGATCGAACCGAGCCTGGCGGACGATGTCCAGCCCACCGGCTCGTTGCCCGCGGGGATGGAGGTCGTGAAATGAACAGCCTCGATTTCTCGATCGTTCTGCAGGCGTGGCCCTATCTCTGGTCCGGATTGCTGTTTTCGCTCGCACTCACCGCGGTGGCCTTCGTGGTCGGCATGATCCTGGGCACCTGCTTTGCGCTGTTACAGCACTTCGAGGTGCCCGTGATCGGGAAGGTCGTGCGCGGCTACATCGCCCTGATCCGCTCGATCCCGCTGATCCTCGTCCTGTTCTGGTTCTTTTTCCTGGTGCCGATCGTGCTCGGCCATCTCGCCGGCAACGGTCGCCCGATTCCGATCGGCGCCACCTGGACGGCCTTCATCACCTTTGGTCTGTTCGAGGCGGCCTACTATTCGGAGATCATTCGCGTCGGATTGCGCGCCGTGAACCGGGGGCAGTTCGAGGCGTGCCAGGCGCTCGCATTGTCCACCTTCGAGACCTATCGGAGCGTGATCCTGCCGCAGGTGCTCCGCGTGGCGAGCCCGATCATCCTGAGCCAGACCATCATCCTGTTCCAGGACACCTCGCTGGTCTACGTGCTTTCGCTCACCGACCTGCTCGGCGCGGCCTCGAAGCTCGCGCAGCTCAACGGCCGTCTCGTCGAGATGTATCTCGTGGTCGTCGTGGTCTACCTCGCCATCAGTTCGGCGGCATCGCAAGGCGTTGCGTTGCTGCGCAAGCGCTATGCGATCGCCGGAGCGCGCCGCTAGGGAATCGCACGAGAAGCGCGGTTTTAGGAGATGAAGATGGTTCAGGAGATCGCCGTGAATGAGATGAGCCGATGTCAGGCCATCGTCGCCGTGGAGGGCCTCGTGAAGCGGTTCGGACATTTCACGGCCCTGAATGACATCAATCTCAGCGTCACGACCGGCGAGAAGATCGTCCTTTGCGGTCCCTCGGGCTCGGGAAAATCGACGCTGATCCGTTGCATCAACCATATCGAGAAGCATGACGCCGGCCGGATCGTCGTCGATGGTGTCGAGCTGACGGACCGGATGGCCGATATCAACAGCGTCCGCCGCGAAGTGGGCATGGTGTTCCAGAGCTTCAACCTGTTTCCGCATCTCTCGGTCGTCGAGAACTGCATGCTGGCGCCGATCAAGGTGCGTGGCCTTTCCCGCGTGGAGGCGCACGAGCGTGCCGTTGGCCTCTTGCGGAAGGTGCGCATCCACGATCAGGCGAACAAATATCCGGGACAGCTCTCCGGCGGCCAGCAGCAGCGCGTTGCCATCGCACGCGCCCTCTGCATGCAGCCGAAGATCATGCTGTTCGACGAGCCGACCTCCGCGCTCGATCCGGAGATGGTCAAGGAGGTGCTCGACACCATGGTGGAGTTGGCGCGGGACGGAATCACCATGGTCTGCGTCACGCACGAGATGGGCTTTGCCCGCGAGATCGCCGACCGGGTGGTCTTCATGGATCGCGGCACCATCGTCGAGGAAGCTGATCCTGAAACCTTCTTCCGGGCGCCGAGTACGGAGCGGGCGAGGGGTTTCCTCAACCAGATCATCCATTGATTGGGAGCGGCGTCAGGTTTCAGGAAGGTGGCGGCACGCGACTGCGAATTCGTATGCTTGCGGGAGCCTGGCATCCAAATCCAATTCTAGGCTCCGACACGAAAAAACCCGCGGCGGACTGCTCCGCGCGGGTGTTACGAACTTTCGATGATGCCACTATGCCAGTGTTTTGCCCGACGTGTCAAAGCTCAACATCGCGGCGCTCCGGCGCGGATGCGCTTGTACGAGAAGCGGGTTTGGCGCGAACTCAAAACAACAAATGATTTCAATGCCCCCGCTACTGTGCATGGGGTTGTTTTTTCAGTTTTTGTTTCGCGCCAGCCGAAACAGCCCGCTCACCGCCGTCCGCGCGGCGCCTCGGCCTTGGCCGGCGGCTCGGTCTGCGGGGCGCAGGTGGCCGCCGCAAGCGTCGCTTGCGCCTGCGGCATCAGGCCGGGCTCGGCGGCGAGGGCCTTCATGACGATCAGGCCGGTGGTAGCAGGGGAATCGATGATCAGGCGGTCGGCCGCGGTGATCTCCTCGTCCTCCGGCAGCTCGTTGTGCTGCGCTTCCGTCATCAGGTCGAGCTCGATCACCTTCTTGCCCGCGGAGCGGTCGTTGATGGCGTAATAGGCGATCTCGTTGCGGGTGTAGAACGACACCGAGGTGTAGGCCTGGCTCACCGGCACGGTGAGCTTGATCGGCCCGCCCGTGAGGTCGTAGCGGCAGATCGCCAGCGCAAAGGCCGGGTCCATGAACGGCATCGGCGAGGTGTTGGGATCGGCGAGGGGAAGCTGCGTGACGCCGTTGAGCTTCGTCATCGGCGTCAGCCGCGAATAGGCGTCCTGCGTCGCGATCCGCGGCAGCGCCAGCACGCTGACGAGATGGACCACGAGGCCCAGCACCACGCCCGCGACGATGGTGAAGACGAGCCGGATCATGAGCAGCCCACCGTCGAGATCGTCGGCATCGGCGCATCGCGCTGGGTGCGCGTCGCAACGCCGACCGGGGTGTCGTAGAGGCGCAGCATCAGCGCGTAGCGCTCGATGCCGCCGGTCGGCAGCCAGTTGCCGGCGCGCGAGCGCGAGGCGATCCGGATCTCGAAGGTGCCGTCGGACTGCCGCACGATCTCCTGGCTGGTGAAGCCGTAGCGCTGCAGCGAATTGGCGACGAGATGGCCCTTGCGGTCGTACAGCGTCAGCGTCCAGAACCGCGCCGGCGGCGTCACGCCGGAGACCACGACGTCGCAGCGGCCGTCGAGCGCCTTCTTCTTGTCGTCGGCGGTCGCGGTGAAGGCGACGCCGTCGCCGGTGCCGATCGGTAGCTCGCCGTTGCGCACGATGGTGGCGCGCGAATAAGGATCGACGTCGGCGGTGCCGGTGCGCGGGCGCGCGGTCCAGGGGCCGATGGTCAGCGCGCCGATCTCGGTGCCGCGCGTCGTCGTCATCCAGGTCGCGCCCACACCCACTACGGTCGCGAGCAGGAGGGCCGTCAATGTGGTCAGGATCAGCCGCACGGGTTTCGATCAGTTCTTGCGCGGGGCGGATGCATTCGCATTCTCTTCCGCATAGTTCTGCGGGAAGGCGAGCGCGCTCGTCGACGAGGCTGGCTTGCCGTCGTTGGCGCCCGACTTGTTCGCTGTCTTGGCCGCGTCATCCAGCAGCTTCTCGACGCGCACCAGGATGTCGGCGCCGCGCTTGGTCAGCACGGGCGGCGGGCCGGGCTTGGTCTCCAGCACCTTCGGCGCGGCATTGGCTTGCGCGGCCATCGGCTGTGACGGCAGCTTCTGGCCCATGCCGATGCCGGGGATTTCCCGGACCTCGACGCCCTGATGCGCCGCGACCATGATGTCGTGCCAGGTCTGCGCCGGCAGCGAGCCGCCGGTCATGCGGTTGGTCGGCGAATAGTCGTCATTGCCGTACCAGACCGCGCAGGTGAAATTGCCGGTGTAGCCGACGAACCAGGCATCGCGATACGCATTGGTCGTGCCGGTCTTGCCCGCGGTCGGAATGCCGTCGAGCGCGGCGCGGCGCGCGGTGCCTTCGCTGACGACGTGGCTCATCATGCCGGCCATGTCGGCGGCGATGTTCGGCGGAATGGCCTGCTTCGGCTTCGGGCCGTCGCGGTCCCAGCGCCAGACGAGATCACCGGCGCCGGTGCGCACTTCCAGCACCGAATGCGGCGTCACCGACTTGCCGCGATTGGGGAAGGTCGCGTAGGCGACGGCGTGCTCGAGCACGGTGACTTCGTCCGAGCCGATCGGCAGCGACGGCGTGTCGGGCAGCGGCGCCTTGAGGCCGAAGCGGCGGGCGACCTCGACGATCTTGGCGCGGCCGATCTTGGCCGGGTTGGGCGCCTTCGGTTGTTCCTTCTGCCCGATCGCGATCGACAGCTTCACCGGCACGACGTTGATCGAGCGCGTGATCGCCTGCGTCAGCGTCACCGCGCCGGAATAGGAATGGCCATAGTTCTGCGGACACCAATTGCCGATGCAGACCGGGCCGTCGACCACGATCGAGTTCGGCGTGAAGCCGTTCAGAAGCGCGGTGGTGTAGACGTAAGGCTTGAACGAGGAGCCGGGCTGGCGATAGGCGTCGGTGGCGCGGTTGAACTGGCTGGCGCCGTAGTCGCGGCCGCCGACCATGGCGCGGATGCCGCCGTCGAGATCGGACACCACGGTCGCGGCCTGCGTCGCGTGATAGTCGCGGCCGAACTGGCGCAGCTGGTTCTCGATCGCGTCTTCCGCGGCCTTCTGCACGTTGGCGTCGATCGCGAGGCGCACCACGAAGACGCGCTCGGTGTAGGACTTCGGGAAGGTGTCGACCAGCTTGCGCATCTCGTCGAAGGCGTAGTCGAGATAGTAGTTCGGCGAAGCCTCGTCGCGGCGGTCCACCGCGAAGGCGGGGTTGCGGCGGGCGCCGAACACCTGGCCCTCGGTCATGAAGCCGGCATCGACGAGATTGTCGAGCACGACGTTGGCGCGGGCACGCGCGGCGGGCAGGTTGATGTGCGGGGCGTATTTGGTCGGCGCCTTGAACAGGCCGGCGAGCATCGCCGCTTCCGCCAGCGTCACGTCGCGCGCGGATTTGTTGAAGTAGAAATGCGCCGCGCCGTCGACGCCGAAGGTGCCGCCGCCCATATAAGCGCGGTCGAGATAGAGCTTGAGGATCTCGTTCTTGGTCAGGCGCCATTCCAGCCAGACCGCGAGGAACGCCTCGTTGACCTTGCGCTCGATGGTGCGCTCGTTGCTCAGGAACAGGTTCTTGGCGAGCTGCTGTGTGATCGAGGAGCCGCCCTGGCGGACGCCGCCGGCCTGGGCGTTGGTGACGAGAGCGCGCGCGGTGCCGGCGATGTCGATGCCGAAATGCTCGTAGAAGCGGCGGTCTTCGGTCGCCAGCGTCGCCTTGATCAGCACATCAGGAAAATCTTCCAGCGGGATCGAGTCGTTGTGCTTGATGCCGCGGCTGCCGATCGGGTTGCCGTAGCGGTCGAGGAAGCTCACCGCGAGATCGGACTTCTTCAGCCAGTCCTCGTCCGCGGTCTCGCGGAAGGCGGGGATGGCGAGCGTGAGCATCACGACCAGGCCGCCGAGGCCGAGGGTCGCGGCCTCCGACAGCGGCTCGATGAACACCC
This sequence comes from Bradyrhizobium sp. CCBAU 11386, assembly GCF_028128955.1. Classification (NCBI taxonomy): domain Bacteria; kingdom Pseudomonadati; phylum Pseudomonadota; class Alphaproteobacteria; order Hyphomicrobiales; family Nitrobacteraceae; genus Bradyrhizobium; species Bradyrhizobium sp. CCBAU 11386. The sequence continues at coordinate 31,842 of NZ_LBKA01000239.1, forward strand.
AGCGCTTCCACCGCCCGACATAGAAGCGGTCCATGAAGGTCGAGTAGCGCTCGTAGAGCTCGCGGATGCCCTTGGCCGAGGAGAACAGCGAGGAGTCGATGCGCGCATCGAGATCCAGGAAGAAATTCCGGACCTTCTGCTTCCAATGCGGTGGTATGATCTGGCGCACCTAGAACCCTTGAGGCTCGGTTCGAAAGCGTTCAAGCACCCGGCCGGGGCGGCATCGAGACGTCTTGAGGGAATGTTGCGGCAAACCCAAGGCGCCCGGTTCGCGTCCGAGGGGACTTGCTGTTCCTTCTAGCCGAGCAGGGCCTATAAACCAATGGTCAGGCTCGCGATTTTGAACAACAGGCCTAATTGACCCCGGTTCATTACGGGCCTCTCGGGGGCGTTGCTTGCAGCATCGCAGGCACACGCCCTAGATGGGGTTAACCGTAGCTCTTTCGAACTCTTGTTGAGGCGCATGACCGCAGCTCCCAAACGACCTTCAGGCCAGGAAGGATTCTTCTGGAAAACCAAGACGTTGGAAGAGATGTCGGGGGACGAATGGGAGAGCCTGTGCGACGGCTGCGGCCGCTGCTGCCTGAACAAGCTCGAGGATGAGGACACCGGCGACATCTATTTCACCCATGTCGGCTGCAAGCTGCTCGATGCCGGGACCTGCGGCTGCAAGGACTACCCGAATCGTTCCGAGAAGGTTCCGGACTGCGTCCGCCTGACCCCGGCCAATGTCCGCACCCTGAACTGGCTGCCGCCGTCCTGCGGCTACAAGCTCGTCGCCGAGGGGCGCGACCTCTATTGGTGGCATCCGCTGGTATCCGGTGATCCCAACACCGTGCATGAAGCCGGCGTCTCCGTGCGTGGCCGGGTCGAGGGCAGCGAGGAGGAGATCCCGGACGCGGATCTCGAGGACCACATCGTGCAATGGCCGGCCCTGCTGCCGAAACGGGCACGCCTGAAGCGACGTCCGAAGGACTGATCCGCCGCACGGATCACGTGTTCGGGATGACCCGGCGGCGGGATGCACCCATGCGCCGCGGTGCCTGCCTGGGAAGAACTTTGCTGTCTACATTGGGCTGCATAGAACGAATCCTTCGCGGCGTTGCGCCGCCCCACGGCTTCCGATCGAGATGAACAAGTTCGACCGGCAGAGCAGTTCTGCCGACATCCAGGCGTTGCCCGACGACATTGCCGAAGAGCTGTCCCGCCTTCCGAGCGAGGTCATCAGCGTCGATGACGCGCCGTCCATCGCGCCGCCGGTGCCGCTGACCTCCGACGAGGTCCGCACCATCGTGATCAGCCTGATGCTGACGATGTTCCTGGCAGCCCTCGACCAGACCATCGTCGCGACCGCACTGCCGACCATCGGGCGCCAGTTCCAGGACGTCTCGAACCTGTCCTGGGTGATCACGGCCTATCTGCTCGCCTCGACCGCGGTCGCGCCGGTGTTCGGCACGCTCAGCGACATCTACGGCCGCCGCGTCATGATCATCATCTCGCTCAGCCTGTTCGTGGCGGGCTCGGTGCTGTGCGCGATCGCGCCGAACATGCCGATGCTGATTCTCGCGCGCGGCCTCCAGGGGCTTGGCGGCGGCGGCATCATGCCTGTGGTGCAGACGGTGATCTCCGACGTCGTGAGCCCGCGCGAGCGCGGCCAGTACCAGGCCTATTTCTCCAGTGTCTGGATGGTCGGCGGCATCCTCGGCCCGGTCATCGGCGGCGTGTTCGCCGAGCATCTGCACTGGTCGATGATCTTCTGGATCAATCTGCCGCTCGCCGCCGCGGCGATCGCGATGCTGCTGCCGAAGATGAAGAAGATTCCGGTGTTCCACCGCAAGCGCAAGGTCGACTGGCTCGGCGGCGTCCTGCTGATGGCCTCCGCCGTCGTCTTCATGCTGGTGCTGGCCTGGGGTGGCACGCGCTACGCCTGGCTCTCGCCGACCGTGCTTGCGATGGTGGGCGGCGCTGTCGCGCTCGCGGTCACCTTCGTCTGGCACGCGCGCCGCGCCGACGAGCCGTTCCTGCCGCTGAAGCTGCTGACGGGATCGGTGGCGCCGTTCGCGCTGACGGCCGGCGGTTGCGGGCTCGGCGCGATCACGGGCCTCACCGTGCAGCTCCCGCTTTACTACGAGTCGGTCTATCACCTCAGTGCCAGCGAGGCGGGGCTTGCGCTGATTCCGCTCGCGGCGGTCTCGACCTGCGGCGCGGCGATTGCCGGCCGCACCATGGCGCGAGCCAAGCATTACAAGCGCGTCGCCATTGTCGGCACGTCCTGGGCCGCGATCTGCGCGCTGGGCCTGACGCTCACCACCTTGCCGCTCTGGGGCCTGCTGACGCTGATGGCCGCGTTCGCGCTCGGGCTCGGCACGACCTTCCCGGTCTGCGTGGTCTCGCTGCAGAATTCGGTCGCGCGTCCGCAAGTCGGCACCATCACCGGCGCGATGAACTTCTTCCGCTCGCTGATGTCCTCGTTCACGGTCGCGGCCTTCGCCGCCATCCTGCTGATCGCGCTCGGCACCGACATTCCGCTCGCCGGTGAGCATCACGCGGCGGGCAGCATCCCTGCGATCCCCGCCGACGACATGCGGCACGCGTTCCGCTACGTCTTCGGCGCCGCCACCGCGCTGATGACCACCGCCTCGCTCTGCCTGATCATGATGGAGGAGCGGCCGCTCGCAGGCCCGACCGTCGCAACGCAGGTGGAGATGGCCGAGTAGGGGCCTAGCCGCCGCGATCGGGATCGTCGTCGGCATTGCCTGCGCCCGTCTTCCGCGCTTTCGCAGCAAGCTGCTCCTTGAGCTGCGCCAGCGCGTCGGCAGACCAATCGCGGACATCGGTAACCGCGACCCAGGCATCGACGTAATGCTCGGGTGCGTAGACATGGCCAAAGCCCATCGGTGTGCCGTTCGCGACCGCCATGTCGACGGCGAGCTGCAGCATCGTGACGATGGGATACCATCGCAGCTCGGGTGATACGTCGGGCCCACGCGGCGCCCTCATCCAGGCCGGAGCCTGATAGGCGTCGCGGTAGGCAAAGAACGTGATCGCGTCACTGGCATATTGCAGATAGACGACGCGCATCGGACCCCAGGGCGCATCTGCCGGCACCGTCGGTCCGTTCTGGTTCATGAAACGCACGAAGCGGCCGTCGCGGAATTCCGGCAGCCAGGCCGGCGTCCCCGGATTGCGGTTCGCGGTGATCGAGCGCCAGATGCGGCTCTCGAATGGCGCCCCGCTCCACAGCGCGCCGGCAATGGGATCCCCGATCGTCTCGAACAGCTCCGCGGATTTCTCCGAGTTCATGGCGCCGAGGCTCAGTCCGTGCAGATACAGTTTTGGCCGCTTGTCCTTCGGCAAGCTCGTCCAGTAGCCGTAGATTTCCGCGAACAGCGCAGCCGATGCCTCTGCGCCGTATTCCGGCTGAAACAGCAGCGACAGCGGGCTGTTGAGATAGGAATATTGCATCGCGACGCTCGCGACGTCGCCATGATGGAGATATTCGACCGTGTCCATCGCGGCCGGATCGATCCAGCCGGTGCCGGTCGGCGTGATGACGATCAGAATCTTTCGCTCGAAACCGTGCTGGCGCTTGAGCTCCTCGAGCGCGAGCCTGGCGCGCGCTTGCGCGGTGTCGCGGCTGCCGAGGCCTACATAGACGCGCACAGGATTCTGCGCGAGCCCTCCCGTAACGGCGCCGATTTCCGTCGCGGTCGGGCCCGAGGCAATGAACCGGCGCCCCATGCGCCCGAGCTCCGTCCACTTCACCAGCGACGCAGAACTTCCTGTTTGATCGGGGGCGGCCGGTTGCGGCCGCTCGGGCTCTTGCAAGGCGTCGAGCTCGCGGAAGGAGGAGTCGAGCGCGTTGAACGCCGTGCGGACCAGGACATTGCTGGCGATCGACCAGAACAGAAGGCCTGCGGCCAGCACGCCGAGGACGTTGGCGACCTTCCGCGGAATCACGAGCCTCGCGCGCGCGGCGAGGAAGCGGACGACAACCGCGAACAGCCGCCCCAGCACCAGCAGCACTGCGAACGTGATCCCGGCGATGACGCAGACCTTGAGTGGATGTGCGGTCTCGACCGGAGCCATCTTCATGACAGTGCGGATCGAGTTCTGCCATTCGGCGGCGCGCCAGAGGAAGACGATGACGATGAGCAGGCAGATTGCTGCGGCCAGCGCATTCACAATCGATCGCGCCCGCGCCGAAGGCTCAGGCAGCTCGAGATAGTGCCACAGCCGGCGCCACAGGATTCCGGCGAAATAGCCGATCGCAAAGCAGCCACCGGCGAGGACACCTTGCGTGAGGTAGCTCCGCGGGATCAGCGTCGGCGTCAGCGCGGCCGCGAAGAATAGCGCACCCAGCATGAGGCCGACGCCGGACAGCGAGAGGAGTTGTCGCCGAATGGGCCGCGCCAGATTCATGAAGACGCCTCCCGGGTGACGTTATCCTCTGGTCTTGTCTGAAAAGCTGCTCTTGCGCGGCAGCAGAATCGTGAATTCGGTGAACTTGCCCGGCTCGGTCGCGACGTCGATCGTGCCGCCGTGCTGCTTTACTACGATGTCGTGGCTCATCGACAGCCCGAGGCCGGTGCCTTCGCCGGCCGGCTTGGTGGTGAAGAACGGATTGAACATCTTCTCCCTGACCTCGTCCGCAATGCCGGTGCCGTTGTCGCGGATGCGGATCTCGATGGTGTCGCCGCGGTCGCGCGTCGCCGCGATCACCACCGGCTCGTAACCGGACGCGCCGCCATCGGCCTTGCGCTTGGTGACCGCGTGGAAGCCGTTCGAGATCAGGTTCAAGAGCACCCGGGTGATCTCCTGCGGAAACACGTCGGCCTGCCCGGCCGCCGGATCGAGCTCGCTCCTGAGCGTCACGTCGAACTGCGGCGTCTCGGCGCGGGCGCCGTGATAGGCAAGGTTGAGGCTCTCCTCGACCAGGGCGTTGATGTCGCTCAGCCGGTGCTCGCCGCCGCCCTCGCGCGAATGCAGCAGCATGTTCTTGACGATGGAATCGGCGCGCCGACCGTGCTGCACGACCTTGTCGAGATTGTCCTTCAGGAGCGCGGTCAGCTCGTCCACCTCCGCACGGACGTCGCCGGCGAGCGGAACGGGCGCGAGCACCTCGTTCAGCTCGTCGGTCAGCTCGGCGGAGAGCGAGGCAAAATTGTTGACGAAGTTGAGCGGGTTCTTGATCTCATGCGCGATGCCGGCGGTGAGCTGACCGAGGGAGGCAAGCTTCTCGGTCTGGATCAGCCGGTCCTGCGCTGCGCGCAAATCGTCGAGCGATCTGGCGAGCTCCCGCGTGCGGTCCTGCACCTCGTTGAACAGGCGCGTGTTCTCGATGGCGATCACGGCCTGGTCGGCAAAGGTCTTGAGCAGGTTGATCGCCTTGTCCGGGAAATGGCCGGCCTCGGGGCGCGTCACGGCGATGGTGCCGATCGCAGCGCCGTCGCGCAGCATCGGCACCACCAGAATGCTGCGATAGCCTCTGGTCCGCGCCAGCTCCTTCATGGCGTCCGTGAGATCGGCTTCGTTCTGCATGTCGCTGCGGAACGCATATTCCCCGCTTGCCGCCACCCGGCTGTGGATGCCCGATGCCGACAGCGGCGCCGGGAAGGAGCTGAGCAGATCGGCGTTGCCGGCTTCGTTGTCGGTGGTGAAGGCGGCCAGATGCAGCATGCCGTCGATGAGGCGGGTGACGGTGGAGGAATGTCCCCCAATGAGCGCCTTGGCACTGTCGGAGATCGCCTGGAACACCGGCGTGACGTCCGCCGGCGAGGCCGCGATCACCTTGAGGATGTCGGCGGTCGCGGTCTGCCGTTCCAGCGCTTCCTTCGTCGCGTTGAACAGGCTGACATTCTTGATCGCGATCACGGCCTGGTCCGCGAAGGTCTGGAGCAGCCTGACATGGTGCTCGCCGAACGCGCCGGTCTCCCGGCGCGTCGCGATGATGACGCCGATGGCCTCGCCCTCGCTCATCAGGGGGGCGAACAGCATGCTGCGGTAGCCGCGGGCGCGCGCGATGTCGCGTGCGGCCGGCTCGAGCTCGGTGTCGGGCAATTGCGCCGCCGCACCATTGGCCACAAGCTGGTAAGGCGGAAACCGTGCGAACGGCACCGGGAACGAGGCCTGGAGCACGCGATCGCCGGCCGGGTCGGTCGGCGTGAACGCCGCAAGGTGCGCGGCGCCGTCGACATAGCGCAGCACCGCCGTGGAAAAGCCACCGATCAGCCGGTTGGCATTGGCGGCGATGGCGTCGAACACCGGCTGCACGTCGGACGGCGAGGCGGCCATCACCTTCAAGATGTCGGCGGTGGCGGTCTGGCGCTCCAGCGTTTCCTTCGTCTCGTTGAACAGCCGCGCATTCTCGATCGCGATCACGGCCTGGTCGGTGAAGGTCTGGAGTAGCTGTACGAGATCGGGCGCGAACGCGCCGGGCTCGGCGCGCGTGACGCTGATCATGCCGACCGCCCTACCCCGGTTCATCAGCGGCATGAAGAGCACGCTGCGGAAGCCGCGCAGCCGCGCCAGATTGCGGTTCAGCTCCGGGACGTGCTCGGCCTCGCTGTCGGGAAACTGGATCGTCTCGCCGCCGCGAACGAGGGCAAAGGTCGGAAAATCCTCGATCCGCCGCGGGAACGATGCCTTCAGCCCTTCGTCCGCGTCCGAGCTGGTCGGCGTGAACGCCACGAGGTGCAGCTCGTCGCCGATGAACTGAAGCACGGTGGCGGAGAAGCCGTCGAGCAGGCGCTTCGAGCTGGACGCGATCGCAGCGAACACCGGCCGGGCATCCGAGGGAGAGGCCGCGATGGTGCGCAAGATCTCGGCGCTGGCGTTTTGCCGATCGCGCAGCCGCGTGTTCTCGGCTGCGGCCGACTGCAATTGCCGTTTGAGCTCGTCGATCCCGGCGACATCGTTGGAAGGGGTGGTCATTCGCAATCCGGCTTGGTGCCGCGACGGGCGCGGCACCGGGCCGGATTATCACATTTTCTGCGACCGGAGCCAGCGCCCGCGGTCCCGCCGCCGAGACCCGGCTGCCTCACGTGCCCGGCCGCGACACCTCGGTCTCCTTGCTGGTGATGAACTCCAGCAGCACCGGCACGCCTTCCTTCGTCTTCTGGATGCCGCGCCTGATCGCCGGGATGATGTCCTCCGGTCTGGTCACGCGTTCGCCATGGCCGCCGAAGGCGCGCGCCATCGCGGCATAGTCGCCGGAAATGTCGGTCGAGCGATATTTCTCGGTCGAGACCGGCATCACCTTCAACTCGATCGCCATCGAGAAATTGTTGAGCAGGATCGACATGATCGGGATGCGCTCGCGCACCGCGGTCTCGAAATCCATGCCGGTGAAACCGATCGCCGCATCGCCCCAGACATTGATGCAGAGCTTGTCGGGCTTTGCCAGCTTGGCGCCCATCGCGAGGCCAAGGCCGTAGCCGAGTTGCGTCGTCTTGCCCCAGCCGAGATAGGAGAGGGGGTCCACCGCCTTCCAGAACGGCGAGAGCTGGTCGCGTGGGCTGCCGGCATCATGGGTGATGATGGTGTTGTTGATGTCGACGGTGTGCTGGAGGTCCCACAGCACCCGATAAGGGTTCAGCGGCGCGTCGTTGCTGGTCAGCTTCGGCATCCACTTTGCCAGCCACTCCTTGTGAGAGGCGGCGATCTCCGCCGCGACGGCCGAGGCGTCGCGATCCTTCGTGACGGTCTTGCCGATCTCCTCCAGCAGCGCATCGAGCACGAGGCCGGCATCGCCGACGAGGCCGATCCTGGCCTCCACATCCTTGTTGAGATGGTTGGGATCGAGCGTAGAATGGATGATGGTCTTGCCCTTCGGCATCGCGATGCCAAAACTGGTCTCGGTGAAGGAGCAGCCGATTCCGAAAATCACATCGGCCTCGCTGAGGAACTTCGGCACTGCGCGCGGCACCGCAAGACCGCCGGAGCCGAGCGACAGCGGGTGTGTCTCTGGAAACGACGACTTGCCTCCCAGGCTGGTGGTGACGGGAATGGCGAGCCGCTCGGCCAGCCGTTTCAGTTGCGGCCACGCCTGCGCATAGTGCACGCCCTGGCCGGCATAGATCACCGGCCGTTTGGCGTTGACGAGCAGAGCGGCTGCTTCCTTCACATGCGCGGGATCGGCGCCGTAGCGGGTGCGCAGCACCGGCGTGTAGTTCAGCGGTTCCGGCACCTCCTCGTTCCACATGTCGGAGGGGATTTCGACGATCACGGGCCCGCCGCGGCCGTTCTTGAGTTTCGTGAAGGCACGGCGGAAGATGTTGGCGACTTCCGCGGCCAGGATGATCGGCTCCGAGGACTTCGCGAACGGCTTCATCGCCTCGCTGGAATTGAAGTTCGGCTCGATGTGTGCCAGCCGGCGCTGATAGCCCATCGGCAGCACCAGCACGGGCACGGATTCGCCAAAGCACTGCGCGACGCCGCCCATCGCGTTCTCCGCGCCGGGTCCATGCTGCATGCAGAACGCGCCGATCGTGCGCCCCGACGTCACGCGCGAGATCGCGTCCGCCATGTGGATGCCGACGCGCTCCTGCCGCACCATCACCGGGCGGATCTCGGCCTTGGCCGCATGCTCGATCAGATGGTTGACCGGATAGCCGCAGAGGATCTCGATGCCCTCGCGCCTCATGATTTCCGCAATGGCGGTGCCGAGCTTCATGGCGTCTCTCTCCCTGGCGAGGCCGGTTGCTCCGGCCGATTGGGGGAGAGAGGATCAGGAATTTGGAGAGGGGTAAAGCGCGGGGGTGCGAAGGAGGCGGTAGGTCAGGTATGCAGCGCCGGCGTCCAGCCGCACGGATCCGCCAGCCATTGCATCAGCGCTTCGTGGCCTCCTACTTGCAGCTTTTGCAGATCGTCAGCTTACGCTTTAAAGCCTCATCTTCTTGATCGATCAATTGCTGGGCTGTGTCCGGATTGGGCTTGGAGCCCTTTGCTGCGCGCGACGTCGTGGCTCGCGTCGTCTGCTCCGGAGTGTCATTGTCGTCGACGGCGCTAAAGCCGTCATAGTCAGCTGCAGGATTCGGCGATTGTGGAGGTCCGCCAGTCGCTGGTGTCGACGACACCCTGTCGGACGCTGCGGGGGAGCTCTTGGCGTTCGCCCGTGGAGGCGAAGCCTTGGGCGGAGCAAGCGAAACCGGCGGCGCGACCGAAGTCTGCCCTCTCGCGCTGTCGTACGACCATGCGCCGACAAACATGAGGCTGAGAGCCAAGAGCGTCACGCTTCTCATCCGCATCCTCTCGGCAGCTCTGGTTCAACGATCGATGGCATGGCCATGACGGCGTGCAGAATATCAGGACTCACATGGCCGTCAAAGCGCCGTAGCCCGGATGGTGCGCGGCCTAATCCGGGACGACCGCATCGATTCGCGGGCCCGCAATTGCCCTCCGCGCCATCCGGGCTACGCCCGACAGGCAAAACATACCATCGCCGGGCGACCGCGATCGTCGGCCTCAGATCAGCGTCCCCGAGTGGACGCTCGCATGGGCGAGCAACGACTGAATCACGATGTTGTCGCCGGGCCCTCCGTCCAGCACGTCGGTTCCGCCGCCACCGATCAGCACGTCGTCGCCGAGCCCGCCGAGCAGCGTATCGTTGCCCGCGCTGCCGATGAGCACGTCGTCGCCGGCGCCGCCGTCGAGAATGAGATGCGGCCCGCCGGGGCCGACGCCCGATGCCTCGATCACGTCGTCGCCGCCGAGGCCGTTGATGGTGATGGTGTCGTTGAAGTCGAAGTTCTCGATCACGATCTGGCTTGCGAGACCGTCAATCACCAGCGCGCCATTGCTGTTGAGCGAAAGCGAGATGACGTCGTCCCCGCCCGTGCCGTCGATCACGATCTTGTCGGCCGCGCCGTCGCCGCCTGCGGTGCCGGGAACGCCGCCGAGGTCGATCTTGACCTCCGTCACGTCGGTGCCGCTCATGTCGCCGACATTGATCGTGTCGGCGCCGCCGCGGGCATTGAACGCGATCGTCTCGACGCCGTGCGTGTCCATCGTGATCGAGGCGACGTCCCGCGTCAGCTCGGCACGCCCTCCATTCGCGAAGATGTTGATGGTTTCGGCGATGTTGGCACCGTTAAACAGCAGCGTGTCGGTGCCGCCCTGGCCCTCGATCGTGTCATTGTCGTCGCCCGGATTCCAGACGAAGGTGTCGTTGCCCGCGCCCATCAGCGCGACGTCGTTTCCGTCGCCGCCATTGATCAAGTCGTCGCCCTGACTGCCACGGATGGTGTCGTTGCCAAGTCCGCCGTTGATCGAGAGTTGCAGCACGCCGGCCGCAAGCCCGCTCGCATCGATCACGTCGTCGCCGCCGAGGCCATTGAGTGTCAGTTGATCGGTTGCGTCCATGGAGGCCAGGTTGGTGGCCGCGTGGAGGCCGAAGACCGTCACGCCGCCGGCATTGCCGGCGACGCCGAATGTGTCGGCACCCTGGGTCGCATCGACCGTGACGGTGTCGATGGCGCCGTCCGGCGTTCCGGCCGAACCGCCGAGGTCGATGTTCACCCGCGTCACATCCGTCCCGGTCAGGTCGCCCACCACGACATGGTCGGCGCCGCCCAGCGCGTGGATATCGACGTGCTCGACCCCGTGCAGGTCCATCGTGATGTTGCCGACGTCGCGCGTGAGCAGGGCGTGATCGCCGTTCGCCGTTATCGTGAGGTTCTCGGCGATGTTCGCACCGGCGAACCGCAGCGTGTCGTCACCGGCGCCGCCTTCGATGGTGTCGCTGCCATCGCCCGGATTCCACTGGAACACGTCGCGGCCGGCGCCGAGCTGCACGAGGTCGTCGCCGCGGCCGCCGACGGCGGAATCATTGCCGTCGCCGCCGATCAGCGTGTCGTTGCCGGCGCTGCCGACGATCGTGTCGTTGCCGGCGCCGCCGTCGATCGTCAGGTGCACGACCCCCGCGGCAAGCGCAGCCGCCGAGATCGTGTCGTTGCCGCCGAGGCCGTCGATGACGAGCGCATCGTTGGCGCCTTCCGCGTTGGTAATGGCGAGTGCGGCGGGCAATCCTGTGACCGAAACTGACGTGCCCGAGCCGGACACCTGGATCGTATCGGCTGCGCGCGTGCCCTCGAGCGTCACCGTATCAGCCGCACCGTCGCCGGTCCCGGCCGATCCGAGATCGACATTGACCTGCTTGACATCGGTTCCCGCCAGGTTGCTGACGACGATGTTGTCGCTGCCGCCGCGCGCATTGATCGTGATGGTCTCGATGCCGTTCAGGTCCATCGTGATGTTGCCGACATCGCGGGTCAGCAGCGTGCGTCCGCCATTTGCTGCGGAAACAACCATGTTCTCGCCGATGTTCGAGCCGTTGAACAGCAGGGTGTCTGATCCGGCCTGTCCTTCGACCTTGTCGCTGCCGTCGCCCGGGTCCCACTGGAAGGTATCGTTGCCGGCGCCCAGCAGGGCGGTGTCGTTGCCCTGGTTGCCGTCGATGAAATCGTTGCCGTCGCCGCCCAGCAGGCGGTCCGCACCATTGCCGCCGAGGATCGTGTCATTGCCGGCGCCGCCGTCGATCGTCAGATTGATGAGCGCGGCGAGATTGCCGGTGGCGGTGATGACATCGTCGCCGCCATTGGCATTGACCACGAGATTCTCGGTGGTGCCGATGTCCAGCGAGAACGGCGCGGGGTCGACGCGGTCGAAGCGCACGCGCGTGCCATTGGCCGTGATGGCAAAGACCTCGCCGCCGTTGCCGCCGTTCACCTCGGCGGTGTCGATGCCTTCGCCGCCTTCCATCAGGTCGCTGTCGTCGCCGGGGTTCCAGATCATGCGGTCGTTACCGGCCTCACCGAACATCTGGTCGTTGCCGTCGCCGCCGATCAGCACGTCATTGCCGGAGCCGCCGAACAGCAGATCGTTGCCGCCTTTGCCGAGCAGCGTGTCGTTGCCGGACTGCCCGAACAGCATGTCGCCGCCGGACCCGCCGGTCAGCGTATCGTTGCCGGCGCCGCCAAACAGATTCGCCGCAGGCATCGCGCCGTTGCTCTCGTCGATCGTGATGGTGTCGTTGCCGTCCTGGCCGAAGGCCTGGATCAACTTGGTGTTGGCGACCGTCGCGGGTCCGCCTTTGATCGCGACCGCGCCGCCGTTGACGACGATCGTTCCGGCCGCATTGCGGCCCAACGCGATTGTGTTGTTCTGGCCGTTGCCAAAGGTGGTGAGAATTCCGGCGGAAAAATTTGCTGTGACAGCCATGTGCGCTTCTCGCTCGCGTCATCGTCAGAACAGACCGTATGGCAGGATCATGACGCGTTTCGCGATGCCACCGGGGGTGAACGGCAAACGACAACGGCTGTAGGCCGAGATGCCAGTTCCAGCTTGGTGGAATCCTTCGGAAGGGCTTTTGTTTGTCTTGAGAACAGCTTGATTTTCCGGAGAGCCGCCGCATTGCCGGCCGATGGATCTTCGCGGCCGGAAGGATGCGTTCGCCCAGCGTCAAGAACATGGTTCACAAACGGTAACCGGTCCGCCTCGCGCCGGGCCAGGCGCGGTGAACGTCGAAGAAGAATTTAACGCTTGGGCCTTAACTTGCGCTCGCCATGAGTGAGCAGGTCGTGCACAGCGAGGTCCAACCGTTTTCGGCGCGTGCAGCGCTCCCCTGGCTGGTGGGCCTCGGCGTCTATGCCGTGCTGCTGATTCTTGGACAGCGGCTGCTCAATGATCCCGACAGCTATTCTCACATCAAGGTCGGGCGCTGGATCATGGCGCATGGCGCCCTGCCGGCGAGCGACCCTTTTTCCTTTTCGATGCACGGCGCGCCCTGGATCACCTTCGAATGGCTCTCGGAGATCGTGTACGCCGCGGTCTACGCGCTGTCCGGCTGGCCAGGCGTCCTCGTCGTCGCCGCGGCGGCGATCGCGCTCGCCTTTGGCCTGCTGACGTTCTTCCTGCTGCGCGAGCTTTCGCCAGCCCTGACGCTGCTCATGGTGATCGCGGCCGTCATCTTGTCGGCGCCGCATATGCTGGCGCGGCCACACGTGCTCGTGCTGCCGGTGATGGTGACTTGGGCGGCCGCCCTGGTGCGCTGCATGGATCGTGGGGGGCCTCCGCCCTACTGGGCCCTGCCGCTGCTGGTGCTGTGGGCCAATCTGCACGGCAGCGTGGTGCTGGCGCTTGGGCTGATCGGCCCGGCGGTGCTCGAGGCGCTGCTGCGTGAGGAGCGAAGCGAATGGTCGCGCGTGCTGTTGCGGTGGCTGCCATTCTCGGCGCTCGCACTTGCGGCGTCCTGCCTGACGCCCTACGGGCCGGAACCGCTGCTGATGCCGCTGACGACACTCGGCCTCGGCCCCGCGCTCGCCTGGATCGCCGAATGGCGGCCGCAGGATTTCAGCCGCGTCGGCGGCTTCGAGTTGCTGCTGCTGGGTGGTATTCTTGCGCTCTCGCGCGGCGTGACGCTGCCGCTCGTGCGGGCCCTGGTGGTGATCGGCTTGCTCCATTTCGCGCTGGCGCAGATACGCAATGCGGATCTGCTGGCCATGCTGGCGCCGCTCTACCTGGCGGCTCCGCTGGGTCGGAAGTTCGGCGGACCGACCGGGGACGATGCGGCCGGCTCGTCGCGCGGCCTGAATCTGGCTGCGTTCGCTATGTTGATCGCGGTGAGCGGGGCGGCCCTCGCGCGTGACATCCGGCCGGCTCCGATCATCACCCCTCAGGCCGCCATCGCTCAGGCCGACCTCGCCAGGACGGGGCCCGTGCTCAACGATTATTCCTTCGGCGGCTATTTGATCTTCGCCGGCATTCCCACCTTTATCGATGGTCGCGGCGAACTGTACGGGGGACCGTTCATCGACCGCTACAACCGCGCCGTAGCGCTGGTCGACCTCGGAGATTTTCTCAAGTTGCTCGATGAATACAAGATCGGCGCGACGCTGCTCGCACCGCGGACGCCGGCGGTCGCGATGCTCGACCGGCTGCCCCAGTGGCAGCGCGTCTACAGCGACGATGTGGCGGTCGTGCACAAGCGGCGAGATACGCCGCAGAGATAAGTCAAGCGGTCCCGAAGGCCGCGTATTGGCCTCCGAGCGACACGCCGCTCAGGGCACCTTCCAGGCGCCGCGCCGGCTTGGTGTCCCAGGGGAGCAGCAGGAAATGGCGCGCGCCGATCTCGCGTAAACCGTCCGCAGCCATCAACTTTCGGGTGGTGCCGGCGCTGAGCAAGACGGCGTCCCGGTCGAACTCACAGCGCGCCACGGCAAGGCGTGTCAGCGGGTTGTACGGATTGTGCTCGATCACGCAGACGAGCCCCCCGGGGCGCGTCACTCGCCGCATCTCGGCGATGAACTGCGCCCATTCGGTTGGCACGATATGGTGCATCACGCAGATGGCCGTGACCAGATCGAAGCTGGCGTCGTCGAAAGGAAAGGTGCGGCCGTCGAACTCACGGTAGTCGACGCCGCGGTTGTCGGCGCGAGCCTGCGCCAGGCTGGCCGAAGAAACGTCGATACCGCTCAAGCGGCCGACCATGCCGTGCAGCAGGGGATGAAGGCTGCCGACACCGCAGCCGACGTCCAGCATTTCGGGCTGCTCCGCGTCCAGCCGCTGCGCGATCAGATCGCGCAGGAGATCGGCCTTGGCGCGCATGAAGAAATGATGCGGCAAGCCAGAAAAGTCGATCGATGATTGGACGACGTCACGGTAGTTGTCGTGGTAACCGTCAAAGAGTTCGGTCATGCGCGGGGTCACTCGTTGACGGCGTGGATCGCGGGCGCCGCGGCTGCCGCCTCGCTGCGATCGAAGCCGGCCCGCGTCTGCACCACGTAGAGCGGGCGGCGTTTCACCTCGGCATGGATGCGGCCGACATAAAGCCCCACGATGCCCGTCATCAGCATGTTGATTCCGCACAGCAGGGACACGACGACGATCGTCGAGGACCAGCCGGTGACGAGATGACTGTCTTTGCTGAGCCACAGCAGGATCACCCAGCCGCCGTAGAGGAGTGCGAGTCCCGAGACCGCCAATCCGCACCAGATGGCAAGCCGCAAGGGCAGATCCGAAAAGCCAAGCGCGGCGTTCATCGCGAGCCGCACCATCTTGAACAGCGGGTATTTGGTTTCGCCCGCTGCGCGCTCGAGACGATGGAAGGTGACCTCGGTCTGCCGGAAGCCGAGCCAGGCGATCATGCCGCGGACGAAGCGGTCCCGCTCCGGCATCTGCCGAAGTGCGTCGAGCACCTTGCGGTCGATCAGGCGGAAATCGCCGACATCGGCGGGGATGCCGACAGAGGACATCCTGCCGAGAAGCCGGTAGAAGAGGTGCGCGGTCGCACGCTTGAATCGGCTTTCGCCGTCGCGCGACAGGCGGCGGGCGTGGACGATGTCGTTGCCTTCCTTCCATTTTGCGATCAATTGCTCGATCACTTCGGGCGGATCCTGCAGATCGGCATCCATGACGATGATCGCTTCACCTTGCGCGGCGTCCATGCCGGCGGTGATGGCGATCTGATGGCCGAAATTTCGCGACAAGCCGATATAGCGAAAGCGCGGGTCGCGCGTGGCGAGCGCCCGCAGCACGATCGAGCTGGAATCGCTGCTGCCGTCGTCGACGAAGATCGCTTCCGCGGGCCCGTCGAGCCGGGACAATACCAGGTCGAGCCGGCGCAGCAGGATCGGCAGCACGGCTTCCTCGTTGAACACGGGGATGACGAGGCTGTAGCGGATCGATTTGAAACTGGCCGCCATGCGAGAGGGTCCAACTCGGTTGCAGGGGCGGAAGTCTAATCGCAGGTGGTTAAGGTCGCCTTGCCACAACTGTTAAGGATCTAGGGCTCCGGGGCGATGCGGCAGGGGCGGACGGCCCGAGGGCGGCTGGGAGCCGGGAGAGAGAGCGGAATGGTGAGGCCCGATTAACCACGCTTTGCAACTGTGGCTTCGCTCTAGGACCTGCGGCGGATCTTGTAGAGAACAAATCGTTCCGAGGTGTCCAGCTCGTCCAGCAGATCCGGCAGCGGGTTAGGCGCGGGCGGTCCAAGCACATAGAGATAGTCGAAATCCTGGTACCAGGTGCGGACGAACAGCGGAACGTCCGCCCGCGGCCGGCCTGTCGCAATCGCCGTCAGCAGGCCTGACGGCACCGGCCCTCCGTAGGGAATGGCAAGACGGCGCACGGCCTCGCGTGGCCGCACCGGCTGCTTGCCCGCTTCCGTGAATAAATTGGGCACGAAGGCGTTGGCATAGTGCACGGCCAGCGTCGGCGCATAGAACATTGGGTAGGACGTGAGGTCGGCGAAGGGCGGGTCTCCATGATCGCCCGTGCTGCCAACGAGGACGCGTGAGCCGCGATCGATCTTTTCGAACGACCTGATGATGGCCGCATAGTCGGCGCGGTAAGGCAGCCACACCGCGAGGACCACGGCGAGGTTGATCAGGATGATGCCGCTGATCGCAGCGAGCGCAGCCATTCTCCAGGCACGGTTGGGCAGGGACAGCGAGCAGAAGGCCGGCAGGATCAGAGCCGCGGCGGGAATCACGCGGAGGTCGACAAACGAGGTTCCGAACAGCTTCGAGGGAATGACGAGGTACAGGAGCGCAAAGCCGATCGCGAGCCAGATTCCGGCCGGCTCGAGCTTGAGCACGCCGCGTCTTGCGGCGAAAAGCAACGAGATTATCAGCGCCAGCCCGGTCATTGCCGATAGCGTCAAATTGTAGCCGTTCATGATGCGCAACGGCCAGATCGGCTTGAAGCCGAGGAACCAGCTCGTACCTTCGCTTCCGATCGAGCCTGCAGTCATGTGCATGATCCCGAACAGGACGAGCGCCGGTATGGCCAGCGCGCCAAGCCGCGCGGCCGCGACCCGGTACGATATTCCGTGATGGCGGATGCGCCAGAGCTCGTAAAGGCCCAGCGTCGCGCCGTAGATGCCGAGGGAAAAGAAATGCGCCGCATACAGCGCAGCGACGAAGACCGTGTTGACGACGAAGCGCCGTGGCCATGGGCCTTCTGCCAGCATCAGATAGACGGCGATGCCCCAGAGGGTGAGGCCCAGCCCGAACTCGAAATTCACGAAGCCCCAGCTGAACGGCAGGCAGTAGAGGAAGGCGAGCGCCGCAAAGCCGGCGAGATGGACACGTCCCTTGCGGGCCCATTCGAGCAGAAGCGCGCCCCCTACGATCAACAATTGGCTCAGGAGCAGAAACAGCCGTGTGGCGTTTTCGACGCTCATCAGCCGCGCCATCTGCGGGACCAGCAGGTCCATTCCAAGGTTGGGATAGAATGCCCAGGCCACCTCGTAATGCGGATTGGCGTTGGGAGTGCCGCTCTGGCTCAAAATATACATGCGGGCGAGGTGATTGGGATAATCGACCATCGCGGGAATAGGGGTCAGCAGCACCGGAAGAAACGAGACGGCCGCCAGCATTGCAAGAACGGCGATCGTCACCGATCGGTCCGAGCCAAGACGAGCCCGGATCGTCAAGGTCGGC
The DNA here is from genome assembly GCF_028128955.1 of Bradyrhizobium sp. CCBAU 11386. NCBI lineage: Bacteria > Pseudomonadati > Pseudomonadota > Alphaproteobacteria > Hyphomicrobiales > Nitrobacteraceae > Bradyrhizobium > Bradyrhizobium sp. CCBAU 11386. The sequence continues at coordinate 49,283 of NZ_LBKA01000239.1, forward strand.
CTGTCGGAAGATGCCATGTGATCGGGCCGCTGGGGTTCGAGCCTGCGCTCTGCAAAGGTGCAATTGCACGACACAACGTGCATAACGCGAACATCGTAAAGATCAAACGTCACGCAGCAGCTGGGCGCCGTTGCCGTATGCACAGCGCTAATGAAAAGGAAATTCCGCGATGTTCGTGTCGTTGCATTAACGGAGGCTCAATTCTACCGCGCACGCGACGATACGGCCATGGCAACCAGGGCCGGCGGTCGGATGCGCCACTGCCGCGCTACCGCCCATTTTCCTGCAACGCGCGCCGCAGCCTGCGGATGATGACGCCGCGGGCGCGGTCGTCGGCGGCGGCTGCGACCTTGTCGCTGATGTCGAGCATCAGCTCCGACATCTCGTTGTGCCAGTCGAGGCGGGTCACGGCCTCGGGCGTCAGCCGGCGGCGATGGTCGACGTCGAGCACGCGCGGCTCGGGCGCCTCGAGCTCGTAGATATCGTCGAGCACCGGCTGATAGATCTTCGCGGCCGGAAGGATGCGTTCGCCCAGCCGTTCGGCAAGACCGGCGATCGCATCCTGCTCGCCGTGGGTGAGGAACAGGCCTCGGGTGATCGGGCGGCGCGCCGCGATCCAGCCGGCGATGCCGGCGGCGTCGGCATGTCCGGAATATTCGTCGATCATCCGGATGCGTGCTGCGACCCTGATTTCCTCACCCTGGATCCGCACGGCCTTGGCGCCGTCCTGGAGGAAGCGGCCGAGCGTGCCGTGCGCCTGGAAGCCGGAGAGGAGCACGGTCGCGCGCTCGTTCCACAGCCAGCGCTTGAGGTGATGGCGGATGCGGCCCGCGTCGCACATTCCGCTGGCGGCGATGATGATGTGAAAGCCGCTCAGCCGCATGATCGCCTTGCTCTCGGCAACCGTCTCGGTGAATTTGAGATGCGGCGAGTCGAGGAGGCGATCGACGTCGACGCCGGGATCGAGGCTCGCGGCATGCTGGCGGAAGACTTCGGTCGCATGGATCGCGAGCGGGGAATCCAGGAAGATCGGCGCCGCCGGAACTTCGCCTCGCTCCATCAGGTGGACGATGTCGACGATCAGCTCCTGGGTCCGCTCGACCGCGAAGGCGGGGATGAGCAGGGCGCCCTTGGCCGCGGCGGCATCGCGGATCTCGCTTGCGAGATGCTGCCGGCGTTGCTCGGGCGTGGTGGCGGCCCGCACGCGGTCGCCATAGGTGGACTCGCAGATGACGTAGTCGAGGTCCACCGGCGCCTGGGGATCGGGCTGGAGCAGTTTTGCTTCCGGCCCGACGTCGCCCGAGAGCAGGACGCCCAACGGGCGTTCCCGGCCGTCCTGGTCGAATTCCAGCTCGATCGAGGCGGAGCCGAGCAGGTGGCCGGCATTCCAGTAGCGCGCGCGAACGCCGGGGATCACGTCGGTCCAGTGCTCGTAGTCGACCGGGCGGAACGATTGCAGCGATGTGGTCGCGTCGGCCTGCGTGTAGATCGGCGCGACCTCCGTCCGCCGGCGCGCCGCGTTGCGCCGGTTGAGCTGCGCGACCTCCGACTCCTGGATGCTGCCGGCGTCCGGCAGCATCCAGGAGCAGAGGTCGATGGTGCCGCGCGTCGCCAGGATCGGTCCGTCAAAACCCTCGCGCACGAGCTTCGGCAGCAATCCGCTGTGGTCGATATGGGCGTGCGTCAGCAGCACCGCCTGGATGTCGGCGGGGCGGAAGGGAAAGGCGCCGTAATTGAGTGCCTTGAGCGTCTTCTGCCCCTGGAACAGGCCGCAATCGACCAGGAAGCGCCCGGTCGCGGTCTGGAACAGGTAGCTCGAGCCGGTCACGGTGCGGGCGGCGCCGCAGAATCGAACAGTCACGCTCATGTCGTCGTCTCCGGCGGAAGTGTCGGGTTGAGCTCGCGTTTGAGGGCAGCGGCCAGAATTTCGTCGAGCGCGATCGCGTTGGTCGGATGTGGCACGCTGTCGCTCGAGCGAATGGAGCGGATGCCTGCATCGGCGAATGCGGCGATCATCGCGGGTGGAAACAGCGCGTGCGTCACGACGGAATCGACGGCGCTTGCGCCCGCCGCCTTCAACGTCCTTGCCGCGACCATCAGCGTCGTCCCGGAGGAGACGATATCATCGACCATCAGCGCCGGCCGACCCGCGAGCAGGGCGGCATCGGCAAAGTCGATCTCGACGGAGCGATCGCCGCGCCGGATCTTTCGCGCGACCGTGTGCCGCAAGTCCAGCCGCCCCGCGAGGTCTCTCACCCAGGGCTCGGATTCGGCATCGGGGCCGATCACGACGGTTGCCGGATCGATGCCGGCCACGACAAGCGCGTTCGCGATCGCCGGCATCGCGGACAGGTTCTCCGCCTCGATGCCGGGAAATACGGCGGCGATGTCGCTGGTGCGATGCAGATGCGCATCCACGGTGATGACGCGGTCCACGATCGTCGCAACGAGGCCGCCCATGGCGCGCTGGCTGATGGCCTCGCCCGCATGGAACGCAATGTCCTGCCGCATGTAGCAGAGATAGGGCGCGACCAGCACCAGCCGCTTCGCTCCGCCGCGTCGCAGCGCCTCTGCGGCGAACAGCAGGGCGATCAGCTTGTCGTTGGGTTGGTCGAGCGCGGCATAGAGGATGGTGGTGTCGGCTGCCGGCGCGATCGTGACGCGCACCTCGCTATCCGGGAAGCGGTGCAGGGTCATCTCGTCGCAGGCAAGCCCAAGCCGCGCCGCGAGACGCTTCGCCGCCTCGGTGCCGAACGGCAGGGTCTGGAACGCGATCGTGCTCACGACGCTGTCTTGCCCGGGAGCGCGTCGTGACCATCGACGGCGTAACCGTTCTCCGCTGCGGCGGCGGAGGCAACGAGATCATGCTCGGGCCGGTCGAAGGCGTAGACGCGGTAGAGCGGCTCGCCCTGCTCGACGTGGTCGCCGATCTTCTTGAACAGGCGGATGCCGGCGCCCTTGTCGAGCGGCGCGCCGGCGGTGCGGGCGAGCCGGTTCAGCCGCAGACAGTCGATCGCGGACACCGTGCCGTCGTGCGCCGCCTTGACGTCGAAGCTGAGCGATCCCAGTTCGGTGCTGCATGTCGACGGGCCCTGGGCGTCGATGATCTTCTGCATCTGCTTCAGCGCCGCGCCGCTCTCGAGCAGTTCGCGCGCCCGCGCATAGCCGGCGCCGCCGCGCAGCTTCGGATCGTATTCCAGCAGATGGGCGGCGAGCCGCAGCGACTTCTCGCGCAGGTCGCGCGGCGCATCCTTATCGTTGCCGAGCACCGCCATCACGTCGTTGGCCTCGAGCACCGGCCCGATGCCGTTGCCGATCGGCTGGCGGCCGTCGGTCGTGATCACTTCGACCGTGCGGCCGAACCGGTCGCCGACGAATTCGAACAGCTTGCGCAGCCGCATCGCCTCGACGGCGCCGGTGACCTTCGCGGTCGGCCCGACCGGGATGTCGATCAGCAGATGCGTCGAGCCCGCCGCGATCTTCTTGGACATGATGGAGGCGACCATCTGCTCGCGGGTATCGAGGCTCAGCGGGCGCTCGACCGAGATCAGGACGTCGTCGGCCGGCGACAGGTTCACGTGGCCGCCCCAGATCAGGCAGCCGTTGCAGGCCGAGACGATCGCCTTCATCTCCTCGACGCCGACATTCACCCGCGCCAGAACCTCCATCGTGTCGGCGGTGCCGGCGGGCGAGGTGATGGCGCGCGAGGAGGTCTTGGGGATCGGCAGGCCATGCGCGGCGACGATCGGCACCACCACCATCGAGGTGCGATTGCCGGGAATGCCGCCGATGCAGTGCTTGTCGACGACGACCGGGTCCGGCCATACCAGCTGCGTGCCGGCCTGGGCCATCGCCCCGGTGAGGGCCAGGAGCTCGTCGCTGGTGATGAAGCTCGCCGAGCCGATCAGGAAGGCGGCGATCTCCATGTCGGAGTAGCGATAATGCGCGAGGTCGTTGATGATCGCGCCGATCTCCGCCTGGCTCAAGGTTCGCCCGCGGATCTTCGCGCGCACCGCTTCAAGGCTCTCCGGCGGCGAAGCGGGCGTCACCGAGACCAGCGTGCCGACCGGTTCGGCGAAACGGCGGAATGCGGGCTCGGAGAGGCCGATCTCGTCCTGGGCCGCCAAGGTGTCGTCGTCCGTGATCAGCAGCGTCGCCAGCAGCACCTTGCCATTGAGACGGAGCTCGACGCGGCTGAAGCCGCGAAAGATCTCCGCGCGCAGCGCCTTCGATTGACCGGAGATGACGACGACGTTCTCGCGGCCGGTATCGAGGCGAACGCGGCGGATCTTCAGTTGGGAGTGCGGGAGGTCTGGGTGCATGGACGGGCCGGCAGGGAGGAAGCTCGGCCTCCATGCTGAGCCATCGCGCTCCTGGTGCTGTTGACCCAGATCATGGTCTGCCACGCCGGCAGGTCTGCGCGCCGTCGCAGGTCACCTCGGACCGGGGTATGCCGCCTATTTCGTGGCCGCGTCGATCGAGTTGAACTTGTTATTCAGGAGCGCGCTGCCCGTGTTGTTCACGACCGTGACGATCACGAGCGCGATGCCGGCGGCAATCAGGCAATACTCGATAGCGGTAGCGGCGCGTTCATCGGCAAGAAATGACCTGAGCAATGCCATCGTCAACTCCCGTTCATCCGTCCAACATAGGCTGGCGCCGTTTTCGGAATGGTAAATTGATTCACTAACTTTCGCAGGGCGCGCGTCAAATTGCAGGCGGGGGCGGACCGCGACCTCAGGCCTTATATGCTGGCATTTATTGACTTAAGGTTTCGTCACCCAATTCGGGTGGATTTGACGGCGTCGTCGCTCAGGACTTGATCGCGCGTCCAGGTGCGGCCTTGCCGGGGCGTCTCAGGGCCGCTGCGAGGCGCCCGACCAGATAGCTCATGACGCGCGGCTGTGACCGCGCCGCGCTGTCTGCGAGGCGCTTGTCCTCGGTCGTGTCGTTCACGAGGCCGATGTAGTTCTTTCTGGCGTCCTGCTGCTGCACCGCGTGCAAACCCTGGTTCGATCGACGGCGCGACCTTGTGGTACGCAACGGGAATCGACGGTTAATTTTGTCTTCCGTAGGATTACTTGGTGCCTCGCGGGCGGGCGCAGAAAGCGATGGCGCCGCTTAACGGATTGTTGAGGCTATGTCTCAGCAGGGCAAAGGCTGCAAGGCGACGCCGCGCCGGGTGAGGCTTACTTGCGACCGATGTCCGCGTTCAGCGCCCGCAACATCGCGATGCGGGCGAACATCATCCAGCCGCCGCCCGTCTCGGCCGCGTGGATCAGGGTCTCGATCGCGGTCTGCCAGTGGCTCGCGTGCTGCGCGTCCTCGGGCAGCTGCATGATGTGATCGGCCGCCTGTTGCAGCGTCCGCAGCTGGCGCCCGTTGCGCAACGAGATCGGATCGTCGAACGCCGCCGACCAGGGCATGTCAGGCCGGCCGACCGGCGAGGGGAGACATCACGGCGCGATCGTAAGCTGCGTGCCGCTAACCGGCCTTCTTCGCCCGCGCCGGCGCGCGCACCGGCTTGTCGGCCTTCTTCGAGGCTTCCTTGGGGGCCGTTTTCGCCGCGGCCTCCTTGCCGCCCTTGCCTGATATCGGCAGCAGCATCTCGCGCTGGCCTTCGACGCGCTTCTTCGGCTTCTTGCCCTTGACGGTCTCCTTGGCGACCTTCGCCACTGGAGCTGCGTCCTTCTCGCTCGCGAGGCTCTTCTTCAGCGCGTCCATCAGGTTGATGACGTTGCCGCCGCTCTTCGGCGCCGCCTTCGCCGTGATCGGCGCGCCCGAGCGCTTCTTGTTGATGAGATCGATCAGCGCGGCCTCGTAATGGTCCTCGAACAGCTCGGGCTCGAACGCGCCGGACTTCTTCTCGACGATGTGCTTTGCAAGGTCGAGCATGTCCTTCGTCAGCTTCACGTCCTGGATCTCGTCGAAATATTCCTTCTCGCTGCGGACCTCGTAGGGGTAGCGCAGCAGCGTGCCCATCAGGCCGCTCTCGAGCGGCTCCAGCGCGATGATGTGCTCGCGGTTGGTCAGCACCACGCGGCCGATCGCGACCTTGTCCATGCTGCGGATGGTCTCGCGGATCACCGCAAATGCGTCGTGGCCAACCTTGCCGTCGGGCACGAGATAGTAGGGGCGGATCAGATAGCGGTTGTCGATGTCGGCCTTCGGCACGAACTCGTCGATATCGATCGTGTGCGTGGAGTCGAGCGCGATGTCATCGAGCTCGTCCTTGGTGACCTCGATATAGGTGTCGGTGTCGACCTTGTAGCCCTTGACGATGTCCTCGGAGGTCACCTCGTCACCGGTCTCGGCGTCGACCTTGAGGTACTTGATCCGGTGGCCGGTCTTGCGGTTGATCTGGTTGAAGGAGACCTTCTCGGTATCCGAAGTGGCCGGATAGAGCGCGACCGGGCAGGTCACGAGCGACAAACGCAAAAAACCCTTCCAATTGGCGCGGGGGGCCATGGGCTACTCCAAACGCAACGGGGACCGACTTATGAGGATACCATCGGGGAACACCGAATCATACACGGCTCGGTGCGGAATCTTGCAACTGCGTTAACCGGCCGCCCCGCGTGCGATTGCTGCCCGAGCCCACGGCAAGAGCCGGAACATCGTATCGGATCGGGCGTTGGCTCAGGACACAGGGCCGTGAGGAGGTTGCGGTCATCGGAGGCGAGACGCAGAGATTAGAGATTGAGGGCATCATGGCAACCACGCGAGACCAGCATCAGATCGTCGAAACTGCAACCGAGGCGCGCCAGGGCGAACCCGGGCCGTCGGTGGCCGCGCTGCTCGCCATCTCGACCGGGCTCGCGATCCTGATCCTCGCTGTCATCTGGTTCGTATTCTTCCGGACCTGACGGCCGGATCCGAACGTCCCGGGCCTTCCGACTCGCCGCGTAACGCGGCACATTGCGCCCGCCATGCCGCCGGCTCGTCCGGCGGCCTGGCGGGCGCAGTCGCGTCGGCGCGCGACAGGGCGTATATGACCAAAAAGTAACGCGGCCGGTTCCCCGCGTTCATATTCAGTTCACGCCGGAATTGCTCATCTGAGGCCGTCATTCATGCGGCCCATCTTTGGAGAGAAGCGTGCGCCTGCTCGTTGTTGAGGACGACCCCGATCTCAATCGCCAGCTCACCAAGGCGCTGACGGACGCCGGCTATGTCGTCGACCGCGCCTTCGACGGGGAGGAGGGGCACTATCTCGGCGACAACGAGCCGTACGATGCCGTCGTGCTCGACATCGGCCTGCCGAAGAAGGACGGCATCTCGGTGCTGGAGGCCTGGCGCCGCAACGGCCGCACCATGCCGGTCCTGATCCTGACCGCGCGCGACCGCTGGAGCGACAAGGTCCAGGGCTTCGACGCCGGCGCCGACGACTACGTCGCAAAGCCGTTCCATCTGGAGGAAGTGCTGGCCCGCATCCGCGCGCTGCTGCGCCGCTCCACCGGTCATGCCCAGAGCGAACTCAGCTGCGGCCCGGTCACGCTCGACACCAGGACCGGCCGGGTCAGCGTCTCCGGCAATCCCGTCAAGATGACCTCGCACGAATATCGGCTTCTGGCCTACCTGATGCACCATTCCGGGCGCGTCGTTTCCCGCACCGAGCTGGTCGAGCATCTCTACGACCAGGACTTCGACCGCGACTCCAACACCATCGAGGTCTTCGTCGGCCGCATCCGCAAGAAGCTCGACGTCGACATCATCCAGACCGTCCGTGGCCTCGGCTATCTCCTGACCCCGCCGCCCGCTCCGGGCGCTTGACGCCTTCTCGGGCTTGACGGGCGGCCGAACAGGGGCCTTGGTCCGGTCATGACGTCCGACGCCCTTCCATCCTGCGCCTCCCGGGATCGTTCCGATGGCCGCTAGCTCGCTTGCGAACCGCCTGTTCCTGTCGGCGACGGCGTGGCTCGTGGTGATCCTGGCCATCACCGGCGTGGTGCTGTCGTCGGTCTACAAGAACGCGACCGAGCGCGCCTTCGACCGCCGGCTCAATCTCTATCTCCGCACGCTGATCGCGGAGGTCGCGACCCCGGACGAGCCGCCGGACCGCCAGTTCCAGTCGCTCGGCGAGCCCCTGTTCGAGCTGCCGCTGTCCGGCTGGTATTGGCAGATCACGCGCACCGACACCGAAAAGCCCGAGGTGCGCTCCTCGCGCTCGCTCTGGGACAAGAAGCTGCCGAAGCTGGAGGAGCAGGGCGCCGAGCTCACCGCCGCCGGCATCCGGCTCGGCTATGTCGACGGTCCCGAGGGGCAGAACCTGCGGATGGTGGAACGGCCGGTCGATCTCGGCGCCGACGGCAAATATCTGGTCAGCGTCGCCGGCGACGACACCGAGATTTTCGACGAGACGCGCAGCTTCGACTACTATCTCGGCGGCACCTTCACCGCGCTCGGCATCGTGCTGCTCCTGACCACGGTGTTCCAGGTCCGCTTCGGCCTCGCGCCGCTCAAGCGCATCTCGGAGTCGATCGCCGACATCCGCTCCGGGCGGGCGGAGCGCCTCGAGGGCGAATTCCCGGTCGAGATCGCGCCGCTCGCGCGCGAGACCAACGCGCTGATCGACGCCAATCGCGAGATCGTCGAGCGCGCGCGCACCCATGTCGGCAATCTCGCCCATGCGATCAAGACGCCGCTTTCGGTCATCGTCAACGAGGCCGGCGTACACGCCGCCGATCCGTTCGCGGCCAAGGTGATGGAGCAGGCGGACGTGATGCGCGACCAGGTCGCCCATCACCTGGAGCGGGCGCGCATCGCCGCGCGCGTTTCGGTCGTCGCGACCGTGACGGAGGTGGCGCCCGCCATCGAGGCGCTGCGGCGGACGATGGAGAAGATCCACCGCGACCGCGGCATCATGGTCGAGGCCAAGGCCGATCCGTCGGCAAAATTTCGGGGCGAGCGGCAGGATCTTGAGGAGATGGTCGGCAATCTCGTCGACAATGCCTGCAAATGGGCGGCCTCCCGGGTCTTCATCGAGGTGTTGGTGGAAGCGCCGCACCAGGCAGGCGCGGGTCCGCGCCTGCGGATCATCGTCGATGACGATGGCCGCGGCCTGTCGGAGGCGGAGCGCACCCAGGTCTCCCGGCGTGGCCAGCGGCTCGACGAGTCCAAGCCCGGCTCGGGGCTCGGGCTCTCCATCGTGGTCGACCTTGCCGCGCTCTATGGCGGCAGCCTCTCCCTCGGCGGCGCGCCGATTGGCGGCTTGCGGGCCGAGTTGGTTCTCCCCGGAATATAATCCTTTGTTCCAACAGGATTTTTTCGCTCCGGAACCGCCGATCCGCAAGCAAACGGGAGGATTCGAGCCAACGTCCTCAACGGCTTCTTAAGGCGCAGCCTCCTATGATCGCGCCCGGACGCATCCCATGTCCGCCACTTTACCGTGCATTACCCGGGCGCATGAGCCAGACATCGATCGAGCGGCTGAGGGAATATCTTGCGCAGCTCCCGCCGCAGTCGCAGGCGCTGCTGATGCGGGAGTTCGAGCGCGCGCTCGAACGCGGCCAGGACACGGCTGTGGCGACCCTCGTGCTCGAGCAGCTGCGCAAGATCGTCCGCAAGACGGAAGCCGACGAAACCCCGCCACCGCGCACGGACGACCTGTCGCGGCTCCTGTTCCAGGTGCTGGAACCGTTCCTCGTCGAGGCGGGCGCTCCGATCCGGGTCGGACAGATCCGCCGCTCCTCGCTGCATCCGATCTGGCAATGGCTCGGCCGTGACGGCGCTCCGGACAAGGTGAATGAATTCGAGGCGACGCTGGCGCGCATGCCGGCTGCCGACAGTGCGGGGCAGGTCGAAGCGCTCGCCCAGAAGCTCCAGGCGGTGGCCGCGGACGCCATCTTCCAGCTGACGGGGCCGGGCGGCGGCGACAAGTCGCGCGCGCTGGCCCGTGTCGGCCCGCCCAACGTGATCGAGGACCTCTATTCGGTTGGGGCGGTGCTCCAGGTCCGGGACGCCATCGCCACCCTGAACGAGAAGCTGCCGCGCTTCCTGCGCGCCTTCGGCGACTCCCAGATTGCCTCGGTGACGTCGGCGCTCAACATCCCCGTCCTCCAGACCCCGCAGATGCTGCCCTTCGCGCTGTCGATCGTCGTGCAGCGCATGACCGCGCCGTGGCAGATCATCCGCCTCGCCATCAAGATTGCCGCATCCGACGACGAGATCCGTGTGGCGGCAACGCCCTATGGCGTCGCCGTCACGATCGCCCTGCACGATCTGTCCTGCGTGGCCGCGATCCTGCGCATGGACATCAAGCGCGGCCATTTCGACAACGTCGCCGACAATCTCAAGGCGTTGCATGACGGCGTGCGCGGCCTGCGCACCGAGCTCGACCTGCGCAACGATTCCGCCTGGGGCAAGCAGCTGACCTCGATCCGGGCCGATATCTCCAATGCGCTGCAATCCGAGATCGACAGCGTTCCCGGCCGCGTTCGCCGCATCCTGCGCCAGCGCCCCGAGAAGGACATTCCGCCGGGCGCGCGGATCGACAGCACCGAGGTGGAGGAAACCGCGGCGCTGATCGATTTCGTCGCGACCTGCCGCAACTACGCCAGCGAGCTCGCGATCAACGAGGTGACGCTGCGCACCTATTCCGACCTGCAGCAATATGTCGAGCGCTCGACCGAGCAGCTGGTGCAGTCGCTGCGCGCCGCCGATCTCAAGGTCCGCACCTATCGGCAGCAGCAGGTGCAGGCCGCGATTCGCTTCTGCCAGGTACTGTTCGGCGATGATTACGCGTCGCTGATGAGCCGCGCCGCGGAGAACGCACTCACGGGCGAGCGCAAATCGTCGCGCGCAAGCTGATTCAGTCGCATATTTTTCTGATCACAATTTGTAGTTGACGCTGCCGGTGACGGGCCCTACGGTCCCGGTGCAAGTCCGGGGAATTTCTATTTGTGGGCGCATGAAACCCGTTATCAGCTCCATCGAAATCGACAACCGCGTCATTGTTGCCAAATATCAAAGACTGATGGTCGGCGCGAAGGTGGTGCTGGTCGAGAAGGCAAGCGGTCGGCAACTGCCTGAGACGGTCACCAGGGTTGCATCTCCGGTTCCGGTCGGAGCGTTGCGCATCAGATTGCCTGACGTCATCGAGCCGGGAACATACTTCCTGAAGGCCTTCAACGGTCACGGCGAGGACGCCGCTCGGAGTGTGGACTTCGAGATCGGCTAACCCGTTGGATTTCCGCCGTTTCGGGGCTGTGGCCGGTCGCGCCGAATTGACAATTGTCAATTGCCGCATCGTCCGGCCGTGGTGTAAAGCCACCTATGGGCGCGGGTGGCGCGCTGCCGGAAGCTTGCCAGATGACGCTATGGTTCGTGTTCGCGCTGATGACGGTCGCGGCGATTTTCGCCGTGCTCTGGCCGCTCGGCCGCAGCGCGCGCGTGCAAAATCAGGGCAGCGAGGTCGCGGTCTACAAGGACCAGTTGACCGAGATCGAGCGTGACCTTGCCTCGGGACTGATCGCTGCGCCTGAAGCCGAGGCTGCGCGTGTCGAGATCAGCCGCAGGCTGCTCGCTGCCGCCAGCAGCGAGCCCGTGTCGGAGCCGACATCGAGCCTGAAATGGCGCCGCACGGCAGCCGTACTGGCGCTTGTCGGTCTGCCGCTCGTTGCGATCGGCGTCTACATGCCGCTCGGCTCACCCCGGCTTCAGGACTTTCCGCTGGCGCAGCGGGAGCGCGGGTCCGGTTCCGGCATGGCGCGATCGCTGGAGAACCTCGTCGTGCAGGTCGAGCAACATCTGGAAAAGAATCCGACCGACGGACGCGGCTGGAACGTGCTCGCGCCGGTGCTGGAGCGGCTCGGCCGGTTCGACGATGCGGTGCGGGCCTATCGCAACTCGCTCACCTACAATGGTGAGAGCCCGGAGCGCAGATCCGATCTCGGCGAAGCAATCTCGGCCGCTGCGGGCGGCGTGGTGACGGCCGAGGCCAAGACCGAGTTCGAGCGCGCGCATGCCCTGAACGCGGACGATCCCAAGGCGAACTACTTCCTCGGTCTCGCCGCCGAGCAGGACGGCCGCAAGGACGATGCCGCCACCATCTGGCGCGCGCTGCTGGCCAAGGCTCCGGCGGATGCGCCGTGGCGGCCCTTGGTGCAGTCCTCGCTGGCGCGGGTCGGCGGCGGCACGATGCCGGCACTGTCGGACGAGACCATTGCAGCTTCCAAGGACATGAGCGAGGGCGATCGCGGCGCCATGGTCCGCGGCATGGTCGAACGTCTGGCGACGCGCTTGAAGCAGAACGGCGACGATGTCGAGGGCTGGTTGCGCCTGGTGCGCGCTTATCTCGTGATGGGCGATCGCGACAAGGCGGTCGGCGCATCGAGCGATGCCCGTCAAGCGGTCGCCAAGGATGGCGAACGGCTCCGCCAGCTCAACGAAGGCCTCAAAACTCTCGGGCTCGACGGATGACGATGTCAGGACGAGACCAGCGGAGAACGGATACGCCATGACCCGCAAGCAGCGACGCATGACCATCATCGGCGGCTCGCTCGCCGTGCTCGCGCTCGCCGCCGCGCTGGTGCTCAACGCACTTCGCGACTCCATCGTGTTCTTCTCGACACCGACCATGGTCGCCGAGAAGCACGTCCAGGCCGGCAGGCGGTTTCGCCTCGGCGGCCTGGTGCAGCCGGGCTCGCTCCAGCGCGGCGACAATCTCGTGGTGAGCTTCGAGGTCGCCGACGGCAACGCCAAGCTGCCGGTCGCCTACAAGGGCATCCTGCCCGACCTGTTCCGCGAAGGGCAGGGCGTTGTCGCCGAAGGCGCGCTCGATGCCAACGGCGTGTTCAAGGCCGACACCGTGCTTGCCAAGCACGACGAGACCTACATGCCCAAGGACGTCGCAGATGCCCTGAAGAAGCAGGGGCACTGGAAGGACGATTACGGCGGCAAGGCTTCTGATGGCGTCAAGCCTGCGGCCACGACAGCGCAGGGCAACCCGCAAGGAGCGGTGCGGTGATCGCGGAATCCGGGCATTACGCGCTGGTGCTGGCGCTCGGGCTGGCGCTGATCCAATCCATCGTGCCGCTGATCGGCGCGCGGCTGCGCGACGATGCGCTGATGAACGTGGCGCGCTCCACCGCACTGGCACAGTTGCTGTTCGTCGGCGCCTCGTTCGTGGCGCTGGTGATGCTGCATGTGAATTCGGATTTCTCCGTCGCCAACGTCTACGAGAATTCGCATTCGATGAAGCCGCTGCTCTACAAGATCACCGGCGTGTGGGGAAACCATGAAGGCTCGATGCTGCTGTGGGTGTCGATCCTGGCGCTGTTCGGCGGATTGGTCGCGGCGTTCGGCAACAACCTTCCGCTGTCGCTGCGCGCGCATGTGCTCGCCGTGCAGGCCTGGATCGCCAGCGCCTTCTATCTCTTCATCCTGGTGACCTCGAACCCGTTCCTGCGTATCGCCAGCCCGCCGATCGAGGGACGCGATCTCAATCCCGTGCTGCAGGACATCGGTCTCGCCGTGCATCCGCCGATGCTCTATCTCGGCTATGTCGGCTTCTCGATCTCGTTCTCCTTTGCCATCGCGGCGCTGATGGAGGGACGGATCGACGCCGCCTGGGCGCGGTGGGTGCGGCCGTGGACGCTGGTTGCCTGGATCTTCCTGACGCTCGGCATCGCGATGGGCTCCTACTGGGCCTATTACGAGCTCGGCTGGGGCGGCTGGTGGTTCTGGGATCCGGTCGAGAACGCCTCGCTGATGCCGTGGCTTGCCGGGACGGCGCTGCTGCATTCGGCGCTGGTGATGGAGAAGCGCAACGCGCTGAAGGTCTGGACCATCCTGTTGTCGATCCTGACCTTCTCGCTGTCGCTGCTCGGCACCTTCCTGGTGCGGTCCGGCGTCATCACCTCCGTGCATGCCTTCGCCACCGATCCGACCCGCGGCGTGTTCATTCTGCTGATCCTCTGCCTGTTCATCGGCGGCAGCCTGTCGCTGTTCGCAGGCCGCGCGACATCATTGAAGCAGGGCGGCCTGTTCGCGCCGATCTCGCGCGAGGGCGCGCTGGTGCTGAACAATCTGCTGCTGACCGTCGCCTGCGCGGTCGTGCTGTTCGGCACGCTCTATCCGCTGGCGATGGAGATGCTCGCCGACTTCAAGATGTCGGTCGGTGCGCCGTTCTACAACCTCACCTTTGCTCCGCTGTTTACCCTGTTGCTGCTCGCCGTGCCGTTCGGGCCGATGCTGGCGTGGAAGCGCGGCGATCTGCTCGGCGTCACCCAGCGCCTGCTCGCGGCTGGCGTTGCCGGGCTCGTCGTCACCGCGATCGTCTGGGCCTGGACGCGTGGTGGCAGCGCGCTCGCGCCGCTCGCGATCGGGCTTGGCGTCTTCGTCATCGCCGGCGCCGTCACCGATCTGGTCGAGCGGACGGGCCTGGTCCGTCTGCCGTTCGCAACGGTGCTGCACCGGGCGCGCGGCCTGCCACGCTCGGCCTGGGGCGCGGCGTTGGCGCATGCCGGCCTCGGCGTCGCGCTGATCGGGATCGTGTGCGAGACCACCTGGAACAGCGAATATATCGCGACGATGAAGCAGAGCGACGTCGCCCATGTCGCCGGCTACGACGTCAAGCTCGACGGGTTGTTTCAGCGTCAGGGCCCGAATTACCGCGAGATGATCGCCGAGTTCAACGTCAGCCGCGACGGTGAGACGCTGAGCGTCATGACGCCGTCCAAGCGCAGCTTCACCACCCGCGGCTCCTCCACCACGGAAGCCGCGCTGCTGACCCGCGGTGCGAGCCAGCTCTACATCTCGCTGGGCGATGCCAACGCCGAGGGCGCGATTGCCGTGCGCATCTATCACAAGCCGCTGGTGCTGCTGATCTGGTGGGGTCCGGTGCTGATGGCCTTCGGCGGCGTGCTGTCGCTGTCCGACCGCCGCCTGCGGGTCGGCGCGCCAAAACCGGCGCGGGCCAAGCCGCGCCTGCAACCGGCGGAGTGATCCGATGCGCCGGATGATGGCCGCGTTCGTCGCGCTTGCGCTGCTGGCTTCGCCTGCGGTGCATGCGGTGCAGCCCGACGAGATCATGTCGGATCCGGCGAAGGAGACGCGCGCGCGCGACTTGTCGCGCGAGCTGCGCTGCATGGTCTGCCAGAACCAGTCGATCGACGATTCCGATGCGCCGCTGGCGCGCGACCTGCGGCTCCTGGTGCGCGAGCGCATCGCGGCCGGCGACAGCAACTCGCAGGTGCTCGACTTCCTGGTCGCGCGCTATGGCGAGTTCGTGCTGCTCAAGCCGCGCTTCGAGCGGCAGACCATGCTGCTGTGGCTGCTCGGGCCGCTGCTGCTGATGGGCGGCGGCCTGGCGCTGTGGCTGCAAATCCGGCGTCGCTCGCGGAGCGGTGCAGACGTACCGGCGCCGCCGCTCACGCCCGATGAAGAGGCGAGGCTCGCGGCATTGATGTCGGACGAGGCCAAATCCTCCTAGCTGCTTCGAGTCGTCCCGGCTACGTAGAGCTACGTAGGGCGCCGGCCGCCGCCCGCGTATTTCATGCAATGTTGACCTTTGTCTGGAAGCTTGTCCCGAGATTTGATTCCAGACTCTGAGCTCTCCGATGTTCGCGAACAGCAATCTGACGATCCGCTTCCTGGTCGGCGCCGTTGTCGCTGCACTATTGTTCCTGCTGGGCATCGGCGGCGGCACCGGATTCGTCGCGGTGCTCTATCTCAACAACGAGATCACCAGCCTGTCGTCGGACTTTGCTGCGCTGAGCGGGCCCGCGCGCGATCACGCGATGCAGATCTACCAGCAGGCACAGGCCGCATTCTCCTATTTCCTGATCGCTTGCGGCGTGATCGCGGTCGTCGCCTGCACGATCTGCCTCACGACCTGGTTTGCCGTGCGCAACGGCATCCTCAGTCCCTTGGCGGCGATCGTGCATGCCATGCGCGAGGTCGCCGACCAGAAGTTCGAAACGCCCGTGCCGGGCCTTGGCCGCACCAACGAGATCGGCCTGCTCGCCGGCGCGCTGGAGGTCTTCAAGACCAATGGGCTCGAACGGCGCCGCCTCACCGAGCAGCAATTGCGTGAAGCGCAGCACCAGGCCGAGCGGTCGAAATTCCTCGACGCCCGGATCAAGCGCTTCAACGACCTCGTCGCCAGCGTCGTCGACAGGGTGGCCTCGTCGGCCGTGCATCTGAAGAGCAACGCCGAGACGCTGTCGCGGACGGCCAACGACACCAGCACCAAGGCCAATGCGGTGGCGAGCGGAGCGAGCCAGGCCAGCGCCAGCGTCCAGACGGTCGCGGGCTCCGCCGAGGAGATGACGAATTCGATCGGCACGATCAGCCGCCGCGTCACCGATGCGACCCAGCGCGCCGAGGGCGCGGCGGCGCAAGCCGAGAAGAGCCGCGACACCATCCACACGCTGTCGGATGCCGCCGACAAGATCGGCGAGGTCGTGCAGCTCGTGCAGGCGATCGCGTCGCAGACCAACCTCCTGGCGCTCAACGCCACCATCGAGGCGGCGCGGGCAGGGGAGGCCGGCAAGGGGTTTGCCGTCGTCGCCTCCGAGGTGAAGAGCCTCGCGCACCAGACCAGCAAGGCGACCGAGGAGATCACCTCCCATGTCGCCAGCATCCAGGGCATCACCGCGGAGACGCGCGAGGCGATCGACGGCATCTCGAAGACGCTGTCGGAGATCTCGTCGATCATGTCCGGCATCGAGGTCGACACCGCCCAGCAGCGCAACGCCACCCAGGACATCTCGCGCAGCGTCCAGGACGCAGCGCGCGGCACGCTCGACGTGTCCAATCACATCGTCCAGATCACCTCGACCTCCGCCGAGACCGGCCGCATGGCGGCCGAGGCCCGGGATTCCGCCGTCGATCTGTCGCAGCAGGCCGAGACCCTGAAGCGTGAAGTCGACGAGTTCATCGTCAGCGTCAGGGCGAGCTAAGGCCGCCAAAAACCTGGTTCGGCGCCGGTCACCGGAACTCGAATAAGTTCCTGTAAGACCACAACTTTCGGTCTGCGCTAAACTGCCGCATCAGCATCGCCCTTCATTACGAAAGTTTAACCTCGCCGCCAGCGCACGGTAAGGCGGGAGTCCCCATCTTCAGGTCCGCAAGGTGCTGGCATCCGGCACCAAATCGATTTCAAGGCCCTGGAGATATCTGCATGACCGAACGTCCCGACCTTTCGAACCTTCCGTCCTATCGGCAGTCGCGCCGGTCGGTCTTCTCCGCGCGCAAGATCGCGCTGATGGCCTCGGTCGTCGCCGGCCTCGGCGCCGCCGTCTACGGCTTCAGCCCGTCGGTGTCGCCGGCCGACCTGTTCTCGAGCCCGGCGCATGCGCAGGTCAACAACGAGGTCCGGAAGGTCGAGCGCCCGGTCGGTTTCGCCGACATCGTCGAGCGCGTGAAGCCGTCGGTGATCTCGGTGAAGGTCAACATCAAGGAGAAGACCGCGAGCAACGACGACGGCGATGATTCCTCCTCGCCGTTCCAGCCGGGCTCGCCGATGGAGCGTTTCTTCCGCCGCTTCGGCGGGCCGGATGGCATCCCCGGCCTGAAGGGCGGTGGTCGTGGCCGCGTCGTGCAGGGTCAGGGCTCCGGCTTCTTCATCTCGGCCGACGGCTTCGCCGTGACCAACAACCACGTGGTCGACGGCGCCGACAAGGTCGAGGTCACCACCGACGACGGCAAGACCTATACCGCCAAGGTGATCGGCACCGATCAGCGCACCGACCTCGCCCTGATCAAGGTCGAGGGCGGCTCGAACTTCCCGTTCGCCAAGCTGGCCGACGCCAAGCCGCGGATCGGCGACTGGGTGCTCGCGGTCGGCAATCCCTTCGGCCTCGGCGGCACCGTGACAGCCGGCATCGTCTCGGCCAGCGGCCGCGACATCGGCAACGGTCCCTATGACGATTTCATCCAGATCGACGCGCCCGTGAACAAGGGCAATTCCGGCGGTCCCGCCTTCGACACCAACGGCGAGGTGATGGGCGTCAACACCGCGATCTACTCGCCCTCCGGCGGCAGCGTCGGCATCGCGTTCTCGATCCCGGCCAACACCGTGAAGACGGTTGTTGCCCAGCTCAAGGACAAGGGTTCGGTCAGCCGCGGCTGGATCGGCGTGCAGATCCAGCCGGTGACGTCTGATATCGCCGACAGCCTCGGCATGAAGAAGGCCGAAGGCGCGCTGGTGGCGGAGCCGCAGGCGAACGGTCCGGCCGCGAAGGCCGGCATCGAGTCCGGCGACGTGATCACCTCGGTCAACGGCGAATCCGTCAAGGATGCCCGCGAACTCGCCCGCACCATCGGCGGCATGGCACCCGGCGCGACCGTGAAGCTCAACGTGCTGCACAAGGGCCAGGACAAGGTCGTGAACCTCACCCTCGGCCAGCTGCCGAACACGGTCGAGGCCAAGGCCGATATCGATAACGACAGCGGCAAGGGTGCGAGCAAGGGCACCGACGTGCCCAAGCTCGGCATGACGGTTGCGCCCGCCAATTCCGTGGCCGGCGCCGGCAAGGAAGGCGTCGTGGTCACCGAAGTCGATCCGAAGAGCGCCGCGGCCGAACGCGGCTTCAAGGAAGGCGACGTGATTCTCGAGGTCGGCGGCAAGAGCGTGAGCACCGCCGGCGATGTCCGCGACGCCATCAACACGGCGCGGTCCGACAGCAAGAACAGCGTCCTGATGCGCGTGAAGAGCGGCGGCCAGTCGCGCTTCGTCGCGATTCCCCTCGCCAAGGGGTAACCCTCAGGAGGCCTACGCAATGAAGGGCGTCGCCCGGCATCAGTCGCCCCAGCCGCCGGCGCCCTTCGGGGGAGCAGCGTAACGTTCGCTTCCCAATCTACCTTCCGGTGGAATACGCCCCCCTCCGTCGGAAGGCCTAGGGCGGTGAGGTCCCCCCAGCTTCACCGCCCGCCTTTTTCTCGACCCGAGACTCTCCCACTCGGCTTGCATGCGATTGCCGCTCGCGCCATGTTTAGAGAAGGTTGACTCCTTGACCGCCGCCGAACGCACGATGCGCCTCCTCATCATTGAAGACGACCGCGAATCCGCCGACTACCTCGTGAAGGCGTTTCGCGAAGTCGGCCACATTGCCGACCACGCCGCCGACGGCGAGGAAGGCCTCGCCATGGCCGAGAACGGCGATTACGACGTGCTGGTGATCGACCGCATGCTGCCCAAGCGCGACGGCCTGTCGCTGATCGGCGCGCTGCGCGACAAGGGCAACACCGCGCCGGTCCTGATTCTCTCCGCGCTCGGGCAGGTCGACGACCGCATCAAGGGCCTGCGCGCCGGCGGCGACGATTATCTGCCAAAGCCCTATTCCTTCGCCGAGCTCCTGGCGCGGGTCGAGGTTCTGTCGCGCCGCCGCGGCGGCCCGGCCGAGGACACGCTCTATCGTGTCGGCGATCTCGAGCTCGACCGGCTCTCCCATCGCGTCGCTCGCGGCAAGGACGAGTTGACGCTTCAGCCGCGCGAATTCCGTCTGCTCGAATACCTCATGAAGCATGCCGGCCAGGTGGTGACGCGCACCATGCTGCTGGAGAACGTCTGGGACTATCATTTCGATCCGCAGACCAACGTGATCGACGTGCACATTTCGCGGCTGCGCTCCAAGATCGACAAGGGTTTTGAGCGGCCTCTGCTGCACACGATCCGCGGCGCCGGGTACATGATCCGTGACGGCA
The DNA here is from genome assembly GCF_028128955.1 of Bradyrhizobium sp. CCBAU 11386. NCBI lineage: Bacteria > Pseudomonadati > Pseudomonadota > Alphaproteobacteria > Hyphomicrobiales > Nitrobacteraceae > Bradyrhizobium > Bradyrhizobium sp. CCBAU 11386. The sequence goes on from NZ_LBKA01000239.1 coordinate 68,930, forward strand.
TTCGGTAAGCTGATCCGCACCACGGCATTCCGGCTGACGCTGGTTTACCTGTTTCTGTTTGCGATTTTCGCAGCCTCGCTGCTCGCCTATTTCGCCTGGAATACGCGGCGGCTGATCACCGAGGAAATCACGCAGACGGTGAACGCCGAGACCTCGGAGATCAACGAGATCTACGGCCGCCGCGGCCTGCGCGGCCTGGTGCTGGCGATCGAATATCGCGCGCTGCGGCCCGGCGCCAACCTCTACCTCGTGACGACGCCGACGGGGCAGGCGATCGCCGGCAATGTCGGCTCGCTCGCGCCCGGTGTGATGGCGACGCGCGGGTGGTCGGAAACCGCTTACCGGCGCATCGAGGACGCGGATGACCGCGACCATCGTGCGCTGGTTCGCGTCACCGAATTGGAGAACGGCTTCCGGCTTCTGATCGGCCGCGACCTCGCCGAGCGGCGGCGCCTGTTCGGCATCGTCGCCAAGGCTGCGCAATGGTCGATCCTGATCGTGGTCGTGCTCGGGCTCGGCGGCGGCGTCTTCGTCGCGCGCAGGGTGCTGAGGCGCATCGACGCGATGAGCGGCACGGCGCATCGCATCATGACCGGCGATCTCAGCGAGCGCCTGCCGGTGGGGCGCAGCGGCGACGAGCTCGACCGCCTCGCCGAAAACCTCAACGCCATGCTGGAGCGCATCGAGGCGCTGATGGCGGGGCTGAAGGAGGTCTCCGACAACATCGCCCACGATCTCAAGACGCCGCTGACGCGCTTGCGCAACCGCGCCGAGGAGGCGTTGGCGAAATCGGGCTGCGAGGCCGACTATCGCGCCGCGCTGGAGCGGACCATCGAGGAATCCGACGGGCTGATCCGCACCTTCAACGCGCTGCTGATGATCGCGCGCGCCGAGTCCGGCCAGGCGCGCGGCAACATGGACGATTTCGACGCCGCCGAAGTCGCGGGCGGCATCCACGAGCTCTACGAGCCGCTGGCTGAAGACGACGGCATGACCTTGAAGGTCAAATGCGAGCCGACGCCGGTTCACGCCAACCGCGAATTGATCAGCCAGGCGCTCGCCAATCTGGTCGAGAACGCGATCAAATACGGCAAGCCGGTCGCGCAGATTGGTGGAACCGTGGTCAGCATGGACTCCGGGCAGATCCTCATCGAGGCCAGGCGCGAGGGCGACCAGGTGCTGCTCAGCGTCACCGATCGCGGCCCCGGTATCCCCGAAGCCGATCGCAAGCACGTCGTCGAACGATTCGTGCGGCTGGAGGCCAGCCGCACGCTGCCGGGCTCCGGCCTCGGCCTCAGCCTCGCCTCCGCGGTTGCCACATTGCATGGCGGAGAATTGCGACTGGGCGATGCCCATCCCGGCCTCGTCGCCACGCTGGTGCTGCCGGCGCGTGTGGGCGCGGGCGACAGGGTTGCTCCTCCAATACCGGATGTGCCACAGAAGGTGGCATGAACCACTCCGCGCCGGGAAACGCGGACAAGCATGGTGAGAGCCTGGCCGCGCGCTTCGCGGAGGCTCCCCATATTGCCGCTTCCGCAACCGACGAACGACGTTTCGAAGACTGGCTGGCCGCGCTCGAGCCGGCACAATCGGCTCGTCTCGAAGCGTTGCTGGTTCATCCCTTCGCCCGGAATATCCTCGCCGGCATCGCGGAATTCTCGCCCTATCTGTTCGATCTGGTGCGCGCCGATCCGCTGCGCCTGATCCGGCTGCTCGAATGCGATCCGGATACTCATCTCGCCGCACTGATCGCGGAGGCGAGGGGCGCCGTGCTCGCGGCACCTGACGAGGCCGAGGTGATGCGGCTGCTTCGCCGCACGAAGGCGGAGGCGGCGCTTCTGACCGCGTTGTGCGACATCGGCGGGGTCTGGCCAGTGATGCGGGTGACGGCGGCGCTGACCGATGTCGCGGTCTCCTCCGTGCAGGCGGCGCTCCGGTACCTGCTGCGGCAGGAAGCCGCACGTGGAAAACTATTCCCGCCCAATCCCGAGGCACCGGAAGAGGGCAGCGGCCTGATCGTGCTCGCGATGGGCAAGATGGGTGCGGGCGAGCTGAACTATTCCAGCGACATCGACCTCATCGTGTTCTTCGATCCCGATGCCACGACGCTGGCGCCGGATATCGAGCCGCAGCCGTTCTTCGTTCGCGTGACGCAAGGCATGGCGCGCATTCTCCAGCAGCGCACCTATGACGGCTACGTCTTCCGCGTCGATCTGCGGCTGCGTCCCGATCCGTCCTCGACGCAGGTGGCGATCTCGCGGGACGCCGCGCTGCATTACTACGAGCGGGAAGGGCGCACCTGGGAGCGCGCCGCGATGATCAAGGCGCGTGCCTGTGCCGGCGATGCCAGGGCAGGCGAGGCGCTGCTCGCCGAGATCGCCCCCTTCGTCTGGCGCAAGCATCTCGACTTCGCCGCGCTTGCCGACGTCCACGACATGAAGCGGCAGATGCAGACCTATCGCGGCCAGAGTGAGGTCGCGGTCGAAGGCCACAACGTCAAGGTCGGTCGCGGCGGCATCCGCGAGATCGAGTTTTTCGCGCAGACCCAGCAGCTGATCGCCGGCGGCCGCCATCCGCAATTGCGGGTGCGGCCGACGCTCGCCGCGCTCGATGTGCTCGCCGCCAGCAACTGGATCACCCTCGCGGCGCGTGACGAGCTCGCCAGAGCATACGAATTCCTGCGCCGGGTCGAGCATCGCCTTCAGATGGTCGCCGACGAGCAGACCCATGCGCTGCCCGACGACAAGGAGGCGGTCGGGCGCTTTGCGCGGTTCTTCGGCTATCCGGATCGCGAGGCCTTTGCGCGCGATCTGCTGCGCCAGCTCGAGATCGTCCAGGGGCACTACGAGAAGCTGTTCGAGGGCGACGATCCGACCGGCACGGCAAAGCTGCCGGCGCTCGACTACGGTGCAGGTCCCGACGATCCACGCCTGCTCCAGCACCTGACGACGCTCGGCTTCAAGAAGCCTGCCGCCGTGGCGCAGACCGTGCGCGACTGGATCACCGGCGATTATCGCGTGTTCCGCAATGAGGCGACACGAAGCGCCTTCATCGAATTCGTGCCGGCCCTGATCGACGGCCTCGCCCACGCCGAGGAGCCGGACCGCGCCGTCGTGGCGTTCGATCATTTCCTTGGGGCGCTCCAGCGTGGCGGCCGGCTGATCACGCTGCTTGGCCAGAACCGCGATCTCGTCGCGCTGGTGGCGCTGGTGCTGGGCGCGGCGCCGCGGCTCGGCGAGATGCTGGCGCGGCAGCCGCAGCTCATGGACGGATTGATCGATCCGCGCTTCTTCGGCGCGATGCCGGACAGGCGGGAATTGTCGGGGCGGCTCGCCGCCACCGTGCAGGATGCCGCCTCATATGAGGAGTTCCTGGATCGCCTGCGCCTGTTCGGGCAGGAGAGCCTGTTCCTGATCGGCACGCGTATCCTTTCCGGCACGGTCTCGGCGCAGCAGGCGAGCACGGCCTTTGCCGACGTCGCGGAAGGTGTCGTCCACACCGTGCATGGTCTCGTCGCCGATCGCTTCGCCGCCCAGCACGGCCGGATCAAGGGGCAGGAGACGGCGATCATCGCGATGGGCCGGCTCGGCAGCCGCGAAATGACCGCGTCGTCCGATCTCGACCTGATCCTGCTGTACGATTTCGACCGAGAGAATCCGGACTCGGATGGGCCGCAGTCGCTTCAAGGCGCGCATTATTTCGCCCGCTTCACCCAGCGCCTGATCAGCGCCTTCACGACGCGCACCAATTACGGCGTGCTCTATGAGATCGACATGCGGCTGCGCCCGTCGGGGCGCGCCGGCCCCGTGGCCTCGAGCCTCGCCTCCTTCGCGGATTACCAGGCCAACGAGGCCTGGACCTGGGAGCACATGGCGCTGACGCGCGCGCGCGTGGTGTCGGCTTCGGCTGAATTCGGCGACCGGATCGCGCGCGTCATCCGCGATGTCCTGACCCGCCGCCGCGATCCCGCGATCATCGCCAACGACGTCGCCGACATGCGGCGCGCGATCGGCCAGGAGAAGGGCGAGACCGATTATTGGGATCTCAAATATGCCGCCGGCGGCATGATCGACATCGACTTCATCGCGCAATATCTCCAGCTCGTGCATGCCCATCACAAGCCGGATATCCTCGACGTCAGCACGCTTCAGGTGCTGGATAATGCGGCCAGGCTCGGCGTGCTGCCGCAGTCGGAGGCCGAGGTCCTGCGCGCCGCAGCGCGGCTCTATCACGACCTGACGCAGATCCTGCGGCTGTGCGTCAGCGACGGCTTCAAGCCGGAAACCGCCGGCACCGATCTCCAACGCGTGATGGCGCGCGCCGGCGATGCGCCGGACTTCTCGTCGCTGGAGGCGCGGGTGAAGGAGACGCAGAGCGAGGTGCGGCGCACGTTCAGGGCGCTGTTGGAAGCGACGTCGCCTGCTTCAGCGAGGTGATGGCCTCGCGCACGTTCGGCTCCAGGCCAGCGCCGCCCGTGTCGAGATGGGCGAAGATCGCGCGCTTCATCCGGGGATCCCAGAATTTCTTGATATGCTCGGCGATTCCCGGCACGGCCTTGTCGTGGCCCTGGCTCTGGAAGAACCTGCCGATCTGGTTGGCCATGTAGATCAGGCGGTCAGGCGACATCGGCAACCTCCGTGGCATGGCAGGCAACGATGCGGCCGCCATGTGTAAACACTTCGAACCCGTCTTGCCGGGCAATGGCGATCAGCGTGATGCCGGCGGCTTCGGCCGTGCGGACCGCGAGCGCGGTCGGCGCGGAGACCGCGACCATCAGCGGCGCGCCGATCGCGGCGGTCTTCTGCACCATCTCGACCGAGACGCGGCTCGTCAGCAGCACCATACCGCCGCGCGCATCCGTCCGGCTGCGCGCCAGCGCACCTGCGAGCTTGTCCAGCGCGTTGTGGCGGCCGACATCCTCGCGCAGCGCGGCGATGTTGCCGGCAGGGGACCAGAACGCGGCGGCGTGAACGGCGCGGGTTTGCATGTTGATCGATTGGAGCGGCGCGATGGCCTGCATCGCCGCCATGATCTGCTCGGGCGTGAACGTCTGCCCCTGCGGCACGACGGCCGCAGGCCGCACGGCTTCGGCAATGGACTCGATGCCGCAGATGCCGCAACCGGTCGGGCCGGCGATATGACGCCGCCGTTCGCTGATGCGCGCGGCTTCGTCCGGCGCAAGCCACATTCGCAGCTCGATGCCGTCGTCGAGGCGGACGATTTCGAGCGAGCGGATGTCGTCGACCGATCTGACGATGCCTTCGCTGAGGCTGAAGCCGACGGCGAAGTCCTCGAGGTTCTGCGGCGTCCCCATCATGACGGCATAGGTGCCGCCATTATAGGTCAGCGCCAGCGGCGTCTCTTCCGGGATCAGCCGCGCCCCTTCGGACGCCGCGCCGTCGCGCCAGATCTCGCGGTCGATGGCCTGAACCGGCACGTGCATGCGCTTACTCCGCGGCTTCGGCCGGCACGATGCGGCGGGAGTGCCGCGCCTGCGCGTCGTAGGACTTCTGCCAGTCGGACGGGCCGTTCGACGGCGAAATCTGTACCGCCGTGACCTTGTATTCGGGACAGTTGGTGGCCCAGTCCGAATAGTCGGTGGTGATGACGTTGGCCTGCGTGTCCGGATGGTGGAAGGTGGTGTAGACGACGCCCGGCGCGACGCGATCGGTGATCTCCGCGCGCAGCGTGGTCTCGCCGGCGCGGCTCTTTAGCCGCACCCAGTCGCCGTCGCGCACGCCGCGCTGCTCGGCGTCGTGCGGGTGGATCTCCAGCCGGTCCTCGGCATGCCAGACCACGTTCTCGGTGCGCCGGGTCTGCGCGCCGACATTGTACTGGCTGAGGATGCGCCCCGTGGTGAGCAGCAGCGGGAAGCGCGGGCCGGTACGCTCGTCGGTCGCGACATATTCTGTGACGATGAACTTGCCCTTGCCGCGGACGAAGCCGTCGATATGCATCACCGGCGTGCCCTCGGGCGCCTTCTCGTTGCACGGCCACTGCACCGAGCCGAGCTTGTCGAGCTTGGCGTAGGAGACGCCGGTGAAAGTCGGCGTCAGCGCCGCGATCTCGTCCATGATCTCGGAGGGGTGGCTGTAGTTCATCTCGAAGCCCATCGCCTTGGCAAGGCCGATGGTGACCTCCCAGTCGGCCATGCCGTTCTTCGGCGTCATCACCTTGCGCACGCGCTGGATGCGGCGTTCGGCGTTGGTGAAGGTGCCGTCCTTCTCGAGGAAGCTCGAGCCGGGCAGGAAGACATGGGCGTAGTTCGCGGTCTCGTTCAGGAAGAGGTCGTGGACGATCACGCATTCCATCGCCGACAGCGCCGCCACCACATGTGAGGTATTGGGATCGGACTGGAGGATGTCCTCGCCCTGCACATAGATGCCCATGAACGTGCCCTCGATCGCGGCATCGAACATGTTGGGGATGCGCAGGCCCGGCTCGGGGTTGAGCTTGACGTTCCAGAGCGCCTCGAACTGGTCGCGCACGGCATCGCCCGAGATGTGGCGGTAGCCGGGCAGCTCATGCGGGAACGAACCCATGTCGCAGGAGCCCTGCACGTTGTTCTGGCCGCGCAGCGGGTTCACGCCGACGCCGGGACGGCCGATATTGCCGGTCGCCATCGCAAGGTTGGCGATCGCAATCACCGTGGTCGAACCCTGGCTGTGCTCGGTGACGCCGAGACCGTAATAGATCGCGCCGTTTCCGCCGGTAGCGTAGATGCGGGCCGCTTCGCGTAGCGCCTTGGGGTCCACGCCGGTGAGGATCGCCGTTGCTTCCGGGCTGTTGTTCGGTTGGGCGACGAAGGCGGCCCATTCCTCGAACTCGGTCCAGTCGCAGCGCTCGCGCACGAAGGCTTCGTTGACGAGGCCCTCGGTGACGATGACATGCGCCAGCGCGGTCACGACCGCGACGTTGGTGCCGGGCATCAGCGGCAGATGCAGCGCCTTCACATGCGGCGCTTCCACCATCTCGGTGCGGCGCGGATCGATCACGATCAGCTTGGCGCCCTGGCGCAGCCGCTTCTTCAGGCGCGAGGCGAAGACGGGGTGTGCGGAGGCCGGATTGGCGCCGATGACGACGGCGACGTCGGTGTTCTCCACGGAGTCGAAGTCCTGGGTGCCGGCCGAGGTGCCGAAGGTCTGCGACAGGCCATAGCCGGTCGGCGAATGGCAGACGCGGGCGCAGGTATCGACATTGTTGTTGCCGAAGCCGGCCCGGATCAGCTTCTGCACCAGATAGGTCTCTTCGTTGGTGCAGCGGGACGAGGTGATGCCGCCGATGGCGTCGCGGCCGTACTTCTTCTGGATGCCGCGCATCCTGGCGGCGGCGAAGGAGAACGCCTCATCCCAGGACACTTCGCGCCAGGGATCCTCGATCCGTTCGCGGATCATCGGCTTGAGGATGCGTTCCTTGTGGTTGGTGTAGCCCCAGGCGAAACGGCCCTTGACGCAGGAATGGCCGCGATTGGCCTTGCCGTCCTTGTAGGGCACCATGCGCACGACTTCCTCGCCGCGCATCTCCGCCTTGAAGGCGCAGCCGACGCCGCAATAGGCGCAGGTGGTGACGACCGAATGCTCGGGCTGGCCGATTTCGATCACCGACTTTTCCGTCAGCGTCGCGGTCGGGCAGGCCTGCACGCACGCGCCGCAGGAGACGCATTCGGAGCCGAGGAAGCTTTCACTCATGCCGGGCGAGACGCGGCTGTCGAAGCCGCGGCCGGAGATGGTCAGCGCAAAGGTGCCTTGCACCTCCTCGCAGGCGCGGACGCAGCGCGAGCAGACGATGCACTTGGAGGGATCGTAGGTGAAGTAGGGGTTGGACTCGTCCTTCGGCATCCAGTTGTCGTTGGTGCAGCCATCCGTCTTGGCGAAGACGTGGTTCTCACCCTCATAGCCGTAGCGCACGTCGCGCAAGCCGACGGCGCCGGCCATGTCCTGCAACTCGCAATCGCCGTTGGCGCCGCAGGTGAGGCAATCGAGCGGATGGTCGGAGATGTAGAGCTCCATCACGCCCTTGCGCAGCTTCTTCAGCCGGTCGGTCTGGGTGTGCACGACGAGGCCCGGCATCACCGGCGTGGTGCAGGAGGCCGGCGTGCCGGCGCGGCCCTCGATCTCGACGAGGCAGAGGCGGCAGGAGCCGAATGCATCGACCATGTCGGTCGCGCAGAGTTTCGGGATCTGGTGGCCGGCCTCCATCGCCGCGCGCATGATCGAGGTGCCCTCGGGCACCGATATCTCTTTGCCGTCGATGGTCAGCGTCACCATCGTTTCCGATTTGGCGCGCGGCGTGCCGAAGTCGATTTCTTCGATCAGAGACATTGTCGTTCTCCTATTCCGCGGCCTGAAGCGTGGTCGGCGCCGGGACGAAATCCTCCCGGAAGTGCTTCAATGCGCTGAGCACAGGGTAGGGCGTGAAGCCGCCGAGCGCGCAGAGCGAGCCGAATTTCATGGTGTTGCAGAGGTCTTCGACGAGCGCGAGGTTTTCGCTGACCCGCTCGCCGTTGATGATCTTCTCGATGGTTTCGACGCCGCGGGTCGAGCCGATGCGGCAGGGCGTGCACTTGCCGCAGGATTCGACGGCGCAAAATTCCATCGCAAAGCGCGCCTGCCTGCGCATGTCGACGCTGTCGTCGAACACGACGATGCCGCCATGGCCGATCAGCCCGTCACGCGCGGCAAAGGCCTCGTAGTCGAACGGCGTGTCGAACAGCGCGCGGGGGAAGTAGGCGCCAAGGGGGCCGCCGACCTGCACCGCACGGACCGGACGGCCCGTGAACGTGCCGCCGCCGATGTCGTCGACAAGCTCGCCCAGCGTCACGCCGAACGCGGTCTCATACAGGCCGCCATAGCGGATGTTGCCCGCGAGCTGGATCGGCATCGTGCCGCGCGAGCGGCCCATGCCGAAATCGGCATAGGCCTTGGCGCCTTCGGCGAGGATGAAGGGGACCGCCGCGAACGACAGCACGTTGTTGATCACGGTCGGCTTGCCGAACAGGCCGTGATGGGCCGGCAGCGGCGGCTTGGCGCGCACGATGCCGCGGCGGCCTTCGAGACTCTCCAGCAGCGACGTTTCCTCGCCGCAGACATAGGCGCCGGCGCCGACGCGGACTTCAAGGTCGAAGCTGTAGGCCGAGCCGCCGATTTTGTCGCCGAGATAGCCGCCGCGCTTCGCAGCCTTGATGGCGGCATTCATCGCCTCGACCGCGTGCGGATATTCGCTGCGGATGTAAATGTAGCCCTTGGTTGCGCCGACGGTGATGCCGGCGGTGGTCATGCCCTCGATCACCAGGAAGGGATCGCCTTCCATGATCATGCGGTCGGCGAAGGTACCGCTGTCGCCTTCGTCGGCGTTGCAGACGATGAACTTGCGGTCGGCCTTGGCCTGGGCAACCGTCTTCCATTTGATGCCGGTCGGAAAGCCCGCGCCGCCGCGGCCGCGCAGGCCCGATGCGGTGACCTCGGTGAGGATTGCGTCCGAGCCGAGCGACAGCGCGCGCTCCAGGCCCTTGTAGCCGCCATGGGCGCGGTAGTCCTCGAGCGAGCGCGGATCGATCACGCCGCAGCGGGCGAAGGTGAGGCGGGTCTGGCGCTTCAGCCAGGGAATCTCGTCGGTCGCGCCGAGCCGCAGCAGATGCGGCGTATTGCTGGCGAGTGCGTCGAGCAGGGAGGGCACATCGGTCTCGGTGACCGGGCCGAACGCGATCCGGCCCTGCGGCGTCGCGACCTCGACCAGCGGCTCCAGCCAGTACATGCCGCGCGAGCCGGTCCTGATAATCTCGACGGCGACGCCGCGCTTGGCCGCGGCCTGTTCCAGCGCCAATGCAACCTCGTCGGCGCCAACGGCCACCGCGCCCGCGTCGCGTGAGACGAAGAGACGCATGCTCATCGCTGTGCCTCCGCAACCAGCGCATCGAGGCGCTTCTCGTCGAGCCGGCCGACGAGGCGGCCGTCGAGCATCGCCGACGGCGCAGTCGCGCACAGGCCGAGGCAGTAGATCGGCTCCAGCGTGACGCGATCATCGGCCGTCGTGTTGCCGAGCGACACACCGAGCCTGGCCTCGGCACGCGCGGCCAGCGCATCGCCGCCCGCAGCCTGGCAGGCCTCGGCGCGGCAAAGCTTCAGCACATGGCGGCCGGCCGGCTTGTGCCTGAAATCATGATAGAACGTGAACACGCCATGCACCTCGGCGCGCGACAGATTGAGCGCCTGCGCCACCATGGGAATGGCCGCCTCCGGCACATAGCCGAACGCCTCCTGGAGCGCGTGCAGGGTGACCAGCGTCGCGCCTTCCTGCTTGGCGTGTTCGGCGATGATCTCGGCGCCGCGCGTCTCGTCCCAAGGCTCGTAACAAGGCTCGTAAACCGCTGTCATTCTTCGTTCTCAAATTGAGCGTTCCTGCATCGCAAACTATTTGGAATCATTCGAAGATCAATAAAGCTGTCTCATGCTGCGATTGCGAATTCGGATCGATTGGCGGATGCGATCGATCGATACGGAAATGCAATTAATCGCATTTCGCCTGCCGGTTTTTCCGTGTTGGCCACGACCTGCCGTGCTAGCTTGCATGCCACGACAGAATCCGAGGGGACGTCCGGTTGATCGACAAGCTTGAACTGCTGCTGGCGCTGGCGAAGGAACGGCATTTCGGACGTGCGGCGGAAGCCTGCGGGGTCACCCAGCCGACGATGTCGACCGGGCTCAAGCAGCTCGAGGAGATCCTCGGCGTGATGCTGGTCCAGCGCGGGTCCCGCTTCCAGGGCTTTACCCCCGAAGGCGAGCGGGCGCTGGATTGGGCGCGGCGGATCGTGGGCGATGCCCGCGCGATGCGCCAGGAGATCAACTCGCTGAAGGACAAGCTCTCCGGTGAGATCCGCATCGCGGCGATCCCGACCGTGCTCGGCATGGTTGCCGCGCTGACGACGCCGTTCCGCGCCAGGCATCCCGAGGTGCGCTTCCGCATCCAGTCCACAACGTCATCGGAGGTGCTGGGCCTGCTCGAAAATCTCGAGGTGGACGCGGGACTGACCTATATCGAGAACGAGCCGATCGGGAAGGTGCGCACCATTCCGCTCTACAACGAGAGCTATCGTCTCCTTACCGCGCCGGATGCGATGTTCGGTGATCGCGAGACGGTGACCTGGACCGAGGTCGGGCAGGTGCCGTTGTGCCTGCTCACGCCCGACATGCAGAACCGCCGCATCATCGACCGCGCGCTGCGCTCGGTCGGTGCGGAGGCGACGCCGACGCTGACCTCGAACTCGCTGCTCGTGCTGTTCACGCATGTGAAGACGGGACGCTGGGCGAGCGTGATGCCGGCCAAGCTCGCCGAGACGCTTGGCCTGTCCGACACCGTGCGTTCGATCCCGATCGTCGACCCCGAGGTCAATTACAGCATCGGCATGGTGATCCCGCAGCGCGATCCGATGACGCCGCTGATCGCGGCGCTGGTCAACGTCGCGCGTGAAGTCGCGCCGACGCTGCAATCGTAGCTTCAAGCCGCGGCCGATATCCCGGACGCCGCCTTGATTGCGTCGCGCGGCAGCGTCACGCGGACGACGGTGCCGACATCGATCTTCGAGCGCAGCCGCATCGAGCCGCCGTGGAGCTGCGCCAGCGAGCGTGCGATGGCGAGGCCCAGCCCCGAGCCGTGATAGGTCTTCGTGAGCTGGCTCTCGACCTGCTCGAACGGGCGTCCGAGCCGCGCCAGGGAGTGCGGCGCGATCCCGATGCCGGTGTCGGCGATCATCAGCACGATCCGGTCGTCGAGCTGCCGGCTGCGCACCACGATGCGGCCGCCGTCGGGCGTGAACTTCACCGCGTTCGAGAGCAGGTTGACGATGATCTGCTTGGTGGCGCGGCGGTCGGCGACGACGGAGATCGATTTCGCGATATCGGCATCGAGCGTCAGGTGCTTGTCCTGCGCGCGGCCGGAGACGACGCGCAGGGATTCCGCGAGCGTCCGCGCAAGGTCGAGCTCTTCCATGTCGAGCTTCATGCGGCCGGCCTCGATCTTGGACATGTCGAGGATGTCGTTGATGACCTCGAGGAGGTAGTGGCCGCTGGTCAGGATGTCCTGGCAGTATTCCTGGTACTTCTCGCTGCCGAGCTCGCCGAACAGGCCCGAGCCCATGATCTCGGAGAAGCCGATGATGGCGTTGAGCGGCGTGCGCAGCTCGTGGCTCATATTGGCGAGGAATTTCGACTTGGTCTGGTTGGCTTCCTCGGCGCGGGTCTTCTCGCGCTGGTACTTTTCCGCGAGATCCGCCAGCTCGTTGGTCTGGCGTTCGAGCGCGGCCTGCGAGCGCTTCAGGTCGATGACGGTGGCGCGCAGGCGCAGATCGTTGTCGACGAGCTTCTGCTCGTGCTCCTTGATGCGGGTAATGTCGGTGCCGACCGAGACGTAGCCGCCGTCCTTGGTGCGGCGCTCGCTGATGTGCAGCCAGCTGCCGTCGTCGAGCTGCGCCTCGAAGGTGCGCGCGCCCGGGCCCTGGCTCGCCGTCTCGTTGTGGCGGGTGCGCACCTCAGGCATGCGGCCGACCTCGAGCACGGTCTCGTAGGAGGTGCCGGGAATGACGGCGCTGTCGGGCAGTTTGTGCAGGCGCTGGAAGTGCGAGTTGCAGAGCACGAGTCGGTCGCTCGCGTCCCACAGCACGAAGGCCTCCGGGATGGTCTCGATGGCGTCGCGCAGGCGCAAATCGGCTTCCACCGTCCGCTCGGCGAGGCTCTTCTGCTCGGTGATGTCGACCGCGATTCCGATCAGGTGGACGCTGGAGTCGGTCGCGCCGCTCGTCTTTTCGCAGCGGACGCGGAGCCAGATCCAGTGGCCGTCGACGTGCTGCATGCGGAAGGTCTGGTCGATGTGGTCGATCTTCTCGGAGATGAGCTGGTCGGCGATCTCGAACAGGTCGATGTCGTCCGACTTCACCAGCGCGTTGACCTCGCCGAAGGTGAGGAGCTCGTTGCGGCCGTCCAGGCCGAGCATCGAGAACATCGACTGCGACCAGAAGATCCGGCCGCGCGACAGGTCCCAGTCCCAAAGGCCGCAGCGGCCGCGGTTGAGCGCGGTGTCGATGCGGCCGCGCACCGCGTCGTTGATGAGATCGCCCTCGCGGGCGCGGGTCGACTGCCAGTGGAAGGCGAAGCCGAGGATCAGGACGACGAAGCCGGTGGTGGCCGACAGCGTCACCGAGAGCGCGGCGTCCGAGCCCCAGATCGGCTCGTTGCGCTCCTGGATCACGGTGACGAAGCCGGGCAGCGACTTGATCTGCCGCGAGGTCGCCATCGCGGCATTGCCGTTCGGCAGCGTCATGTCGGAGATGTTGCCGTCGCGCGGCGGCGCCGCGAGCAACTGCGCCGTGGTGATGGAATCGAGCAGGCGGTCGTTGCCCGAGGGATCGCTGTCGACGGGAATGCGGGCGAGGATGCGGCGGTCGACGCCGGCCGAGGTGACGATGACGTGGCGGCCCGTGGCCGTGCCCCAGGACGGGATCAGGTCGGGCAGCAGCGTCGGCAGGCTCTCGATGTTCTTCAGCCGCTCCTGCCGCGAGGAGGTGAGGCGGTCGATGCGCTCGGCGAGCAAATCGGCGAGTGCCGAGATGTCATGGCGGATCACCAGCCGCTTCTGGCGCGTCTGATCGACGACCTGCACGAACGCGCCGAGGCAGATCGTGATCAGGAACGCGATGATGAGCGTCGGCACGGCGCGACGCAGCGCCGGCTCCGCGATCAGCAGCCGGTGATAGGCAGGTTTCGCGATCGATTGCGCCAATCCTTTGATCGAATCGGATTGGACGCACGCGTTCGCGGCGTCTGCACGCGACATGCCTTCGGCCCCCTGGAAAACCTGCTTGCAACTTGAGTTCGGAAGCAGCCCCACATCGCTTCCGAATCACACCGATTTGAATCCAGTTTTGCCGGGCTGTCGAGAGTCAACGAATCGTTAACGCGAATTTATTCTTATCCAACGCGCAGTTTGCGCATCGAGAGTCCGCAAACTCACGTGCACAGTGAGTCCGAAACGAGAACGTGTGACTCCTCGCACATTCTGCGTCACGCGCGCGGCGGCTCGGCGTGGCTGATCACGCGCTTCACGCTCGGGAACGCGCGGCGCAACGCGCGCTCGATCGCGTCGACATGCTCGTGCACCTTGATCACGCTCATCGACGGCGTGGCGCGGCAGTGGAAGTTGACGATCTCGCCGGCATCGGTGTTGCGGACGCGCACATTGTGGATGTCGTGGATCTCGCTGCCGGCGGCATATTCGGTGAGCGCGGCGGCGATGGTCCGCACCCGTTCCGGCGCGGCATCGACGCCGAACGGCAGTTCCGGTTCCAGGGGCTCGATATGGACGTCGACCTCGACGTCGGCGCCGAACTCCTCCTGGATGTTCCGCTCCAGCGTGTTGGCGACGTCATGGGCGGCGTCGAGCCGCATCCCGGCGTCGACCTCGAGGTCGATGCTGACGATCAGCTTGGCGCCGAGGTCGTGCACCGTGACGTGGTGGACGGCGAGGCTCGAATTGCGCGCGATCACCATGATGCGGTCGCGCACGGTCTCGTTGTCGCGGGCGACGGGGACCGGGGTGAAGGTGAGGTCGGCATCGTCGAACGCCTTGTCGACGGCGGCTTGCACCTTGCGCTTGATCTCCTCGACGCGGTCGATCGGATAGGTCCGCGGCACCTTTGCGATGGTGTCGATGAAGGTGGTCGCGCCGACCATGCGCACGCGCAGCCGCTCGACGCCGATGACGCCGGGCACGCTGCGGATCGCAGCCGTGGCCTTCTCCTGCGCGCCCTCCGGCGCCCGGTCGACCAGCGTCTGCACGGTCGAGCCGGCCATGCGCAGGCCGAGCGCGGCGATCATCACTGCGACCGCAGCGGCGGCCGCCGCGTCGCCCCACCAGAAGCCGAGAGCGGCGAGGATCAGGCCCACGATCACGGCGAAGGAGCCCATGACGTCGGAGGCGAAATGCAGCGCGTCGGCGGCGAGCGCCTGGCTGCGCGTTTCCCGTGCGGCGCGGTGCAGGGCGCGGGCGCGCCACAGGTTGACGACGATGTCGATCACCAGCACCACGAACGGCACGGCCGAAATGGTCGGCGGCGGGGTTCCCTCGCGCAGCCGGCTGTAGGACTCGACCAGGATGCCGCCGGCGAGCACGTAGAGCAGGGCGGTGACGCCGAGCGCGGAGATGCTCTCCAGCTTGCCGTGGCCGTAATGATGCTCGTCGTCGGCCGGCTTGTCGGACACCCGCACCACCGCCCAGGTGATGATGGTCGCGATCAGGTCGACCGAGGAGTGCAGGGCTTCCGAGATCAGCGCGAGCGAGCCGATGGCCACGCCGACCACGAACTTGGCCGCCGCCATGCCGCCGCTGGCGAAGATCGAGATGGTCGCGACCGAAGTCTTGTCGTGATGGGAGGTCATGGCGGGGGATTTAGCAGCCTATGGGTGAACATCAAGCGGCAGTTCACAGCTGTAGTCGCAAGTGACTTGCAAGAGCGGGCACGATGTCATTCCGGGGCGCGCGAAGGGCGAACCCGGAATCTCGAGATTCTCAGGCGCGCAATTGCGCGCCTTAGTTCGGCTCTTCGAGCCGCCCCGGAATGACGGCCACGCTCACACCGTCACGACGATCTTGCCGAGATGCTTGTTCGCCTCCATGTGCTCGAACGCCTTGTCGATGTCGGCGAACGCAAACACCTTGTCGATCGGCAGTTGCAGCTTTCGCGATTCCACCGCGCCCCAGATGTCCTTGCGGACCTCCTCGAAGATCTCGCGGACCTCCTCGATGGTGCGGGTGCGGAAGGTGACGCCGACATAGTCGATGCGGCGTGCGGCGTGCAGGTCGAAGTTGAAGTCGGCATGGGTGCCGCCGAGCCGGCCGACATTGACGATGCGGCCCTTGATCCTGGTGGCGGCGAGGTTCTGGTTGGCGACCTTGCCGGAGACCTGGTCGACGGTGAGATCGACGCCTTCGCCGTTGGTCGCCTTCAGGACCTCCTCGACCCATTTGGGATCGGAGGAGTCGACGGCGAGGTCGGCGCCGTACTCCGTCAGCCGGCCGCGCCGATAGGCGTCGGTCGACGAGCCGATCACGAGCCTTGCGCCCTTGAGCTTGGCGATCTGCATCGCCATCAGGCCGACGCCGGAGCTGGCGCCCTGGATCAGCACGCTCTGGCCCGCCTGCACACCGCCGACGGTGACGACCGCGTTGTGCATGGTCGCGAGCGCGACGGGCAGGGTGGCGGCCTCCTCGAAATTCATGTTCGACGGCGCTCGGAACAGCCGGCCGTGATCGGCCAGTGTGTATTCCGCGAATGCCGCCCCGCCCGAGCCCATGATGCGGTCGCCGACCTTCACGCCCTTGGCATCCGGTCCGAGCTCGGCGACCTCGCCGGCCCATTCCATGCCGAGCACGGTGCCGACCCCGCCGGCCGCACCATGGGCGTGGCCCTTGCGCATGCCAGTGTCGGCACGGTTCAAGCCGCAGGCACGGACGCGGACCAGCACCTGTGTGCCTTGAGGCTTTGGTTGAGCGACGTCGGAAATTCGAGCGCCCTCAGGGCCGTAGACGTAAGCCTTCATGCGTTACCTCGGGACTCAATTGAGTTTGTAGGTGAAGAGCGATGCAGTTCTTCACCTCTCCCCGCTTGCGGGGAGAGGCCGACGCGCGGTGGGTGAGGGGGAGTCTCCGCGAGTCCAGCTCTCACCTTCCTCGCGGAGACTCCCCCTCACCCCAACCCTCTCAGCGCGAGCGAAGCTCGTCGCGCCCCCGCATCCGCCTTCGCCAAGGCTTCGGCGGACAAGAGCGGGGCGAGGGAGCATACCTTCGGCGTGGCGAGCGCCGTGTTCAAATCACATCGCGATCATTCGGCCGCCTGCGCCGCGGGGCTCGCGATCATGCCCTCCAGCCGCCTTCTGATGATGGCTTCCGCTTCGCGCACGATGCGGGAGACGAGCTCGGCGCAGCTCGGGATGTCCTGGATCAGGCCCTGGACCTGGCCGGCCGACCAGATGCCCTCGTCGGAGTTGCCGGTGGCATAGACCAACTTGCCGCGGGCACCCGCAACGAGCTCGCGGATGTCCTCGAACTTGGCGCCTTCCTTCTCCATGGCGACGACCTTGGTCGAGACCGCGTTCCTGGCGACGCGCGAGGTGTTGCGCATGGTGCGGAAGATCAGCTCGGTCTCGCGCTCGTCATTGGCGACGATCTTCTCCTTGATGGACTGGTGGATCGGGCTTTCCCTGGTGGCCATGAAGCGCGTGCCCATGTTGATGCCCTCGGCGCCCAGCGCCAGCGCCGCGACGAGGCCGCGCGCGTCGGCAAAGCCGCCCGAGGCGATCATCGGGATCTTGATCTTGTTGGCGGCGGCCGGGATCAGGATCAGGCCGGGGGTGTCGTCCTCGCCGGGGTGGCCGGCGCATTCGAACCCATCGATCGAGATCGCGTCGACGCCCATGCGCTCGGCCGAGAGCGCGTGACGGACGCTGGTGCATTTGTGCACGACCTTGACACCGTGCTTCCTGAACTCGTCGACATGCTCCTGCGGCTTGTTGCCGGCGGTCTCGACCACCGTGATGCCGCTCTCGATGATGGCGGCGCGGTATTCGGCGTAGGGCGGCGGCTTGATCGCGGGCAGGATGGTGAGATTGACGCCGAACGGCTTGTCGGTGAGGTCGCGGCAGCGCGCGATCTCCTTGGTCAGATCCTCCGGCGTCGGCTGGGTCAGCGCCGTGATGAAGCCGAGCGCGCCGGCGTTCGCGACGGCCGCGACCAGCTCGGCGCGCCCGACCCATTGCATGCCGCCCTGGACGATCGGGTGCTCGACGCCGACGAGTTTGGTGAACCGTGTCTGCAACATGATGCGTGTCCCCCGCCTGCGCGGCAGGCCCTGTTATCGGTTGATGGCGGCAGGATGCCGCCCAGGTCGGCAAAAGTCTATTGCGCCGGCGTGCGGTGCGGGCGGGGCGATCATGCGGGAGGCGGGGGGATTCCGTGGCGCGGATAATTTTGGGGTGGCGCTTGCCGCATCCACCGCCGTCGTCCTGGCGAAAGCCAGGACCCATACTCCGTGACCCATCATTGGGGCAATCTGGTCGTCGTTCTTCGCCAAACCCAATCCCGGGGTAATGGGCTCCTGGCTTTCGCCAGGACGACGTTGGAGAGACGGTTTGCCCCGCTGCTTCAACACCGTCATTGCGAGCGCAGCGAAGCAATCCAGAGTCCCTCCGTGGCGGCAGTCTGGATTGCTTCGCTGCGCTCGCAATGACGGAGAATGAGGAGCCTTCGGAGATCACCAGCTCGCATTTCCATTGCAGACATACCTCCGCGCTCTCGCGGCATCTTCCGCCCGAGCTTTGCTTCGTCCGCGTCGCCCTTATCAGGACAAGGGCGCAGGGAAGGCCGGGCGCCGGCTGGCACCCGCAGGTCCGTGCGCTACAAAAGATGCACACGGGGTGGACCACAGGTTTCGCCGGATCGCCCGGCCTTCCCTGCGCGAATGGTTTTAACGGTGTCCTTCGTGCTCTCCCCGGGGAGCGATGCACTATTGCCCCCGTCGGCTCGCAGATGACTGATGCGCGCGGTCCGGTCGGGCAGCGCACATCACCACGAGACTTGACGCACAGACCCCGGGCGTCAGGACCACACGACTTCGCCGTCCGCGCACGTCCTCGCTGGGACTTCGAGAGCTGGCGTGTGCTCGCGCCCGAAGCCATGCGAAGACGCTGTCGGCGCCGTGTCGTTCGCGCGAGTGCACTTTGCTCACGGTTTCCCGCCCTGCAATGCTGCTCGCGCCCGACGCCGTCGCGTCCATCGCTGCCCGGCCCGCGGTTCGTGACGATCGCGATCCGCCCCTTGTCTCGGGCCGGGGTGTCTGGTGTGTACGATAAATCCGAATTTCGGTAAAGTGGAATATATTTGCGGCCGAGGATTGACAGGCGAGGCGGGAGATTTGTGCGGGTGTTTTGCCCGACGGGCGAGGTGCCGCTCCACCCAACGCTGTCATACCCCGCGACCCGGCTACGCCAAGGCTTCGTCGGGGTTGAGGTCCAGGGGCGCCGAAGCTTTAGCGTAGGCGGCAGGCGGGGTATCCAGTACGCCGCGGCTTCTCCGTATCGCCTCGCTGTCTCTGGAATACTGGATTGCCCGCCTGCGCGGGCAATGACAGCGAGGGGATGGCAAGGCCGGAGTGTTCGTGAGATGTCGTAGCCCGGATGGAGCGCAGCGTAATCCGGGTAGGTCGTGCAATGCGGCGACATCGATCCCGGATTGCGCTGCGCTCCATCCGGGCTACGGGAAGAGCTACGAGGCTCCGGCTACTCCGCCGACAGACGCACCATCTGGCGGCCGCCGTTGATGTCTTTCAGGCTGTTGACGAAGTTCTCCGGGCGCTGCCAGCGATAGGGGACCTTCAAGCCCATGAACTCGGCGATGTCGCCGATGAAGCCGGTGCAGTTGGTGGTCTCGGCGTTCCAGACCGGCGAGCTCGCCTGCAATTTCTTGATGTAGGCGAACACGCGCTTGGCGTCGGCTTCGTTCAGATAGACGCGATAGCTCGCGGTCAGATATTCCGGATCGAGATCGCCGTAGCTCGCGCCGGTCTCCGACGGCACAAAGGTGAGATGACCGAGCACGTAAGCAAGGGTGTCGCCGGCGGGCGTCAGGCCCGCGACCTCGACGGCGCGCTCGCTGGTCTTGCCGTACCAGACGAAGGCGTGGCCCCAGCTCGCCGCCGTCCGGGCGCGGAAGTCGACGTAGTAGGGGCCTTTCTCCGCACGCGCGACGGGCCGCCGCGACTGCGGCGCCGGTCGCGATGCGGTGTCGGTCGTCGCAAGCGCATTGGCATCGGCCATGCGCTTGTTCGCTTCGTGGGCCGAGGCCGAGGGCGTCGTGCACGCGATCATCGCCGCAAGCGCGAACCCCGCAAGGATGCAGGATCCCGATCGATCAGGTTTGTTCGTCACGCTGTGCCCCTCGACTGTCGGCCGCTTACGCAGATGCTGCGCGTTTGTCGCTACGCGTCAGTAGCGCGCTGCGACCGGGCCGGGCGCCTTGCCGATCGGGGCCTTGCCAATCGGGCTCTTGCCAATCGGCATCTTGCCGATCGGCGCCTGCTCCGCCGGATAGACAGGCACGGGCTGCCGGCGCGGCAAATCGGCAGCGTTCGCAGCCGTCACCAGAGCAAGCGTCGCACCCAGAACAATTACAATCTTCTTCACAGTCATACCCCTAGAAGGTTTGGTCCAAACACGGCAGTGCCGTGCCCCCAGACACGCCTCACAGAAGGGCGGCCGAATGCGTCCAAGTTGCGGCGCGCGCGGGACATGTTGGCGGCATATGTCGGGTGCGCGCAGATGTGATGTGTGTCTGGATGTTTCGTTGCGCGGGATTGGCGGTGTGCAGTAGCCCGCATGAGCAAAGCGATATGCGGGAATCGTTTGCGGCGAGCGTGATCCCGGATGTCGCTTTCGCTCATCCGGGCTACGATTCCAATAAATTCACCCGATCCGGTTCAGGCTGTTCCTGATCGTCGAGAAGATGCCGCCGATGTCCTTGCGCAAGGCATCGAGGGCGTTGAAATTGTCGAAGATGCGGGCGAGGCGGTCTTCGACCTCGCGCTTGCTCTTGGTCAGCGTCTCGACGCGCGAGACGAGGGGCACGCCGCCGTTCGCTTCGATCTCGCCGACGGTCCTGGCGAGCAGGTCGCGGGTGGTGCTGACCTCGGCGATCAGCGCCTCGATGCCGAACACCGGGGCCTTCAGCGGGACGAGGTCGGCCTGCGACTTCGACAGCTCTGTCTTGAAGGCGTTCAGCGTCGCCAGCGTCTCCTGCAAGGCGCCGAGGCGCTGGCGCGACTGGATGACGAAATCGTTCAGCGTGTTCTGGCGGTCGGCGAGGGTCTTGCCGTCGGCGTCGGTCTCGACATCCGCGAGCGAGCGTTCGAGCTGGGCCTGGCGCTGGCCGAGCTCCTCGAAGTCGAGACGGATCGCCCTGAGGATGTTGAAACTGTCGTCGATGCGCGCCAGGCGCTGCTCGATCTCGATCTTGTTCTTCGACAGCGCCTCGACCCGCGTGCCGAGCGGCGTTTCGCCGCCGGTCTCGAGCTCGTCGATGCTCTTGGCGAGGCGGTCATGGCTGAGGCCGAGCTCGCTGATCACCGCGTTGATGCCGGCGTCCGTCGACCGCAGCGGCACCAGCTCGGCGTGGGATTTCGCCAGATCTTCCTTGTACTGGTTCAGGGTCGCGAAAATGTCCTGGACCGTGTTCACCCGCGAGAGCAGCGTCGAGACATCGCGCGCGATGTCCTTGAGCCGGTCGGCGAGGTTGTTCTTGCGGTCGTCGGTCTCGAGGTCGTGGAGCGACCGTTCGAGCTGGTTCTGGCGGTCGCGGATCTCGGTGAAGACGGGCTCGACCGCGCGGCGCTGCTCGGCGACCTTGCCGACCATCTCGCGCAGACCTTGCTGGCGGCGGCGGATCTCGGCGAGCTGGTCGTGCATGTCGGTGGATTCGTTGCGGCCCTGCTGGAGCCGCGCGCGCTGCTCGGTCTCGCCCAGCTTGTCGTGGAGGGCGGAGACGGCTTCCCTTGGGTCGCTCTCGATCAGGTGCTGGACGGTGGCGTCGAGGTGGTTTTGCAGGGCGTGGGCGGCGACGACGTCCTCGCGGGTCTTCTTCAGGCGGTCGCGCAGCGTGCCCAGACGCCGGTCCTGACGCGAGAGCCGCCAGGCGGTTGCGCCGATCAGCGCCAGCGCCACGGCCGGGAGCGCGCCGGTCGCGATGCGCTGAGGCATGGGAAGGCCCGCAAACAGGGCGGGCAGGTGGGTGAGGTCGTAACCAAACGCCTGCTGGGCGAGAAGCGCGATGGCCGCCAGCAGGACGAACCAGGCAACCAGGAAAAACAGCCACATCGTGACTTCCTCACGCCGGCACACATTATCGCCATAGTTGCTATTGGAGAGCGGAACCGAGATCAAGGGGCGCGCGGGTTGCCGGAGGTTTCCGGTAGCGCGATCTGTGGACGGCGGCGTCAGCCGATCGGTGGAAGGCCGACGGGGCTTGCCGGATTTTCCCGAGATCCGGTTGTTCAGCAAACTCGTCATGCCCGGGCTTGTCCCGGGCATCCACGTCCTTGCATCGGCGCGAGAAGAACGTGGATGGCCGGGACAAGCCCGGCCATGACGGCGAGAGGGGGAAGCAGCTACAGCCGAAACTCGTTGGTCAATTCGCCAATGCCGTCGATCGCGACGGTCACGGTGTTCACCGGCTCCTTCATCACGCCGACGCCGACGGAGGTGCCGACGGCGATGAGGTCGCCGGGGAGCAGGGTCATGTCGTGGGAGATCCTGCTCACCAGCTCCTGCGCGGTGAAGATCATGTCCGAGATCGGATAGTTCTGCCGCTCCGCGCCGTTGAGGATGGTGCGGACCACCAGCTTTGCCGGATCGAGGCCGGTCGCGATGACGGGGCCGAACGGGCCGTAATCGTCGATGCCCTTGGCGCGGGCCCATTGCGGGAAGGTGGGATCGCGGGTCAGGATGTCGTTGGCGGTGATGTCGTTGACGCAGGTGTAGCCGAAGATGAATTGGCCTGCTTCCGCGGGCGAGACGCGGGCGCAGGTCCTGCCGATGACGATGCCGAGCTCGCCCTCATAGGTGGTCTTGCCGTCGTAATAAGAGGGACGGCGGATCACCGCGCCGGGTGCCGCGATGCTGGTGGTGGCCTTCAGCAGATAGAGCGGCTCCGGCGGCTCGGGCTGGTTGAGCTTGGCGGCGAGCGCGTGAAAGTTGTTCCAGAGCGCGACGATCTTGCTGGGCGCGCAGGGGGCGAGCAGCTCGACCTCCGACAGCGCCAGCGTCCTGCCGGTGGCGGCATGGCGGCCGAACATCTCGCCCTCGTGCACGCTGATGCCGGATGAGGTCAGCGTGCCGAAACCGGTCGCGCCGTTATTCCGGAAGCGCAGCCATTTCCTGATCTCGCCGGTCATCACGCCACCGCCAGTGCGCGCGGATCGATGGGCGCGGAGACGCCGTCATAGAGCCCGGCGATGCGGGCGCGCTGGGTCACCATCGCCAGCACCGAGTCCAGTGCGGGCGTCGCGATCCCGGTGAGGCGGCCCATCTCCTGCACCACGGTGACGAGCGGGTCGATCTCCATCGGGCGGCCGCGCTCGAGGTCCTGGAGCATCGAGGTCTTGTGCGCGCCGACCTTGCGGGCGCCCTCGATGCGGCGCTCGACGTCGACGCGGAATTTGACGCCGAACGTCTCGGCGATGCCTTGCGTCTCCACCATGATCGCGCGCGACAGCGCGCGCGTGGCCGGATCGGTGCAGATCACGTCGAGCGTCGCATGGGTGAGCGCGCTGATCGGGTTGAAGCAGACATTGCCCCACAGCTTCAGCCATATCTCGTCGCGGATGCGGTCGAGCACCGGCGCCTTCAGGCCGGCTGCGACGAACAGATCGGCGAGGCGCTGCACGTCGCCCGTGATCTCGCCGGAGGGCTCGCCGAGCGGGAAATTGTTGCCGTAGACGTGGCGGATCACGCCGGGCGCCTCGATCTCGGTGGCGGGATAGACGATGCAGCCGATGGCGCGCTCGGCGCCAATTTCGCGCCACTGCCGTCCGCCGGGGTCGATGCTCTCCAGCGTCGAATTCTCGTAATTGCCGCCGTGCTTGTAGAAATACCAATAGGGGATGCCGTTGACCGCGGTGACGATGCGGGTGTGCGGGCCCAGGAGCGGCTGCATCTTCTCGATCACGCCGGTGATCGAATGTGCCTTCAGCGTGATGATGATGTAGTCCTGCACGCCGAGCTCGGCGGGATCGTCGGTGCAGCGGGGATGCACGGTGTGCTTCTCCTCGCCCGCGAGCAGCGTCAGGCCGCGCTCGCGCATCGCGGCGAGATGCGCGCCGCGTGCGACCAGGCTGACGTCGGCGCCAGCCCGCGCGAGCTGAACCCCGAGATATCCGCCGATTGCGCCGGCGCCGTAGATGCAGATCTTCATGAAATCCTCGCGGGTGACCGGAATTTCGGGACGAAAGATCCGGTCCGGCTCGGAAGGATCCGAGCCGGGGCCGGTAGTCGCAGGGGAAGGGTCGTGGCGCTTTAAGCTGCTGCTTGCGGCGTGCCGTTGATCGCTTCGTCAACGGCAGCGGCGATGTCGCGCATGCTGATGACGGAGACGAGGCTGTAATCGTCGATGACCGGCAGGTGGCGGATGTGATTGCGGTTCATCAAATGCCGGACGTGCTCGATCGTGTCCGTCGAGGTGCAGGAGATGAGCTGCTGCACCGAGACGAGCTGGGAGACCTTGACGTTGATGCCGCTCGCTCCGTGCTCCGCGATGGCGCGCACCACGTCGCGTTCGGTGAACATGCCGACCGCCGTGTTGCCTTCCGAGCGGACCACGTCCTTGACCACCAGCGCGCTGATGTTGTTGGCGCGCATCAGCTTGGCGGCGATACCCACCGTTTCGTTCATTCGCACCGTGACAACGCGCGGCGTCTTCTTGCGCAGAATGTCTCCGACCAGCATGGCAACCTCCCTGGGTGAATGACAGGGGAAGTGTGGTATACATAATGCCAATCGTCAAGCATTGGATTTGGGTGATCCGAAAATTCTTGCGGCAGCAGTACTGACGTTTGTCGCCGCGCCAAAAGAGAAAGGGGCGCATTGCTGCGCCCCTTCTTCAGCCGTGCAATGGCGTGTTGTGGCTTACGCCGTCTCGGTCTTGGCGTTGCCCGTTGCGGTGCCAGTGCTCTCGGCTTCCTTGCCGAGGATGAAGGAGCGGCGCAGCGGCTTGATCACGAACAATGCCATCAGCGCGGCCGTTGCGTTCAGCGCCACCGCCACCACGAACACGGCCTTCCAGCCATACGCCGCCGAGATCACGCTGGCGAGCGGAACGAGCAGGGAGGCGGTGCCCTTCGCGGTGTAGAGCATGCCGTTGTTGGTGGTTGCGAACTTCGAGCCGAAGGTGTCGCCGCAGGTCGCGGGGAACAGCGAGTAGATCTCGCCGAACACGCCGAAATAGACCGCGGTCGCGAGCACGAAGACGACAGGCACGTGACCGTAGGCCGACAGCGCGAGCAGCATCACTGCCGCCGTGCCGAAGGCGATGAACATGGTGTGCTCGCGGCCGATCGTGTCGGAGACCCAGCCGAAGAAGGGACGTCCGAACCCGTCGAAGATGCGGTCGAGCGAGATCGCGAAGGTCAGCGCCGCCATCTGGAAGCCGGCGAGCGTCACCGGCGTGTCGGCGATCTTGAAGTCGTGGGCGATCGGGCCGATCTGGGCCGCGGTCATCAGGCCGCCGGAAGCGACCATGACGAAGACGAGGTACATCACCCAGAAAATAGGGGTGCGCAGCACTTGCGGCGGGGTGAAGTCGATCTTGGTCTGCGGCAGATTGAGCTGCTTCTTCTTCGGCGGGATCGAGAGCCGCGGCGGCTGGATGAAGAAGGCGAGCACGAAGACGATCAGGCCCTGGCCGATGCCGAAGGTGAAGAACGCGCTCTGATAGCCGCTCGCTGCGATCATGGTCGCGATCGGCACGATGGTGAGCGCGGCGCCCGCGCCGAAGCCGGCGGCCGTCGCGCCGGCGGCAAGGCCGCGGCGGTCGGGAAACCATTTCAGCGCGTTGCCGACGCAGGTGCCGTAGACGGCGCCCGCGCCCATGCCGCCGACGATCGCGGCCGCGTAGAGCAGGGTGAGCGAGTCGGCGTAGGAGTTGAGCACCCAGGACAGCGCGATCATCACGCCGCCGAACATGATGACGATGCGCGGACCGTATTTGTCGACGAACCAGGCCTCGACGGGCACCAGCCAGGTCTCGGTGACGACGAAGATGGTGAAAGCGAGCTGGATCGCGGCGCGTCCCCAATGGTGGGCCGCATCGATCGGATCGACGAACAGCGTCCAGCCGTATTGCAGGTTGGCGATCATCGCCATGCAGACGATGCCCATGCCGAGCTGGAGCCAACGGAAACCGGTGCGAAGAGGCGCGGCCGTGACAGCGCCGTCCGTGCTGGAAATCATCAAGAACCTCCCAACGCGCTTGCCTGGTCGACACCAATTGGCAAGATGACCTGATGTCGCAAATATTGTGGCTTATCGTCGCAAGCGCGGCGCGAGCTTGGTATACCATATCCCAGAACGCAAGCCCAATCTTGGCCGCCCGCCACAAAATCGGCAGTTCCATTCGGGATCGCGAAACCTCGCGCAAAACGAAAACGCCCGGCCGTGAGGCCGGGCGTCCTGCCGGAATGAAATGTGGTGAAGTGCGTCAGACGGTCGACTTCGCCACCACCACCTTGCGCCAGGGCTTGAGCACCGCGATCGCCAGCAGCGAAGCCAGGATGTTGGCGCCGGCCGCGATGATGAACACGCTGTCCCATGTGCCCGACGACTGCTGCATCAGGTTTGCGACCGGGACGAGCAGCGCGGCCGTGCCCTTTGCGGTGTAGAGCAGGCCCGCATTGGTGGTCGCGAACTTGGCGCCGAACGTGTCGGTGCAGGTCGAGGGGAACAGCGAGTAGATCTCACCCCAGGCGAAGAACACGAAGCCCGAGAGCAGCACGAACCAGATGGGATCGTGGCCCCAGAGGTAGAGCATCCAGATGCCAAGACCTTCCATGCCGAAGGCGATGAACATCGTGTTCTCGCGGCCGATCATGTCGGAGATCCAGCCGAAGAACGGGCGCGTCAGGCCGTTGAGCACGCGGTCGATCGTGGCAGCGAAGGTCACCGCGGTCATCGTCACCGCCATCAGCGTGACCGGCACGTTGTCGACCTTCCAGTCGACCGCGATCGGCTTCAGGTTGGCCGTCACCATCAGGCCGCCGGCGCCGACGATCACGAACATGAAGTACATCAGCCAGAAGATCGGCTGGCGCAGCACCTCGGTCGGCTGGTAGTTGCGACGCGTCTGCACCAGCGCGGCGTTCGCCACGACGACCGGCACCTGGCCGGCCTTCGGCGCGAGCAGGAAGAAGGCGAGGATGCAGATGATGATGCCTTGTCCCAAGCCGAAATAGAGGAAAGTGGTCTGGAAGCCACTGTCCTTGATCATGGCCTGGATCGGCGCGACGGTCAGCGCGGAGCCTGCACCGAAGCCCGCGGCGGTGATGCCCGCGGCAAGACCGCGCTTGTCCGGAAACCATTTCAGCGCGTTGCCGACGCAGGTGCCATAGACGCCGCCGGCGCCGATGCCCGCGATGATCATGCCGAGATAGTAGCCGTTGAGCGTGGTGGCCTGTGCGTTGATCGCCCAGCCCATGGCGCAGAGCACGCCGCCGACCAGCACGACGATGCGCGGACCGTATTTGTCCACGAACCAGCCTTCGACCGGCACCAGCCAGGTCTCGAACAGGACGAAGAGAGTAAAGGCCCATTGGATCGACGCGCGATCCCAGCCGAATTTCTTCTGGATGTCGGGGACGAAGAATGTCCAGCCGTACTGATAATTGGCGATCATCACCATCGCCGCTACACCGACTGCCAATTGCGCCCAGCGATACGTGTCGCTAACGCGCGCGGTTGTAGGGGCCGTTGCCTGCACCATGTCCGTCATAAAGCCTCCCGTGGCGCCTCTAATTTTTCTGCGAGCGCTGGAGCGGCATTCTTGTATGCATTATGCCAAGCTTCAAGCGCTGGTCCGGTCACCGTGCGCAAATGCCGCAGGACCTTCACCGGCTGTGGCAGTGACTCAGGGACAGCACAAGTAGAAATGGCCCCGTCCTGCGGGGCCATTCATCAAAAGTCGTATGTTGACGGCTGTGAAACCGGCGTGCGGTTCCCGCGGGCGCGGGAAGCGCCCGGTTAGAGGCCGAAACGCGGCAGGTCGCCGTTGTGATTCGAGATCTCGGCGCTGGCCATCAGGAAGCGGTCCACCGCGGCCATGAAACGCGCGAACAGGGTGGAGGAGGGGGCGAGAGCGACGGAAGCGGTCTTGGACATCGGAAAATCCTTTCTTGAGACGGTCAGTAGCGCTGTCTCATTTCGAAAGGGAATTTATGTATACCAGATGCCAATGTCCATGCATGCCATTGCATAGCAGCATGCACCATCCCGCATTGCAACATAATCATCCGTTAAAGGGGCCGGTCCGGGCTTAAAATTGCAGAAAGGGCAGCCGAAACGGGCTATTGGCTCCGAAATGCCCTGTCACTGCCGCAGCTGGCGCCCCATGGGCACGAATTCCGGCAGGGCACGCCACGGGCCGGGCCTTGGACCGGGTCTTGGCACGGCAAGTCAAAGCCGCTAGTGGTCTGCCCCCTTCCAATCATCTGTCAGAGTGGTTCATGTCGAGCGCCTCGCCCGCCGTCTCGATCGGCATCGATTTTGGGACCAGCAACACGGTCGTAGCGCTTGCGGCGGACGACCGCCGGGTCGAGGCCATCCGCTTCGATCATGGCGGACAGCGCCACAGCGTCTATGTGTCGGCCCTGTGCTTCTGGGAGGACCGGCCGGGAGCCGGCGCCCAGGCCGAAGGCGGCCCGTGGGCGATCGAGCAGTTTCTCGAAGGACGCCACGTCTACCGCTTCCTCCAGTCGTTCAAGACCTTCGCGGCGAGCAGCAGCTTCAACACCACGCAAGTGTTCCGGCAGCGCTTCAAGTTCGAGGATATTTTGGCGGCGTTCCTGCGGACGCTGGCGCGCCATGGCGGCGACAGGTTCGGCTTCGAGACGTCGACGATCACTGTCGGCCGCCCCGTGCGCTTTGCCGGCGGCAATCCCGACGAGGCGCTGGCGATGCAGCGCTACCGGGCCGCGTTCGAGCGCCTCGGCGCCGGCCACGCGCGCTATGTCTACGAGCCCGTGGGCGCCGCGTTCTCCTTCGCCCGCCGCCTGGAGCGCGATGCCACCGTATTGGTCGCGGATTTCGGCGGCGGCACCAGCGACTTCTCCGTGATGCGCTTCTCGCGCACAGGCGGTGCCTTGCGCGCCGAACCGCTTGGACACGCCGGCATCGGCATTGCCGGCGACACGTTCGACTACCGCATCGTCGACCACGTCGTCTCGCCGCGGCTGGGAAAAGGCTCGAGCTTCCGCTCGTTCGACAAGGTGCTGCCGGTCCCCAGCGGCCACTACACCAACCTCGCGCGCTGGCATCAGCTCGCGATGATGAAGAGCAACGGCGATCTGCGCGAGCTCCGCGAGCTGGCGCGCACCGCGCTGAAGCCGGAATTGCTCGAGGATTTCATCACCATCGTCGATCTCGACCTCGGCTTTTCGCTGTACCGCGCGGTGTCCGACGCCAAGGTTGCGCTGTCCGCGCAGGATCAGGTGGACTTCCGCTTCAAAGGCGGCGGGGTCGACATTGGCTCGACCATCACACGGAAGAACTTCGAGACCTGGATTGCCGACGATATCGCCCGGCTGGGGGCCACCGTCGACAAGGTGCTGGGCGAGGCCGGCATCACCGCGCGCGAGGTGGAGAAGGTGTTTCTGACCGGCGGCACCTCGTTCGTGCCCGCGGTCCGAAAATTGTTCGCCGACCGCTTCGGCAACGAACGGTTGATGTCGGGCGACCAGTTCGAGTCGATCGCCTATGGTCTGGCGCTGATCGGGCACAGCCCGGATCCGGATCGCTGGACGGCAGGCGGGGGGCTCGAGTCGAGGGCCGGCACTTAGGCTTGCAGTCTTGCCGCTCACCCAGCCATTGGTGTTGTCTCATCAGCAAGTCAAAGCGATTTTTGGGGCATCGTGTCGCGCCGGTGACAGCCCGTGATGGCAATTCGTGGTAGTGCCGATCAGCAACAGTGAGGTGCACGTTGTCGAACAAGACGATTGCCGTCGGATTCTCTGCGCTGAGTTTGCTCGTCTCCAATCCGGTGGCGGCGGCCGACTTGGCGGTGAAGGCGCCGCCAGCCCCGCCTGCAACCTGGACCGGTTTCTATGTCGGCGGGCAAATCGGCGGCGCCTGGGCCAACCGTGGTGTCAACTACGCAGCTAACGATCCGGCTGCAGCTTTGCTGTTGGGCGGAAGCTTTCCTACTCCAGGAAACCAAGCGATTTCTCCCAACAGCTTCAACATGAGCGGCGTCGTCGGCGGGATCGATGCGGGCTATAATGGCAGATCCAACGGAATTGGCTGCTGGGAATCGAAGCCGATTTCAATGGCTCAGGGTTGAAGGGGTCGGGGAGCAGCACGTCCTTCCTTCAGCAAGCGCCGGGCGCGACCTTCACCCAGACCGTCGCTGAACAGCAAAAGGTCGAGTGGTATGGCACCTTGCGCGGCCGAATCGGGTGGTTGCCGCGCCCCGACGTCTTGCTGTTCGCGACCGGTGGTCTTGCCTATGGAAAGGTTACGGGCAACGGCAACTACTCCTCCAACGGTCCGTTCGTTGCGCCCTTCTTCTCGTCGTTCGGCGGCGTATCGGCCCAATGTACGTCGAATTCGACGTGCTTTGCCGGCTCCTCATCATCAATTCGAACCGGCTGGACTCTCGGAGGCGGAGGCGAGTGGATGTTTTCGCGCAACTGGACCGCCAGGCTTGAATACCAATATGTCAATCTTGGCGGCGACGGCGTCCGCCTCGCCGCAAACGCAGTCGTGCTTGCGACAGACACGCCGGCGTCGTTCAATGCCAATTCAGCGCGCGTAGACTTTCATGTCGTACGCGCAGGTGTGAACTTTCATTTCTGATCTGCTGTCGAACAGCCCGCTTCCTCGGAGGCGACTCGATCACGAGGCCAGCGACACCTGCGGCCTTTCGCGGTTCTGTCGCTATTTCTGCTGAATTCTGTTCAGGTAGT
>NZ_LBKA01000240.1:0-103552 GCF_028128955.1 Bradyrhizobium sp. CCBAU 11386
TTTGTAAGTCCGCCCCATGGCAACACCTCCAGTTGGAAGTGTTGCACTTCGTTTGTGAACTCAGGGGACCCATTACCCCAGGGAGATGTTGCGGCATCGACTGCCAACCACCAGTCATCGCAAAACTGGTGACGGTGGCTATGGGTCCTGGCTTTCGCCAGGACGACACCGAGTGTTTGGCCGGCTCCACCGCCTCTCGCGCGACCGTCTTTACCCCGCCAGATCCAGCTTCGAGGCCACCGTCGAATCCGCATTGAGCCGGTAGATGATCGGCACACCCGTCGCGAGCTCGCGCTTCAGGATGCCCTCCGGCGACAGCTTTTCAAGCACCATGATCAGCGCGCGCAGCGAGTTGCCGTGGGCGGCGACCAGCGTGCGCTTGCCGTTGAGCACGCTGGGCAGGATCTCCTGAACATAGTACGGCAATGCGCGCGCGAGCGTGTCCTTCAGGCTTTCGCCGCCGGGCGGCGGCACGTCGTAGGAGCGGCGCCAGATCAGCACCTGGTCCTCGCCCCATTTCTTGCGGGCGTCGTCCTTGTTGAGGCCGGAGAGATCGCCATAGTCGCGCTCGTTCAGCGCGAGGTTCTTCTCCGTGGGCAGACCCTCCTGGCCGAGCTCGCCGAGGATGAGATCGAGCGTGTGCTGCGCGCGCGTCAGCACTGACGTGTAGGCCACGTCGAACACGAGTCCTTGCGCCTTCAGCTTGCGGCCGGCTTCCCTGGCCTCCGCGACGCCGAGCTCGGTGAGATCCGGATCCTTCCACCCCGTGAACAGGTTCTTCAGATTCCATTCGCTCTGGCCGTGGCGGACGAGCACGAGAAGACGTTCGCTCATTGATGACTTTCCGTTATTTTCGTTCAGATGTCGGAGAGGCCGAGCACGTCGGCCATGGAGTAGTGCCCCGGCTTCTTGCCATGCGCCCACAGCGCCGCCTTCAGCGCGCCGTGCGCGAACAGCATGCGGTCCTCGGCCTGATGCGACAGCGTCAGGCGCTCGAACGGGCCGAGGAAGCTGACGCTATGGTCGCCGGCCGCGGTGCCGCCGCGCAAGGAGGCGAAGCCAATGTCGCCGGGCCGGCGCGCGCCGGTGATGCCGTCGCGGCCGCGCGCGGCATGCTCGTCGAGCGAGATGCCGCGGCCGGCCGCCGCCGCCTGCCCCAGCATCAGCGCCGTACCCGAGGGCGCGTCGATCTTCATGCGGTGGTGGGTTTCGACGATCTCGATATCGAAGCTCTCGTCGAGCGCCATGGCGACGCGCTTGACCACCGCGGCGAGCAGGTTGACGCCCAGGCTCATATTGCCGGACTGCACCACGACCGCGCGATTGGTCACGCTCTTGATCACGGCGTTGTCGGAACTCGAAAGCCCGGTGGTGCCGACGACATGCACGATGCCGCGCTCGGCGGCGATCGCGACGTTGGCGATGGTCGCGGCCGGCACGGTGAAATCGAGGATGCCGTCGGCATCCTTCGACATCGCCCAGAGATCGGCCGAGACCTTGATGCCATTGGCCGGCAGGCCCGCGAGCACGCCGGCATCCTTGCCGAGCAGCTCGGAGCCCGGCGCCTCCAGCGCGCCGGCCAGCACCGCGCCTTTGCTCTCCGCAATCGCCCGGGTCAGCGCCCGGCCCATCCGGCCGCCGGCTCCAGCAACAATCAAGCGCATGTCGGACATGGTGTGATCCTCTTCGGAGCCGTTGTAGCGGGGGGATGCAGTTCCGGCAACCGAGGGAGGGATTAGGCCGAGCAGCCGCTCTTGCCCTCCCCTGGAGGGGGAGGGTCGATCGCGCGCAGCGCGAGCGGGGTGGGGTGACGGTCTCTCCGCGACGAACAGTGCCCGAGTGGAGAGATCACCCCACCCCGCTGCGCATTCCGCTTCGCTGCATGCTCAGCGACCCTCCCCCTCCAGGGGAGGGCAAGAGAAAGATCGCGCCTCAAATCCTACCCCGGCTGCGGGCCGTCATAGCCCTCGATGATGATGAGGTCGGCGACCGAGTGCGGCTGGCGCACCTTGATGTTGGCCTGATATTCCGGCGAGTTGTAGCAGGCGATCGCGGTCTCGTAGTCCGGGAATTCGATCACGACGTTGCGGGTGCGGCTGGCGCCCTCGACGGTGGTGAACTTGCCGCCACGGACGACGAAGCGGCCACCCCATTTCTTGAAGATCGTACCGTTGGCGACGACATAAGGCTTGTAGCCCTCGTCATTGTTCACATCGACGCGCCCGATCCAGTAGCCTTTTGCCATTGTTCTTCTCCCTGTGTTGTTGATCAGCCCAGCGCCTGCGCGATCTCGGCCTGGATGGCTTCTGCAATCGCCTTGGGCTCGGTGGCTTCCACCACCGGGCGCCCGACGACGAGATAATCGGCGCCCGCGGTGATCGCACGGCCCGGCGTCATGATGCGTTTCTGATCGCCACTTGCCGAGCCCGCCGGCCGGATGCCGGGCGTGACGAGGCTCATCTGGTGGCCGACGATCTTGCGCAAGGCGCCCACTTCCTCGGGCGACGACACCAGCCCGTCGATGCCAAGCACCTGCGCCTGCTGCGCGCGCGCTTCGACGAGCTCGGAGACGCCGAGCCGGAAACCTGCCGCGTGGAGATCGTCCTCGTTGTAGGAGGTCAGCACAGTGACGGCGAGGATCTTCAGGTTCGAGCTGCCGCGGCCTTCGACGGCGCCCTTCATGGTCTGCGGATAGGCGTGCACGGTGAGGAAGGTCGCGCCCAGCCTGGTGATGCTCTCGACGCCTTGCGCCACGGTGTTGCCGATGTCGTGCAGCTTGAGATCGAGAAAGACCTTCTTGCCCTTGTCGGCGAGCCTGGCTACGAGCGGCAAGCCGCCGGCATAAGCGAGGCGATAGCCGATCTTGTAGAACGTGACGCTGTCGCCGAGCTTTGCGATCATCGCCTCCGCGGCATCGACGCTCGGCAGATCGAGCGCAACGATCAGGCGGTCCTTCGGGGCGATCTCGGCTGGCGTCATGTCACCTCACATCATGCGTTGGGAAACGTCGATCAACTGCGCTACCAGCTCCTTCAACGCGGCGATATCGCCCTCGTTCTTCAGCCTGTCCATATCGTCATAGGCCTCTCCGGCAAAGGCGAGCGTGAGCTGGCTGGCAATCACATTGGCGTGGCAGGAGGTCAGGATCAGCCGCAACGCCTGGAGCGCGCGGGCCGTGCCGAGCCGGCTCTGCGAGGCGCCGGCGAGCGCGAAGGGGCGGTTGCGGAACACCTCGCCGCGCGCCTCGTGCAGCTCGTGCACGCGGCTGACCCAGTCGATCGCATTCTTCAGCAGCGGCGGCACCGAGGCATTGTATTCGGGCGAAACGATCAGCACGCCATGATGCGCGCCGATCATGCGCTTGAGGTTGATCGCGTGCTTGGGCACGCCTGACTTGGCCTGGAGATCGCCGTCGTAGATCGGCAGCGGAAAATCGGCGAGCGAGATGCGGGTGACGTCGACGCCGGCCTGGGCGAATTCATAGGCGGCGACCGCGGCCAGCTTCGCATTGTGCGAGCCGGTGCGCAGCGAGCCGGGAATGACCAGGATTTTGGGTGCGGACATCCGATCCAATGCGTTCGGCGAAACGAGCCCGCCGCGCAAAGACGAATGCCGGCGGAATTAATCCTTGCGATACACCCAGACGCGGGCCGGCGGAAGGTTCATCCAGATCCGTTCCGAGGCCTCTGTGGACACGCCGGGCAGCGATTTCGGGATCGGCGGCACCACCGCATAGGTGAACTGGACGAAGGGCGCGCCGGGCGCGAGCGCCGTGAAAGCGTCGCGAACGAGCCGCAGCCGCGTCAGCATCGGTTTGGTGACGAGCGGCAGGCCGGAGACGACTGCGGATGCCGGCGCGCTCAGCACGTTCCAGAGCGTGTCGCGCAGGCGATAGGCATCGCCCTGCACGACCTTGGCCTGCGGATAGCGGTCGCGCAGCAGCGCGCAGAAGCCGGGATTGTACTCGACGAGGACGAGACGCTTCTGGTCGACGCCACGTTCGACCAGGGCCGAGGTGATGGCGCCAGTACCGGGGCCGAGCTCGACCACAGGTGCGTCCGAGTTGACGTCGACGTAATGCGCCATGGTCCGGGCCAGCAGCTTGCCCGACGGCATCACTGCGCCCATGTGGAGGGGCTTTTCAATCCACGATCTGAGAAAGCGCACCTCGTCATCGAGACGGGGCTTCTTCAACGCACGCGCGGACGATGGCAATGGCATGTCTGGACCGGACGGGACCGCGCGACCGCGGCGTGTCAGAAAATGGTCATAAAGACGTATAGGCCGAAGGCGATACGGTCAAGACGAGTCAATTCGCCCGATTACCGAAGAAATCCTTGACCTTGGCGAAGAAGCCCTCGGATTCCGGCTGGGTGTTGCCGGAGGAGAGCTTTTCGAACTCGGCCAGCAATTCCTGCTGCTTTTTGGTGAGATTCTGCGGGGTTTCGACCACGACCTGAACGTACATGTCACCCGTCTGGCGCGAGCGCAGCACCGGCATGCCTTTTGATGCAATGCGGAATCGACGGTTGGACTGGGTCCCGGCGGGCACTTTCACCTTGGCCTTGCCCTTCTCGATGGTCGGCACCTCGAATTCGCCGCCAAGGGCGGCCGTCACCATCGAGATCGGCACCCGGCAATGCAGATCGGCGCCGTCGCGCTGGAAGAACTGGTGCTGGGCCAGCGACAGGAAGATATAGAGGTCGCCGGGCGGGCCGCCCCGGACACCGGCCTCGCCCTCGCCGGCGAGCCTGATCCGCGTGCCGTCCTCGACACCCTGGGGAATGTTGACCGACAGCGTCCGCTCGCGGGTCACACGGCCCTGGCCCGAGCAGGACGGGCAGGCGTCCTCGATCATCTGGCCGCGGCCCTGGCAGCCCGGACAGGTCCGCTCCAGCGTGAAGAAGCCCTGCGACTGCCGCACGCGGCCGGCGCCGCCGCAGGACGAGCAGGTCTTCGGCTTGGTGCCGGCCTTGGCGCCGATGCCCGAGCAGGCCTCGCAGGTGACCGAGACCGGGATCTCGATCTGCGCGGTCTTGCCGCCAAAGGCTTCCTCGAGCGTGATTTCCATGTTGTAGCGCAGGTCGGCGCCGCGCTCGCGGCCGCCGCGGCCACGCTGTCCGGCCATGCCGAACAGGTCCTCGAAAATATCGGAGAAGGAGGAGGCGAAGCCCGCGCCGAAACCGGCACCGCCGCCAGGACCGCCCTGCTCGAAGGCCGCATGGCCGAAACGGTCATAGGCCGCGCGCTTGTCCTTGTCCTTCAGGACCTCGTAGGCCTCGTTGATTTCCTTGAACTTGACCTCGCTGGTGTCGTCCCCGGGATTGCGGTCGGGGTGGAATTTCATCGCGAGCTTGCGGAACGACGACTTCAACTTGGATTCGTCGGCGTCACGTTCGACTTCGAGGGTCTCGTAGTAGCAGCGCTTGGTGGACGTGGACATGTTGAACTCGGTCTATCCAATCGCGATTCAAACCGGGGCGAAACAACGTTGCCACGCAACGATATAGGCGCCCCTCCGCTTTGCGGCAGAGGGCAGCATGGCAGTGTTGAGAATAACGGCTGGAAATTGATCGATCGTAACGGGAGCGGCGCCCGTCGACCTGGACACGGAAGCCTCCCCCGCGAAGGGGGAGGCTGAAGAGGTGTGTGGGGTCCAAGCCGTCCGCATCATGACCCTCGCGGGCTCTAGGCGGACTTCTTGTTGTTCTTGTCGTCGTCGACCTCGGTGAATTCCGCGTCGACGACGTCGTCCTTGGCCGCATCCTTCTTGGCGTCGGCCTCGGCCTGCTGCTTGTACATGGCCTCGCCGAGCTTCATCGAAGCCTGGGCCAGCGTGTTGGTCTTGGCCTTGATCGCCTCGGCATCGTCGCCCTTCAGCGCTTCTTTGAGGTCGCTCACGGCATCCTCGATGGCGCGGCGCTCGGTCTCGGCGACCTTCGAACCGTGCTCGGCCAGCGCCTTCTCGGTGGAATGCACCAGCGCATCGGCATGGTTCTTGGCGTCGACCGCCTCGCGGCGCTTCTTGTCGGCGGCCGCATTGGCTTCGGCGTCCTTGACCATCTTGTCGATGTCGGCTTCGGACAGACCGCCGGAGGCCTGGATGCGGATCTGCTGCTCCTTGCCGGTCGCCTTGTCCTTGGCGGACACATTGACGATGCCGTTGGCGTCGATGTCGAAGGTCACCTCGATCTGCGGCATGCCGCGCGGGGCCGGCGGAATGCCCATCAGGTCGAACTGGCCGAGCATCTTGTTGTCGGCCGCCATTTCACGCTCGCCCTGGAAGACGCGGATGGTGACCGCGTTCTGGTTATCCTCGGCGGTCGAGAACACCTGGCTCTTCTTGGTCGGGATCGTGGTGTTGCGGTCGATGATGCGGGTGAACACGCCGCCCAGCGTCTCGATGCCCAGCGACAGCGGGGTCACGTCGAGCAGCAGCACGTCCTTGACGTCGCCCTGGAGCACGCCGGCCTGGATCGCAGCGCCGATCGCGACGACCTCGTCGGGATTGACGCCCTTGTGCGGCTCCTTGCCGAACAGCTGCTTCACGACTTCCTGGACCTTCGGCATCCGAGACATGCCGCCGACCAGCACCACTTCGCCGATCTCACCGGCGGTGACGCCGGCGTCCTTCAGTGCCTTGCGGCAGGGCTCGACGGTCTTCTGGATGAGGTCGTCGACCAGCGCCTCGAACTTGGCGCGGGTGAGCTTCATCGTCAGATGCTTCGGCCCGGTCTGGTCCGCCGTGATGAAGGGCAGGTTGATCTCGGTCTGCGTGGTCGAGGACAGCTCGATCTTGGCCTTTTCAGCGGCTTCCTTCAGGCGCTGCAAAGCGAGCTTGTCGTTGCGCAGGTTGATGCCCTGCTCCTTCTGGAACTCGTCGGCCAGATAGCCGACCAGGCGCATGTCAAAATCTTCGCCGCCGAGGAAGGTGTCGCCGTTGGTCGACTTCACCTCGAACACGCCGTCGCCGATTTCGAGAATGGAGATATCGAACGTGCCGCCGCCGAGGTCGTACACGGCGATCGTGCCGGCCTTGGTCTTGTCCAGACCATAAGCG
The DNA here is from genome assembly GCF_028128955.1 of Bradyrhizobium sp. CCBAU 11386. Taxonomy (NCBI): domain Bacteria; kingdom Pseudomonadati; phylum Pseudomonadota; class Alphaproteobacteria; order Hyphomicrobiales; family Nitrobacteraceae; genus Bradyrhizobium; species Bradyrhizobium sp. CCBAU 11386. The sequence continues at coordinate 7,061 of NZ_LBKA01000240.1, forward strand.
AGCGCGGCCGCGGTCGGCTCGTTGATGATGCGCAGCACTTCGAGGCCCGCGATCTTGCCGGCGTCCTTGGTCGCCTGGCGCTGGGCGTCGTTGAAGTAGGCGGGAACGGTGATGACGGCCTGGTCGACCTTCTGGCCGAGATGGGCTTCCGCGGTCTCCTTCATCTTCTGCAAGATGAACGCCGAGACCTGCGAGGGCGAGTAGGTCTGGCCGTCGGCCTCGACCCAGGCATCGCCGTTGGAAGCCTTCACGATCTTGTACGGAACGAGCTTCTTGTCCTTCTCGACCATCGGGTCGTCGTAGCGGCGGCCGATGAGGCGCTTCACTGCGAAGAAGGTGCGCTCGGGATTGGTGACGGCCTGGCGCTTGGCCGGCTGGCCGACGAGGCGCTCACCGTCGTCAGTGACGGCGACGATCGAAGGCGTCGTGCGCATGCCCTCGGAATTCTCGATGACTTTGGCGTTCTTGCCATCCATTACGGCGACGCACGAATTCGTGGTGCCGAGGTCGATCCCAATGACCTTTCCCATGGTCCTGATATCCTTGTTTTTGCGGCAGGCTGGCTGGGCCCAGAAGGCACCCGAACCGAAACCCCCTAAGATCAAACATCCGCGATATTGCGATGATTGAGGCTCATATAGGAGGGGGGGAGGGGCCCGCAAGGACCGAACGCAAGTTTCGGCCGTGAAAACATTGGGTTTTGGAAGAACATATCCGGGCTGGATCGCCCTTGCGGGTGAGGAATTATTAACAGGTCCGGTCCTTCGCCGGCACCCCGCCACCGTGATCGGTCCCGCCCTGTTGCGCCGGGGCCAAACCCGCTAAAAGGCGGGCGGCCGGACAGCCGCCGCCGAGGCTGCTTCGCGCGACAAAGCGGCCCAGTGACCCACCATCGAACGGCCTCAATATGAACCAATCAGAGTGCCCATGAAGCTGACCCGCCCCCTCGCCGCGCTCGCCCTCCTCATTGCCTCCGCACTTCCGGCCTTTGCGGCCGACGCCGTTTTCCCCCCCGGCTTGCGCCTCGGCATGGTGCCGCTGATCGGCCTCAGCACGGCCAAGACCTTTCCGGGCTTCGAGAGCGAGGACGGCACCGTCAAGGTGCTGATCACCGAGCTGCCGCCGGCCGCCTATGGCGAGGTCGCGAGCGCCTTCAATTCCAACCCGGCCGGCGCCAGCGGTGTCAGGCAGGACAAGATCGAGACCCCCGCGGGCCTTGCCTATTTCACCACCGAAAGCGGCAAGGCCGGCGAGACCCCGGTGAAGCGCTATTCGATGATCGTGCCGGGCGCCGGCTTCTCCGGCTATGTCGCGGTGCAGATCCCGGAGAACGCCACCAAGATCTACACCGACGAGGCGGTGCGGCAGATGTTTGCAAGCGCCGTCACCCGCAAGCAGGTCTCGGCCGAGGAGCAGATCGCGCTGATGCCGTTCAAGATCACCGATCTCGCCAATTTCAAGGACATCCGCACGCTGGCGCCGGGCTCTAGCATCATCCTGGCCGACGGCGACGAGAGCACGGGCTATGAATCGAAACCGTTCATGATCCTCGGCCTGATCGGCGCCACCCCGCAGCAGGCCGACGACCGCGCCCGCTTTGCCCAGGAGGCGGCGCTCCAGATCCCCGGCGTGCGCGAGTCGCGCGTCACCATGTCCGAGCCGATCCGCATCAACGGCCAGCAGGGTTTCGAGACCCGAATCGACGGCGTCAGCGGCAAGGACAAGACCCCGGTGACCGTGGTGCAGTGGATCCGCTTCTCAAGCGGCGGCGCCTCGCTGCGCATCATCGCCAGCGCCCCGCGCGACCAGTGGTCCGCCGCCTTCACCCGCTTCCGCGCCGTGCGCGACGGCATCCAGCCGAAGGGGTAGCCCGAGGCGCTCCAACACACTCAACTGTCGTCCCCGCGAGGGCGGGGTCCCATACCGCGTGATCTCGCGGCTTTGGTCGGTTGCAGTACCAAACTCTGAGTCTTCGCCAAACATCTTCCTGGGGGTATGGGTCCCGGATCTACGCGCGCTTTGGGCGCGCTTGTCCGGGACGACAGTGAGATTGGGGCAACACGCCCAAGCGCTGGACAGAACCGGCTGCATTTTCGGGCTTCTGTTCGTATACGAACGGAACTAGGCTTCCCTCCATTGGATCATCCTGGAGGGAGGCGAACGATGCTGGATCGGCGACATATCTTGTTGGCGGCGCTGGGAACGACGGCGCTGGCGACGCTCGCGCCAACCGCACTTCTGGCAGCCGCGTCGATCAAGCCGGACGACGCATCCGCGCTGCTCGTGATCGACGTGCAGAACTGCTTCCTGCCGGGCGGCAGCCTCGCGGTGAAGGAAGGCGAGCAGGTGGTGCCCGTCATCAACAAGATCTCCAAAGCATTTTCGAATGTGGTGATGACGCAGGACTGGCACACGCCCGGCCACGTTTCGTTTGCGTCGGTACACTCCGGCAAGAAGCCGTTCGAGACCATCGACCTGCCTTACGGCAAGCAGGTGCTGTGGCCCGACCATTGCGTGCAGGGCACCGACGGCGCCTCGCTGTCGAAGGACCTTTCGATCCCGCATGCCGAGCTCATCATCCGCAAGGGTTTTCACAAGGACGTCGACAGCTATTCGGCCTTCCTCGAAGCCGACGGCAAGACTTCGACCGGCCTCGCCGGCTATTTGAAGGGCCGCAAGATCAAGCGCGTCTTCGTCGCTGGCCTCGCGACGGATTTCTGCGTCGCCTGGACCGCGCTCGACGCGCGCAAGGCGGGCTTTGAGGTCTATGTCGTGGAAGATGCCTGCCGCGGCATCGACACGCAGGGCTCGCTGGCAAAAGCCTGGGCCGACATGGCCAAGGCCGGCGTGAAGCGGATTCAGTCTGCGGATATCGCGGCCGGCGCGTAAGCGTTTCGCGCTGTCATTCCGGGGCGATGCGAAGCATCGAACCCGGAATGACGCCAAAACTCAGTTCGGCGCGCCGCTCGACTCGTTGTTGTTCGCCGCGGCCGCAGCCTTCGCGCCGCCCTTGGCGACACCGACGAGAGCCGGACGCAGCACGCGCTCGCCGATGGTGTAGCCGGCCTGCATGACCTGCACGACCGTACCTGCGGGCACCGACGCATCCGGCACTTCGAACATCGCCTGCTGGAAGTTCGGGTCGAACTTCTGGCCCGAGGGGTCGAATTTCTTCACGCCATGCTTTTCCAGCGCGTTGAGCAGCGAGCGCTCGGTGAGCTCGACGCCCTCGATCAGCGAGGTCAGGCCGGGATCGGCCGCGGCACGGGCCTCGGCCGGAACCGCGTCGAGCGCGCGCTGGAGATTGTCGGCGATGTCGAGCACGTCGCGGGCAAAGCCGGTGATGCCGTAGAGACGGGCGTCGGCGACCTCCTTGGTGGTGCGCTTGCGCAGATTCTCCATCTCCGCCAGCGTCCGCAGCATGCGGTCGCGCGCCTCGGCGGCTTCCTTCTGCAACAGTTCGACCGAGCCCGGCTCGGGATCGTCGGGCATGATGTAGGGCTTCGACACCACGGGCTCGCTGGTCGGCTCGGTCGTGTCTTCGGGTTGCCGGTCTCGATCGGTCATCGGCTCTCTTTTCGAATTTGTCTCAGGGATTTTTCTGGCCCGGATATCGTGCTTCGGGCGCCGAAAATCAAGCGCCCGTGATCGGCTCAAACGCCGGTCAGCCCCCCAGAAGGCGGCTGACGATGCGGGCGGCGTAGTCCACGGTCGGGATCACGCGGGCATAATTCAGCCGTGTCGGCCCGATCACGCCCAGAACGCCGACGATGTGGCCGGCGGCATCCCGATAGGGCGAGATGATGGTGGAGGAGCCCGACAGGGAAAACAGTTTGTTCTCCGAACCGATAAAGATGCGCACGCCCTCGGCGGTTTCGGCGCGGCCGAGCAGGTCGATCACGCCGCGCTTGGTCTCGAGATCGTCGAACAAGAGGCGCACCCGCTCCAGATCCTCCAGCGCGTGCAGGTCTTCCAGCAGATTGGCGTGGCCGCGGACGATGAGCTGGCGGTCCTCGTTCTCGCCGCCGGACCAGCTGGCGATCCCGGCCGAAATCACCTTCTGCGTCAGCTGATCGAGCTCGGCACGGGCTTCCGCGAGCGCGGTCTCGAGCTCGAGCCGCGCCTCGGCCAGGGTCCGGCCGCGAATCCGCGCGTTGAGGAAATTGCCGGCCTCGGTGATCGCCGAAGAGGGAACTCCGGGCGGCAACGTCAGCACGCGGTTTTCGACCTGGCCGTCCTCGCCGACCAGGATCACCAGCGCCTTTTCCGGTTCCAGCCGGACGAATTCGATGTGTTTCAGCCGCGCGTTGGATTTCGGCGTCAGCACCACTGCGGCGGCGCGGGTCAGGCCCGACAGCCGGGTCAGCGCCTGGTCCAGTGCCGCCTCGACCGACTGCGCCTGACCGACGGAGGTGAGCTGGCTCTGGATCGACTGCCGCTCGGCGTCATTGAGGTCGCCAACCTGCATCAAGGCGTCGACGAAGAAGCGCAGGCCGAGTTCCGTCGGCAGCCGGCCGGCGGAGGTATGAGGGGCATAGATCAGGCCGAGCTGTTCCAGGTCGGCCATGACGTTGCGGACCGAGGCCGGCGACAGCGGCATCGCGATCAGGCGTGAGATGTTCCGCGAGCCCACCGGCTCGCCGGTCGCGAGGTAGCTTTCGACGATCTGACGAAAGATGTCGCGGGAACGCTCATTCAGCTGGGCGAGGCCTGCGCGCGGCGCGATCAGATGGATCGGATCGTGATGGGCCACAGACGGCAACTCCTCTCAGATGCTTATAATTTGTCCATCCGGGAGGTCCATGACAAGCGTGGTTTTGCACTTGGCTGGGGACCGAAAAGGCCTTGCCGCTCACCCTCACCCCACCTACAAGCACCGCGAACAGCCTATTCACGTGAGTTTTGGAGGATTTTCCATGCGGCCAAGCCGCCGTGCGCCCGACGAATTGCGCCCCGTGACGCTGGAGCGCGGCGTGGTCAAATATGCGGAAGGCTCCTGCCTGGTGAAATTCGGCGACACCCATGTGCTGGTCACCGCCACGCTGGAGGACCGCCTGCCGCCGTGGCTGAAGGGCCAGGGCCGCGGCTGGGTCACCGCCGAATACGGCATGCTGCCGCGTGCGACCTCGGAACGCACCCGCCGCGAGGCCTCCGCCGGCAAGCAGAGCGGCCGCACCGTCGAGATCCAGCGCCTGATCGGCCGCTCGCTGCGCACCATCATCAATCTCGAAGCGCTCGGCGAGCGCCAGATCACGGTCGATTGCGACGTGCTCCAGGCCGACGGCGGCACGCGCACGGCCTCGATCACCGGCGCCTGGGTCGCGCTCGCCGACTGCGTCAACTGGATGAAGGCGCGCAACATGGTCAAGGCCAACGTGCTGCGCGACAACGTCGCCGCGATCTCCTGCGGCATCTACAACGGCAACCCCGTGCTCGACCTCGACTATGCCGAGGATTCCGAGGCCGAGACCGACGCCAATTTCGTCATGACCGGCGACGGCCGCATCATCGAGGTGCAGGGCACCGCGGAACGGGAGCCGTTCACCGAAGCCGAGTTCCTGGCGCTGATGGCGCTGGCGCGCAAGGGCGTCGCGCGCCTCGTGGACTTGCAGAAACTGGCTGTCGCGTAGTCAATAGGCCCATGCACCGCCGAATCACCGGAAAGCTCGTCATCGCCACCCACAATCCCGGCAAGCTCGCCGAGATGAAGGAGCTTTTGGCGCCTCACGGCATCGAGGCGGTGTCGGCCGGCGAGCTCGGCCTTCACGAGCCGGACGAGACCGGCAACGATTTCCGCAGCAACGCCGCGATCAAGGCGATCGCGGCGGCGCGGGCGTCCAAGCTTCCGTCCTTCGCCGATGATTCCGGCATCATGGTCGACGCGCTCGACGGCGCGCCCGGCATCTACAGTGCGCGCTGGGCCGGCCCGACCAAGGATTTCACTGCGGCGATGACGCGGATCGAGCGCCTGTTGCAGGAGCGCGGCGCGACCACGCCCGACAAGCGCAAGGCGCACTTCGTCTCCGCGCTCTGCGTCGCCTGGCCCGACGATCATCTCGAAGAGGTCGAGGCGCGCGTCGACGGCACGCTGGTCTGGCCGCCGCGCGGCACATCCGGTTTCGGCTACGATCCGATGTTCCTGCCCGACGGTCACACCCGCACCTTTGGCGAGATGGAAAGCATCGAGAAGCACGGGCTGCCGCCGCTCGGCCTCGGCCTGTCGCACCGCGCCCGCGCCTTCGTGAAACTGGCGGAGATCTGCCTTGAGCCGCGCTAAGGAAGCCTTCGGCGTCTACGTGCACTGGCCGTTCTGCCTGTCGAAATGCCCCTATTGCGACTTCAACAGCCATGTCCGCCACGTCGCGATCGACGAAGCGCGCTTCGCCTCCGCCTTCGCGCGCGAGATCGAAACGACCGCGCAGCGCGCGCCCGGCCGCGAGGTCACCTCGATCTTCCTCGGCGGCGGCACGCCGTCCCTGATGCAGCCTGCGACCGTCGGCGCCGTGCTCGATGCGATCGGCAAGCACTGGACGGTGGCGAAGGACGTCGAGGTCTCGCTGGAAGCAAACCCGACCAGCGTCGAGGCCACGCGCTTTGCCGGCTATCGCGCCGCCGGCGTCAACCGCGTCTCGCTCGGCGTGCAGGCGCTCGACGATGCTTCGCTGAAGGCGCTGGGCCGCATGCACAGCGCGCGCGAAGCGCTGGATGCGGTCGCCATCGCGCGCCGCTCGTTCGACCGTTATTCGTTCGACCTCATCTACGCCCGCCCCGACCAGACGCCGGCGATGTGGGCCGATGAGCTGCGTCTCGCGATCGAGGAAGCGGCCGAGCATCTGTCGCTCTATCAATTGACGATCGAGGAAGGCACGCCGTTCTTCGGCCTGCACCAGGCCGGCAAATTGAAGACGCCGAATGAGGCGGTCGCGCGCGCGCTCTACGACGTCACGCAGGAGACCTGCGACAAGCTCGGCCTGCCCGCCTACGAGATCTCCAATCACGCGCGGCGCGGCGCCGAGTGCCGGCACAATCTGGTCTACTGGCGCGGCGAGGAATATGCCGGCATCGGCCCCGGCGCGCACGGCCGGCTCGACATCGACGGTATCAGGCACGCCACCGCCACCGAGAAGCGTCCCGAAGCCTGGCTGATGCGGGTCGAGACCAGCGGCCACGGCGTCGTCACCGACGATCTCCTCAACAGCGAGGAGCGCGCCGACGAATTCCTGCTGATGGGACTCCGGCTCGCCGAAGGCATCGACCCCGAGCGCTACACCGCCCTCTCCGGCCGCCCGCTCGATCCCAAGCGCATCGCGCTGCTGCGCGAGGAAGGCGCGATCATTGTCGACGCGACGGGACGGCTGCGCGTGACGAGCAGCGGATTCCCGGTGCTCGATGCGGTGGTCGCGGATCTGGCGGCTTAGCGAGTTGCCGTAGGGTGGGCAAAGCGAAGCGTGCCCACCGCCTCGATGCAACTTGCGGATAGATGGTGGGCACGGCGCAAGTGCGCCTTTGCCCACCCTACGATAGCTACGAAGCCATCACGCCCCAAAACTCTTCGGCGAGCCCGCGACCGCGACGCCGCCGCCGGTCGTCACTTTCATCACCGCGAGGCCACGTTCGTTGGTGCCGTCGGCGCGGAAGCGGAACAGGCCGTCGATGCCGGCAAAGCCGGAGGGGTTGGTGAGCACGTCGGACGAGAAGCGCGTGGTGCCTTGCGTGCGCGCGAGCGCGGCGACGAGGGCGACCGCATCATAGGCGAGCGTTGCGGTACGAATCGGCTCGGCGCCGTATTTGGTGCGGTAGCGGCCGGAGAAAGCGCGGAAGCCGGCCGGATCCGGCGCGGCATAGAGACCGCCTTGCAGGGCCGAGCTCGCATAGACGCGCGGACTGTCCCACAGGCCGGTACCGAGCAGCTGGATGTTGCGCAAATTCGCGCCCGCCGCGGTCATCGCATCCGCCACCGTGACGACGGCGTCGCCGTCATCGGCGATGAACAGCGCATCGGCGCTGCCGAGCTGTTGCGCCACGGTGCGCGCCGGCGTGGCGCGATCGGCACCGTATCTCTCGAACGCGACGATGCGGCCGCCACGCCGCGGCACCGCCGCCTTCACCGCGGCCTCGACCACGTTGCCATAGGCATTGTCGGGCACGAGCACGGCGACGGAGCGCTTTCCGATGCTGGCGGAATATTCGACGATGCGGTTGACGTCGGACTCCGGCAGGAAGCTCAGCAGATAGACGCCGCGGCCGGCGATGCTGGAATCGGTCGAGAACGCGATGACGGAAATGCCGCGCGTGCGCGCGACCTGCGCCACCGCCGGCACCGACTGCGCAAACAGCGGTCCCAGGATGATCTCGGCGCCCTCGTCGACCGCCTGCTGCGCACCTGCCTGCGCGCCTTGCGGGCTGCCATTGTCGTCCTTGATCAGCAGCTGGATGTTCGGATTCTGGAATTCGGCCAGCGCCATCTCGGCGGCGTTGCGCATGGACTGCGCGGCGAGGCCGGCGTTGCCGGCGGCCGAGAGCGGCAGGATCACGGCAACCTTCACCCCGCCGGTGCCGGCGGTCGTGGCCTGTTGCGGCGGGCCGGCCGGCTGAGCCGGGGGCGCGGAGGAGCTGCTGAAGGGATTGGAGAACTGGCTGAGGCTCTGCTGCACGCCGGCGCAGGCCGACAGCAGCGGCGCGCCGAGCAACAGGCCGAGCGCGCTCCGCCGGGTCGCACCCGACGATTGGGGCCCCGGATCGGAAGACGTTGGATGACGCGGGCCCAGCATGGCAGCTTCTCTTCTGACCTGCCGTCGCCAGCCGGTCACACAAACTTGCCGCGACAGAAGCCGCGGATTCAGGCATATTGTCGGCAAATAGTTAACCAAAACAAAAGGATAATGATCGCTTAACGCCGCCGCACATCAATTCCCGGTTAGCTGTTCGCCGTTCGTCACCCAGCATCAAGGCGGCGTTTCCGCCGCGAATATGGCGCTGGCGCTTGATCCCCTCTCGAATGTGATCCCGGATGGATCACATTCCCGTCCTCTTCAACCCTTGCCCCGCCCCTCGCTTGACCTCTTGCCCCGGCACGATCTTTTTCGGAGGACCGGTTCCCAGCCCCGTGGATCATGCCTAAGTTCGTTTCATTATGCGCGCAAAGCCGGCTCCGATAAATACGCCTGAAGGCACAGACGCCGCCCCGCGCGGCTTCTCCATCGATGCCCATCGTCTTGCGGCGCCGAAAGCGGCCGCGGGGCTCTATCTGGTCGCGACCCCGATCGGCAATCTCGGCGACATCACGCTGCGCGCGCTTCAGACGCTCGCCGGCGTCGACGTCATCGCCTGCGAGGACACCCGCATCACGCGGCGCCTGACCGAGCGCTACGACATTTCCGCGCAGCTCAAGCCCTACCACGAGCACAATGCCGAGGCCGCGCGCCCGAAGATCCTGGAGCGGCTTTCACAAGGCGGCTCGGTCGCGCTGGTGTCGGACGCCGGCACGCCGCTGATCTCCGATCCCGGCTTCAAGCTGGTGCGCGAGGTCTGCGCCGCCGGCCATGCCGTCTACGCGCTGCCCGGCCCGTCCTCGGTGCTGGCGGCGCTGTCGGTCGCGGCGCTGCCGACCGACCGCTTCTTCTTCGAGGGCTTTCTGCCGGCGAAATCCGCCGCGCGGCGAAGCCGCCTCACCGAGCTTGCCCGCATCGATGCGACGCTGGTGATGTTCGAATCCGGCAACCGCGTGCAGGACACGCTCGCCGAGCTCGCCGAGATCATGGGGACGCGCGAGGCCGCGATCTGCCGCGAGCTGACGAAGCTGCACGAGGAGATTTCGCGCGCGACGCTGAACGAGCTGGCACGCGAAGCGGATACGCTAGAGACGCGCGGCGAGTTCGTGCTGGTGATCGCGCCGCCTGCGGCAGACGCCGAGATGCTGACATCGGATGCGCTCGACGATCTCCTGCGCGCGCAGCTGGCCACGCACAGCGTCAAGGACGCCGTGGCCCATGCCGTCGAGCTGTCCGGCCGGCCGCGGCGCGAGGTCTATGCCCGCGCACTCGAGCTCGCAAGAGATTTGCGGGGCGGCGATGGCGAAGACTGAGGGCGGAGCGGAACCGAAGGTCCCCTCGCCCGAGCGCGTCGCCGCGTTCCGCACCGGCATCTCGGCCGAGAGCCGCGCCGCCGCCTATCTCATGGCCAAGGGCTATCGCATCCTCGCCAAGCGCTATCGCACCCCGCATGGCGAGATCGACATCGTGGCGCGCCGGCGCAACCTGATCGCCTTCGTCGAGGTCAAGGCCCGCGCGAGCCTGGACGATGCCGCCTTCGCCGTGACGCCGCGCCAGCAGCAGCGCATCATCGACGCCGCGCAAGGCTGGCTCGTAGCGCATCCCGAGCATGCCGAATTCGAATTGCGATTCGACGCCATGCTGATTGCGCCGCGATCACTTCCGCGCCATGTGTTGGCAGCATTCGACGCCTCGACCTGAAAGGCAGACCATGAAACTGAACGTCGCCGTCCAGATGGACCCCATCGCTCGCATCAATATCAAGGGCGATTCCACCTTTGCGCTGCTTCTGGAGGCGCAGAACCGCGGCCACGGCCTGTCCTATTACACGCCCGACAAACTCTCGATGGTCGGCGAGGAGCTGGTCGCGCCGGTGCAGCTGCTGACCGTGCGCGACGAGCCGGGCGATCATTTCACCCTCGGGGAGCCCAAGCGCGAGGCGCTGAACGGCTTCGACGTGGTGCTGCTGCGCCAGGACCCGCCGTTCGACCTCGCCTACATCACCTCGACGCATTTCCTGGAGCGCATCCATCCGAAGACGCTGGTCGTCAACGATCCGGCCTCGGTGCGCAACGCACCGGAAAAGCTGTTCGTGATGAACTTCCCGCAGCTGATGCCGCCGACCCTGATCTCGCGCGACTTGGATGAGATCAACGCGTTCCGGGACAGGCACGGCGCCGTCGTGATGAAGCCGCTGCACGGCCATGGCGGCGCGGCGGTGTTCCGCGTGATGCCGCAGGACATGAATTTCGGCTCGCTGTTCGACATGTTCTCGGTCACGTTCAAGGAGCCTTGGGTGATCCAGCAGTTCATCCCCGAGGTGAAGCACGGCGACAAGCGCATCATCCTGGTCAACGGCGAGTTCGCCGGCGCGGTGAACCGTGTGCCCGCCGCCGACGACCTCCGCTCCAACATGGTGCGCGGCGGCGCGGCGCAGGAGACCGAGCTCACCCCGCGCGAACGCGAGATCTGTGCCACCCTCGGCCCGGCGCTGCGTGAGCGCGGCCTCCTGTTCGTCGGCATCGACGTCATCAACGGCAACCTCACCGAGATCAACGTGACCTCGCCAACGGGCATCCGCGCCATCGCGCGGCTCGGCGGCCCGGACGTCGCGGCGAAGGTCTGGGACACGATCGAGCAGAAGCGGGGGAAGTAAGGCGCCTGTCGCTTCGTGGCCTGGATTGCGCTGCGCTCCATCCGGGCCACACACTCAGGAGTCCCGCGACGCCAATCCATCACCGTCACCCTGAGGTGCGAGCTTAGCGGCGCAATTGCGCTGCTGGGCGAGCCTCGAAGGGCGACGGCCCGGCTGCATCCCGGCCGTGCATCCTTCGAGGCTCACCTTGCGATGCGTAGCATCGCAAGGTGAGCACCTCAGGATGACGGACCACCAGCGTTGTCGCGGATACAGCGACACGCTGCCATGACGGCATGGCTTCAAACCACCATCACTAACCACCCGTTCACCATGACGCCGCGCGCATCGTTCGGACGAACGTCTCGTACTGCGTGAATCTACGGGGCCGCTGGCCGACCGAATAACGCGCCGTTCACCATCTGCCCAGAACTCGGGCCGTGGCCGGTCATCGCATTCGGCCTCGCAACACCCCTTATACTTTTACTCCCTACTCATCGACACAGGGGAACCCGCCACGTGCGGTTCGAGTGCCCCGCGTAAGAGTAGAGGCGTATGAATACCGCACGCATTGTCGTTCTCGTCATCGCGCTGGGCGCCGGCGGCGTCGCTGCGTATCTGGCGAGCGGTTATGACAGCAAGCCCGCGCCCGTTCAGCCCGTCGCCGAGAACCTGCCGACGGTCGAGATCCTGGTCGCGAAGAACGACATCGGGCTCGGCCAGTATGTGAAGCCGGAGGACCTGCAATGGCAGGTATGGCCGGCGGCGACTGCGAGCGGCGCCTTCATCCGCCGCGACAGCAGGCCCGAAGCGCAGAACCAGATCGTCGGCTCGATCGCGCGCGTGCCGTTGATGCAGGGCGAGCCGATCCGCGAGCAGAAGCTGGTCAAGGCCGAAGGCTCCGGCTTCATGGCCGCGATACTGCCGTCGGGCATGCGCGCCGTTTCCACCGAGATTTCAGCCGAGACCGGCGCCGGCGGCTTCATCCTGCCGAACGACCGCGTCGACATCGTCCTGACCCGCCGCCTGAAGAATCCCGACCCCAACGGCACGACCGGCGGCAACGACCTCATCCTGTCCGAGGTCATCCTGAGCAACATCCGCGTGCTCGCGATCGACCAGGCGCCGAAGGAAAAGGACGGACAGAACGCCGTGCTCGGCAAGACCGTCACGCTCGAGCTCAAGCCGGATCAGGTCGCAACGCTCGCCGCGGCGCGCCAGGGCGGCACGCTCCAGCTTGCGCTGCGGAGCATCGTCGATGCCAACGCAACCGAGCTCACGGCCGAGGACGTGGCGATCAAGCGTTCCGGCGGCGTCAACGTGATCCGCTACGGCGTACAGGTGCGACAACAGACGTCACAGAAGTGATGGGGACACAATGAACTACGGGGATGATCGGGCGGGCTTGCGCATTCGGGGGAATCGCGCACGCACGTTCTGGGTGGGGGCGATGTTGACGCTGGGGCTGCTCGCAGCGCCTAGCCTGGTCAGCGCCGCCGAAACGCCGGTCGGCGACCAGGCGCCGATGCAGGCGCCGGATCTCGGCGTGGCGTCGGTCGGGACGATCGCGCCGGCGAAGACGCGTTTCCTGTCGCTCGGCGTCGGCAAGTCGGTCGTCATCGACCTGCCCCGCGATGTCAAGGATGTGCTGGTGGCCGATCCCAAGATCGCCAACGCGGTGATCCGCTCGGCCCAGCGCGCCTATATCATCGGCGGCCAGGTCGGCCAGACCAACGTCGTGTTCTTCACCGCCGACGGCCAGCAGGTCGCCGCCTACGACATCGCTGTGAAGCGCGACCTCAACGGCATGCGTGCCGCGCTGCGCCAGTCGTTGCCGGGCGTGCAGATTGAAGGCGTCGGCGACAGCGTGATGCTGACCGGCTCGGTGTCGAGCCCGGTCGAGGCGCAGCAGGCCGGCGACGTCGCCGCCAAGCTGGTCGGCGGCTCCGACAAGGTGGTCAACAACATCGTGGTGCGCGGCCGCGACCAGGTGATGCTCAAGGTCGTCGTCGGCGAAGTGCGCCGCGACATCGTCAAGCAATTGGGCGTCGATCTCAGCGCCAGCCTGAATGCCGGCACCGCGGTCGTGAACTTCAACAATTCCAACCCGTTCTCGGTCTCTGGCGGCCCGCTCGTCAGCAGCAACGGGCTCGGTCTTACCGGACTGGCAAAAGGCGTGGCCACCGTCAACGCAACGATGCGCGCGATGGAAAGCGCCGGCGTGATGCGGACGCTGGCCGAGCCGAGCCTGACGGCGATCTCCGGCGAGTCCGCCACTTTCATTGCCGGCGGCGAATTCCCGATCCCTGCGGGCTATTCCTGCGATCCGGTCACTCACGTCTGTACCACCCAGATCACCTACAAGAAATTCGGCATCTCCCTGAACTTCACGCCGGTCGTGTTGAGCGAGGGACGTATCAGCCTGCGCGTGATGACCGAAGTCTCGGAGCTGTCGAATCAGAACGCCATCTCTGTGACGCAGGCGGTGTCCGCGGGCCAGACCAGCTCGATCACCATCCCCTCGATCCAGACCCGCCGCGCCGAGACCACGCTCGAAATTCCCTCGGGCGGCTCGATGGCGATGGCCGGCCTGATCCAGCAGCAGACCAAGCAGGCGATCAACGGCCTGCCCGGCGTCGACCAGGTGCCAATCATCGGCGCGCTGTTCCGCAGCCAGGACTTCGTCAACAACGAGACCGAGCTGATGGTGATCGTGACGCCCTATGTGGTGCGCGCGGTCGCCCAGAAGGAATTGTCGCGGCCCGACGACGGCTTCGCGCCGGCCTCGGACGCGCAGACGGCGCTGCTCGGCCGCATGAACCGCCTCTATGGCATCGCGCGCCGCGTCGATCCGATTGACGGCGCCCGCGGCGATTTCGGCTTCATCATCGACTGAGACCGACGGACGGCTTGGGGAACGGGGCAAGGATCGGGGCAAGAGGGGATCAAGCGATGACGAAGACCATGGCCGATCGACGTCGCGGCTTAAGCGTCGCGCTGGTGCTGACGGGGCTCTCCGTCATGCTGGGTGCGTGCAACACCACGGGCGAGATCGTCACCCAGACGGTGCCGACCGATTACCGCCAGCGCCATCCGATCGCGGTGCAGGAGGCCAAGAAGTCGATCGTGATTTTCGTCGGCAAGGCGAGAGGCGGCCTCTCGGCCGCACAGCACGCCGACGTCGCGGGCATCGCCCGGGACTGGGTGCGCGAAGGCACCGGCTCCGTCGTCGTCGACGTGCCGATCGACGCCGCGAATTCGCGTTCCGCCGCGGCGACCTATCGGGAAATCCGTTCCGTGCTCGCATCCGGCGGCGTGCCGTCGCGTGCCATCGTCCAGCATCCCTATCGGCCCGAGGATCCCGGACTGCTGCCCACCATCCGCCTGAGCTATTCCCGCATCGCCGCGGTCGCCGGCCCCTGCGGGCTGTGGCCCGAAGACATCGGTCCGTCCATCCTCGACCCCGGCTACAACGAGAACCAGCCGTACTTCAATCTGGGCTGCGCCAGCCAGCGCAATCTCGCGGCGATGATCGACAATCCCGCCGACCTCGAGCAGCCGCGAGCCGAAACGCCGGTCTATACCGCACGTCGCGACATCGCCTTCGAACGCTATCGCAAGGGCACGCCGGTCGCGACTCCCAACCCCGAGGCCGACAAGGCCAAGCTCAGCGACACAGGCAGATGACGAGCGTCAACGACGAAGAAGCGGACCATCCGCGGCACCCCGAGGAGCATATTGCGCCGGTTCCTCGCATTTCCGTGCAAGCCTTTTGCGAGACCGACCAGACGCTCGCCGCAGTGACGGCGGCCGGGCAGGATCGCCGGCTCGCCAAGGCACATCTCACCGCCAAGGAAGGCGGCCTCGCCGCGGCGATCGAAGTCTATGAATCGATGCCGACGCCGAACGTGATCGTGATCGAATCCGACGGCACGCGCGACATCCTGGAGGGCCTGGACGATCTCGCCGGCGTCTGCGATCCCGGCACCCGCGTGGTCGTGATCGGCAACCCCAACGACACGGCGCCCTATCGCGAGCTGGTGCGCCGCGGCGTCAACGACTATGTGGTGGGACCGGTCGAAACGCTCGACGTGGTCCGTTCGATCTGCAGCCTGTTCTCGGCGTCCGAAGCCATCATCACCGGCCGCGTCATCGCGGTGGTCGGCGCCAAGGGCGGCGTCGGCGCGTCCACCGTCGCGCACAATGTGGCCTGGACCATCGCTCGCGACCTCGCGCTCGATTCCGTCGTGATCGACCTCGACCTCGCCTTCGGCACCGCGAGCCTCGACTACAACCAGGACCCGGTGCAGGGCATCGCCAACGCGGTGCTGTCGCAGGACCGGCCCGACACGGCGCTGATGGAGCGCCTGCTCGCCAAATGCACCGAGCGCCTCAGCCTCTTGGCCGCGCCTGCCACCCTCGACCGGGTCTACGATTTCGGCGCGGAAGCCTTCGACGCGGTGTTCGACACGCTGCGCATGACCACGCCCTGCATCGTGCTCGACGTCCCCCATCAATGGTCGGGCTGGACGCGGCGCGCGCTGATCAACGCCGATGACATCGTGATCGTGGCCGAGCCCGATCTCGCCAACTTGCGCAACACCAAGAACATGCTGAACGTGCTGAAGGCGGCGCGGCCGAACGACCGGCCGCCGCTGTACTGCATCAACCAGGTCGGCATGCACAAGCGCGCGGAGATCGACGTCAAGTCGTTCGCCAAGACCATGGAGAGCCAGCCGATCGCGGTGATCCCGTTCGATTCGAAGCTGTTCTCGACCGCGGCCAATAACGGCCAGATGATCGCGGAGGTCTCCAAGAGCCACCGCACCACCGAGCTGTTCCAGAACATGGCGAACCGCCTCGCCGGGCGCGGCGAGGTGAAGAAGCCGAAGCGCTCGCTGCTCGCACCGCTCCTGAAGAAGCTGAAGGGCCGATCGGGCCGCGCATCCGCCCCGCATCGCAAGGCGTCATAAGCGCCAGAGCGTTTTCGAGCGAAGCGGATGCCGGTTCGCGTCAGGAAAACGCGTCAGGACAGGAATTCAGGCGGACGGCGGGCTACTTGTCCGCCCGCTGCTGCTGCTTCTTCGCCAGCAGCTGGCGTAGCGCCGTGACCTTCGCCGCGGCCTGGTCCGGCGGCAAATCTGCCTTCACGAGGATTTCAGCCTCGGCCTCGCGGCCCTGCAATCCCAGCACGAGCGCGAGATTGGCACGGACCCGCGCATCGTTCTGATTGCGCTGATAGGCGCGGCCGAGCACCTGTTCGGCCTTCGGCAGATTGTTTTGCAGCACGTAGGACAGGCCGAGATTGGACAGAACCTGCGGCTCGTCCGGCACGATCTTCAGCGCGGTCGCGTAGTATTGCTGCGCCTCTTCGTTGCGGCCGAGCTGGTCGAGCGCCGCGCCTTGCGCCGACAGGATACGCCAGTCCGGATCCTCGGGCGAATGCGCGCGGCTCAGAACGTCGAAAGCCTGCTGGAAATTGCCGTTGTCGGCGAGCGCGCGGCCGTAGCCGGCGAGCAGCGCCTTGTTGCTGGGATGGCCGAGCACGGCCTGCTCGAGCACCGCGACCGCCTGGGCGCGCTGCCCGGTCTCGCGCAGCGCCTTGCCGTATTCGAGCGCGATGTTGGGATCGCTGGGCTTGGCGCGATAACGCTCGCGCAACGCATCCATGTCCGGCTTGGCGTCGGCCTTGCTCGCGGCGTCCGACTTGCCGCCGAGCGCGCCGGTGATGTCCTCGATGCCGGTGGTCTGGCAGCCGCCGAGGGCAAGGATCAGAAGCGCGGAAAACAGATATCTCGCCGGGCGAGAGGCACGGGACAAACGCTTGGGCATACTCTGATCACTCGGCGACTGATCAGAGATGCTTACCGATTAACGCTAAATTCCCGTTAAGGAAGTCAGCCCCGCAGCCTAATCGGTGAACTCGGCACCGAATTCGCAGCCGATGCGCCAGCGCAGCCGGCACTGGCGGGAATAGTCGGGTGCGAAGATGATGGTGAATTGCGGCGGCACTTCCAGAAATTCCGCCACCACTTTCACGCCCCCGTCCGAGATATCCGTGATTGTGCAATCCCGCGGCAGCGAGCCCGCGCCAAAATGGATCTTGGCGAGCCGGCTGCATACCCGACGTTCGCTTCTCCGGCGATTTACCAGCATTTGCTTGTTCACTTGTTAGATCACGGCCCATCCCGCAGCCCTAGAAGTAGCGGACATTCGTTGGAATGTGCTGAGGACTGCCGCTCGCATTCGAGACGTAGTGTTCGCGTCTCGTTTACGATTGGTTAGGGCTTGGGCGGCGCTAGATATGTTCCCGTATTGTTCTTGCGGAGGGTGGCCGGCTCTGCTACCCTCGATTGTGCAAGAGGGCAGGTTGGTTCGGCATGGTTCAACGGGTTTCTACCGTCGCCTTTGAGGGGATCGAGGCCCGCGCGGTCGACGTGCAGGTGCAGGTCGCGCCGGGCCTGCCGGCCTTTGCCATCGTCGGCCTGCCGGACAAGGCGGTGTCCGAGGCGCGGGAGCGGGTCCGCTCGGCGCTGATCGCTTCAGGCCTGGCGCTGCCGGCGCGGCGGATCATCGTCAATCTGGCGCCGGCCGACCTGCCGAAGGAAGGCAGCCATTACGACCTGCCGATCGCACTCGGGCTGATGGCGGCGATCGGCGCCATTCCGCCGGATGCGCTGACCGGCTTCACCGTTCTCGGCGAGCTCGGTCTCGACGGCTCGATCGCGCCGGTGGCCGGCGTTCTTCCCGCCGCGATCGGCGCCAATGTGCGCGAGGAAGGCCTGATCTGTCCGGCCGCCTGCGGCTCGGAAGCGGCCTGGGCGAGCCCGGACATCCAGATCATCGCCGCACAATCGCTGATCCAGATCGCCAATCACTTCAAGGGCACGCAGGTGCTGTCGCGGCCCTCGCCCAGGGTGCACGAGGCCGCCGCCTCGCCGCTCGACCTGCGCGACATCAAGGGCCAGGAAAGCGCCAAGCGGGCGCTGGAGATCGCGGCCGCCGGCGGACATCACCTGTTGATGATTGGCGCGCCCGGCGCCGGCAAGTCGATGCTGGCGGCGCGCCTGCCCTCGATCCTGCCGCCACTGTCGCCGGGCGAGCTGCTCGAGGTCTCGATGATCGCCTCCGTTGCCGGCGAGATCGAGGGCGGCGCGCTGACGTCGCGGCGCCCGTTCCGCTCGCCGCATCATTCCGCCAGCATGGCCGCACTCACCGGCGGCGGCATGCGCGCCAAGCCCGGCGAGATCTCGCTGGCGCATCAGGGCGTGCTGTTCCTCGACGAGCTTCCGGAGTTCGATCCGCGCGTTCTGGATTCGCTGCGCCAGCCGCTGGAGAACGGCGAGGTCTCGGTGTCCCGCGCCAATCATCGCGTCACCTACCCTGCCCGCTTCATGCTGGTCGCGGCGATGAATCCCTGCCGCTGCGGCAACGCGTTCGAACCCGGCTATGCCTGCAAGCGCGGCCGCATCGATCGCTGCACCGGCGACTACCAGGCGCGCATCTCAGGGCCCTTGATGGACCGCATCGACCTGCGCATCGAGGTTCCGGCGGTGACCGCAGCCGACCTGATCCTGCCGCCGCCGGCGGAAGGATCAGCCGAGGTCGCCGCACGCGTCGCGGCGGCGCGCGACATCCAGCTTGCGCGCTACGCGGCGATCGGCCTGCCGCGGGTCCGCACCAATGCCGAGGCACCGGCCTCGGTGCTGGAAGACATCGCCAAGCCCGACGCGCAGGGCGCCAAGCTGCTGCGCGACGCCGCCGAGACCATGCGGCTGTCGGCGCGCGGCTATCACCGCGTGCTGCGGGTGGCGCGCACGCTCGCCGACCTCGATGGCGCCGACAAGATCGGCCGGCTGCATCTCGCCGAAGCGCTGTCCTACCGCGCACTCGCAGAGGATGTGCGCCAGATGGCGTGATCACTCCGCGCATCAACCCGGCGGTAACGAGTTTCCTTTACGCTCTGCAAACCATAAGGCTCACAAGTTCCCGTACGGGCCTGGCGAGTAGAGTGTCATGTTGCGTTTCAAGATCCTGGCCTCGGTCGTTCCCCTGTTGGCGGCTGCGGTGTTTGCCCGCAGCGAGATCGGATCGGTCTCGCATCCCTGCATCGCCCTGGGCGAAACCTCCGTCGAGCTGACATCGCTGTTCTGGACCGCCGGCGTCCATGTCGCCTTCACCGACGATCCGACGCGGGCCACGGTCAGGGTTCAGATCACCGACGATGCGGACGGTGCGGACTTCGCGGTGGTGGACGACGGTCTCGGCTCCGAGCCGGACTCCTGCCAGGCCAGTCCGCAGACCCGGCTCATCACGATTGCCGCGCAGCCGGTCGACGGCGGGCCGGTGATCTACCTCTCCACCGACGGCCCGGCCGATTACCGCATCTATGTGCGCTCGAAGACGTTCTCGCAGCGCGAGGCGGCGGCGCTGATCGTCGGCGCCCACGACGGTCACCGCCCGTTCCAGGCCGCCTCGCTTTAAGACGTTAACACCTCGTCAACCCTGTTTGGAGGCGGCGCCAAAGCCTCAAGCTGTTTGCAAGGTCGGCGGGACATCGTCGCACGCGGCGAGTACGGGGTTCTAAGACAAGAGTCGGGGTCGGTGGCGATGGGTCGGACGTTCCGGATCAAGGTGCGCATGCGCCGCTTCAGGCGGCAGCATCCGAGAATTGCCTTCGCGATCCGCTCCTTCATGATCTTCTCGGCGACGTTCGGCGGCGCTTATGGCTTCGTCTCCGGCAGCCGCTCGGAGAACTCCGGCTACGATCCCAATGCCTTTGCGATCGGCGCGAGCTTCCTGTTCGCGCTCGCCTGCCTTGGCCTGGCCACGCTCAGCATGCGGCTGCGCTTCGTCAACAAGCGGCTGCGCAAGCTCGCCGCTCACAACGAGGCGCTGATCGACCGCAATTGGGAGCTGAAGGAAGCCGAGGAGCGCGCCCGCAGCCTGTTCGAACAGCAGGGCGACCTGATCGTGCTGCGCGACACAAACGGCCGTATCACCTTTGCCAACGACGCCTATTGCGCGCTTGCGGGGCAGGCGCGCGCCGCACTGGTCGGCACGCGCTTCGATTTCGACGTGCTGGAGCAGGGCGACAATGCCCGCGAAAGCAATGGCACGCGCGTTCATGATCAGAAGATCGCAACCCCGATCGGCGCGCGCTGGATCGCCTGGCGCGAGGGTTATGTCCGCCTCGATGCCGGCCAGCCGGCCGAGTTGCAGAGTGTGGGACGCGACGTCACCGACCGCACCGAGACCGAGCGCGCATTGTCCGACGCCCGCGACCAGGCCGATGCCGCCAACCGCGCCAAATCGCGCTTCCTCGCGATGGCCTCGCACGAGATCCGCACGCCGCTCAACGGCATCATCGGCATGGGCGGCCTCTTGCTCGACACCACGCTGACGCCGGAGCAGGCGACCTACGCGAAGGCCGTGAAAACCTCCGGCGAAGCGCTGATGGCGCTGATCGAGGAGATGCTCGATTATTCCAAGATCGAGGCCGGCAAGCTCGACCTCGAGCAACGCCCCTTCGCGCTCTCGCCCCTGATCGAGGAGATCACCGAGCTGCTCGCGCCGCGCGCGCAGGCGAAGGCGCTCGAGATCGCCGCCTATGTCGACGAGCGCCTGCCGCTCGAGGTGGTCGGCGATGCCGCGCGGCTGCGCCAGGTGCTGCTCAACCTCGCCGGCAACGCCATCAAGTTCACCGCGAGCGGCGGCGTGGCACTGATCGTCGAGCCCGGCATCTGGCCGAGCGAGATCAGCTTCCTCGTCCGCGACACCGGCATCGGCATCGCAGCCGAAGCGCAGCAACGCATCTTCCGCGAATTCGAGCAGGCCGACGAGCGCGTCGCCCGCACCTATGGCGGCACCGGCCTCGGCCTTGCCATCAGCGAACGCATCGTCAAGCGCATGGGCGGCCGGATCACACTCACGAGCGAACCGGGCAGGGGCGCGACCTTCGAGGTCGCGGTGCCGCTCGCGCCATCGCAAGGAGGCGCGGGGCAGACCGCGTTCCCGAGTCCCGACCTCACGGGCAAGTCGATCCTCCTGATTGCCGAGGGCATCGAGGCTTCGCTGATCGCGCGGCGCCTGGAGCGCTGGGGCAGCCAGACCTGCCTGGTGACTGACGCCACTGTCGCGGAAGCGCTGCTGCCGGAACGCTCATGGCACGCGGTGCTGGTCGATCGCGCGATCGGCCCCGCAATTGCCGATCGGCTGGGCGAAGTGGCCCGCGTCCATGCGCCGCAACGGCTGGTGCTGCTGACGTCGAGCTCGCGCCATGAAAAGCTGTCGACGGCCTTCACCGGCTTTCTGGTGAAGCCGCTGCGGGCGGCCTCGCTCGCGGCACGCCTCGCGCTGACGCCGCAGGTCGCATCGCCCGAGCTCGCGCCGGAGCCGCCGGCCGACTCCACGAGCGCGACACCGGCAAAGGGGCTTTCCATCCTCGTTGCGGAAGACAACGAGATCAACGCGCTGCTGATGCGTTCGCTGCTGACGAAACTCGGCCATCGCGTCGTCATCGCCGTCCATGGCGAGGCCGCGCTGGAATCCTGGCTGGCAGCCAGCTCGGCCGGCACGCCTTATGATCTCGTGCTGATGGACATCCAGATGCCTCAGCTCGACGGCATCGAGGCGACCAAGCGCATCCGCGCGCACGAGGCCGCCACCGGCGGTCATCACACCCCGATCCTCGCGCTCACCGCCAACACGCTGGTGGAAGATCGCTACGCCTGCTTCGAGGCGGGCATGAACGGGTTTTTGATCAAGCCGCTCGACCGCGACAAGCTGGACGAAGCGCTGGCGGGACTGGCGGCGTCACGGCAACTGGCGGTCTGATCCAGAATTTCACGGGAACCTCATCTCGGCCGCAATCGATAATTGAAATCGACCGCGTTGCGCGTCACCATCCTCGGGGGGGCATTTGCGATAGAGGATTTCGAGCATGAACTTGCTTTGCCGCCTCGCAGTCGCTGTCCTTTTTGCTGGACTCTCCGGATCCGCCGCAGGCGACACGCCGGAGCTGATCTCATCGCTCAAGCAAGGCGGCTACGTCCTGGTCTTTCGGCACACCGCGACCGACGACAGCCAAAAGGACGTCTATCCCTTCAGGTTCGACGACATGAGCGCCCAGCGTCAGCTCAGTGAAAAGGGCAGGGACATGGCACGCCAGATCGGGACGGCGATCAAGGAGCTCGCGATCCCGATCGGCGATGTCTACACCAGCCGGCTGAACCGCGCGATCGAGACCGGCAAGCTGATCTCCGGCCGCGAGGTCAAGCCGGTCGATGCGTTGACGGACAGCAGCAACGCCAGCGCGGCGGGAATGGCAAACCCGACCGGTGCAAATGCAAAGGCCGGACAGGCCGTGCGACAGCTCGTCGATGCGCCGCCGAAGGCGGGCACCAACGTCTTCCTGGTCACCCACAAGACGAATATCGCCGATGCCTTTGGCAAGGACGCCGGCGACGTGCAGGAGGGCGAAGCTTTCGTCTACAAGACCAGCGGCTCCGACCCCGCGGTCTTTGCGGGGCGCATCAAGCCTGCGGACTGGAGTGCGAAGGCCGGCAGGTGACAGACCGCATCCAACCCGGCGGCCGGCGCGACGAGACGGGCGTGACTTGCCGCCCCGCCACAGTCCTGTGATACCAACGTCCCGTGAGGAGCGACTGAAAGGCCGGCGACACGTGAGAACATCGGAAGACCGCTCATTCCTCGTCTTGCTTGCGGCAATCTCCGTCGCGTTCGGCTGGCTGCTTTGGCCGTTCTCCGGCGCATTGTTGTGGGCCACGCTGCTGGCGATCATCTTCGCGCCACTCTATCGACTTTGCCTGGAAACGTTCCCGGAATGGCGCAACCTTGCCGCACTTTCCACCGTCCTCGTCGTGGTCGTCATGGTCTTGATCCCCGTGGCCGTCGTGATCGCCTCGCTCATCGACCAGGGAGGGGAGCTGTATCAGCGCGTTCAGACCGGGGAGATCAGTTTCGCTCATCCCCTGCAGCAACTGAAATCCGCGCTGCCTGACTGGGCGGTTTCCGTCTCGGACCGTCTGGCCGGCATTGATCTTTCGGCCCTGAAAGAACGCCTCTCGAGCCTGGTCGTCCCGGCCGGCCAGCAACTGGCCGGGCACGCGATCAACATCGGTCAGTTGACAGTGGAGTTCGTCGCAAGCTTGCTCGTGATGCTATACTTGCTGTTCTTTTTCCTGCGCGACGGCGACGAGCTGAATCTACGCATCCGCGACGCACTCCCGCTGCGTAGGAGCCACACCGCCGCGATTCTGGATGCGTTCACCCTCTCGGTTCGCGGGACGATCAAAGGGATCATACTGGTTGCCCTGATCCAGGGCGCGCTTGGCGGGCTGATCTTCTGGCTGCTCGGCCTGACTGCACCGCTGCTGGCGGGCGCCCTCATGGCGCTGCTCTCGCTTCTGCCTGTGCTTGGCTCCGCCCTGGTCTGGGTTCCGGTCGGCCTCTACCTGCTCGTGGCAGGCGCAGTCACGAAGGGAATGATCCTGCTCGCTTTCGGCACCTTCGTGATCGGTCTTGCCGACAACTTTCTCCGCCCTGTCCTGGTCGGCCAGTCGATCCGAATGCCAAGCTACGTTGTGCTGCTCGCCACCCTGGGCGGCCTTGCGACTTTCGGCGCGAACGGCTTCGTCATTGGCCCGCTCGTCGCCGCCATGTTTCTGACCGCGTGGCACATCTTCGTCGGCTCGAAAGAGCGACAGGAGGTCCGGAATTGACGCCGTTACGCGGCGTGACGGTCAACCATGGAGCCCTCGCGCTTCCGAAGGCCGGCGCGCTTAAAGCCGCCTGAGCGCCACGCTCTCCACCACGTGGTCGGGGCCCTTCTTCAAGATCAGTGTCGCGCGGGGGCGGGTCGGCAGGATGTTGTCCTCGAGATTGGCGAGGTTGGTGCGCTCCCAGATCGCGATCGCGGTGGCGGTGGCTTCCTCGTCGGACAGCAGCGCGTAGCGGTTGAAGTAGGATTTGGGATTGGTGAACGCGGTGTCGCGCAGCGCCAGGAAGCGCTTGATGTACCAGCGCCGCAGCGCCGCCTCGTCGGCATCGATATAGACCGAGAAATCGAAGAAGTCGGAGACGACGGGCACCGCCTTGCCGTCGCGCGGCAGCTTGCCGGTTTGCAGCACGTTGACGCCCTCGACGATCAGGATGTCGGGCTGGTCGATCTCGACCCACTGGTTCGGCACGATGTCGTAGGTCAGATGCGAATAGACCGGCGCGCGGACGTGGCGGCGGCCGGCCTTGATGTCGGAGAGGAAGCCGAGCAGCAGCGGCAGGTCGTAGCTCTCCGGAAAACCCTTCTTCTGCATGATGCCCTGCCGGTCGAGCACGGCATTCGGGTACAGAAAACCGTCGGTCGTGATCAGATCCACCTTCGGGCGCGGCGACCAGCGCGCCAGCAGCGCCTGGAGCACGCGGGCGGTGGTTGATTTTCCGACCGCGACCGAACCGGCGACGCCGATGATGTAGGGCATCTTGCGGTCGCGGATGTTGAGGAACTGGCGCTCCGCGTAATACAGGCGCTGCATCGCATCGACATAGATCGACAGCAGGCGCGACAGCGGCAGGTAGATGTCCTCGACCTCCTGCAAATCGAGGCGATCGTGCAGCGAGCGCAGCCGGTCGAACTCGCCCGGCTCCAGCGTCATCGGCGTGTCGTCGCGCAACCGCGCCCATTGCTCGCGCGTATAGACGCGGTACGGATTATACTGCTGCTCGGGTGCGCGGATATCCATGACGCCGCCTTTCCGTTGCTCTAGAGCTTGATCCGGAAAAGTGTGAAGCGGTTTTCCGAAAAGATCATGCTCAAACAATAACCCTCAATCGCTCTTGCGCGACGCCTTTTCTTCCAACCCTGACATCGAGGTTCGCTTGCCGAGCGCGGCCTCGACCTCTTCCAGCTTTATGCCGCGTGCCTTCAAAAGCACAAGGAAATGATAGAGCAGATCGGCACCCTCGGCGATCAGATGCGCGCGATCGTTTTCGACTGCTGCGATTACGGTTTCGACTGCTTCCTCACCGAACTTCTTGGCGCAATGCTCAGCGCCCTTGTCCAGGAGCTTGCGGGTATAGGAGCCCTCGCCGCCGGCCGCCGCGCGGGCGTCGATGGTCTCGGCCAGATCGTGGATCGTGAAACGCGGCATCGGAATTACTCGAAAAACACATAAGGCCACGGCGGCCATTCCCCGCCGGCTTGTGTAGCATTTCTAGGAGCGGGAGTCGTCAGGCATCGAGGCGCATGGGCAGGCCGCGCCGCGCCATGTGCTCCTTGGCCTCGCGGATGGTGAATTCCCCGAAATGGAAGATCGAGGCCGCCAGCACCGCCGTGGCGTGCCCGTCGCGGATACCGTCGACGAGGTGGTCGAGATTGCCGACGCCGCCCGAGGCGATCACGGGAACGGGAATGCTGTCGGCGATCGCCCGGGTCAGCGGGATGTCGAACCCCTGCCTTGTGCCGTCGCGGTCCATCGAGGTCAGCAGGATTTCACCGGCGCCGAGCGAGACCACCTCCTGGGCATATTCGATGGCGTCGATGCCGGTCGAGTTGCGGCCGCCATGGGTGAAGATCTCCCAGCGGTCGCCGCCCGGGCGCTTGACCCGCTTGGCGTCGATCGCGACCACCACGCACTGCTCGCCGAACTTTTCGGCCGCCTCCTTGACGAACTCGCGCCGCGACACCGCGGCGCTGTTGATCGAGACCTTGTCCGCGCCGGCGCGCAGCAACGTCTTGATATCGTCAACCTCGCGCACGCCGCCGCCGACGGTCACAGGCATGAAGCAGGCCTCCGCCGTGCGCCGGACCACGTCGAGCATGATGCCGCGGTTCTCATGGGTCGCGGTGATGTCAAGGAAAGTGAGCTCGTCGGCGCCGGCGGCGTCATAGGCGATCGCGGCTTCGACGGGATCGCCGGCATCGCGCAGATCGACGAAATTGACGCCCTTGACGACTCTTCCGTCCTTGACGTCGAGGCAGGGGATCACGCGCACCTTGAACATCTGATGTCTCCTAGGCGGCGCGCGCGTTGCGGATCAGGGTGAGGGCGGCGGCAGGATCGAGCCGGCCGTCGTACAGCGCACGGCCTGCGATCGCGCCGGCGAGCCTCGATGCGCGCGGAGTCAGCATCGCCTTGACGTCCTCGATCGAGGCGAGGCCGCCGGAGGCAATCACGGGAATCGAAATGGCGTCGGCCAGCGCAATGGTCGCATCGAGGTTCAGGCCCTTGAGCAGGCCGTCGCGCGCGATGTCGGTGAAGATGATGGCGGCAACGCCGGCATCCTCGAAGCGCTGTGCGATCTCCAGCACCGTCACCTGCGAGGTTTCCGCCCAGCCCTCGACCGCGACCTTGCCGTCGCGGGCGTCTAACCCGACCGCGACGCGGCCGGGGAATTTCTTCGCAGCCGCCTTCACCAGTTCGGGGTCGCGCACCGCGGCGGTGCCGATGATGACGCGGGTGATGCCCTTTTCGAGCCAGGCTTCGACGGTGGCGAGGTCACGAATGCCGCCGCCGAGCTGCACCGGGATCTTGATCGTCTTCAGCATCGCCTCGACGGCCTGCGCATTCACCGGCTTGCCGGCAAAGGCGCCGTCGAGGTCGACGACGTGGAGATACTCAAAGCCCTGCTCGGCAAAGCTCTGCGCCTGCGCCGCGGGATTGAGATTGAACACGGTCGCGCGCGCCATGTCGCCTTGCTCGAGGCGCACGCATTGGCCGTCCTTGAGGTCAACGGCGGGAAAGAGAATCACGGCTTCCATCGCAAAAAGTTCGAGATCAGGGCGAGCCCAAAACGCTGGCTCTTCTCGGGGTGGAATTGCGTGCCGATGGCGGTGTCCTTGGCGACGATCGCGGTGACAGGTCCGCCGTAATCGGCGCGCGCGAGCACGTCCGCCTCATTGGCGGCGTTGAGGTGGTAGGAGTGCACGAAATAGGCGTGCTGGCCCTTGGGGCCGAGCGGCAGCTTGTTCAGCACCGGATGCTCGCGCAGCACGTCGAGCGTGTTCCAGCCCATATGCGGGATCTTCAGGCTTTCGTCGCGCGGCGTGATCTTCTCAACGTCGCCGGCGATCCAGTTCAGGCCCTGCGTGATGACATGCTCCTTGCCGCGGGTGGCGAACAGCTGCATGCCGACGCAGATGCCGAACATCGGCCGCGCCTTGACGCGCACCGCTTCGGTGATCGCCTCGACCATGCCGTTGACGGCGTCCAGCCCGCGCCGGCAATCGGCGAAGGCGCCGACGCCCGGCAGCACCAGGCGATCGGCGCTGTAGGCCTGGTCCGGATCGCTGGTGACGAAGACCTTTTGCGGGTTCTCCAGGCTGCGCGCGGCGCGTTCGAAGGCTTTCGCGGCGGAATGCAGATTGCCGGAACCGTAATCGATGATGGCGATGCTCATCTTGACCCTCCCGGTTCTGGAAACAATCCGATGATGCCGCCGGCCGGAAGCGGCGGCGGGTTCGAAAATTGCTGACCCGGCGTGTTGCGGGTCGGCGGCGGGCCACCGCGATCGACAGCCCATTGATCGTTGACGATGCCGTGCTGCTTCTGGCTCCAGCGCTCGAAGAAGCGGCGCTCGGCGGTGTCATCGTCGTCGGCGACGACGATATCGAGCAGCCGCCACTTGCCGCGCGACAGCGTCCAGCGGCGCAGGCTGGAGGCCTCAAAGCCCATCAGCAGCGCAACGATGATATCGGCGAAGAAGATCGCGCTGCGTCCGATGCCGAGGCTGGACAGTCCGGCATTGAACGCGGCGACGAAGACCAGCCAGCCGATCAGCACCAGCCACAGCCGGTTCCACAACAGCCAGAACGGGCCGAAGATCATCGCCCAGAAATGGAAGCCGTCGCGCACGAAGACGAACTTGTCGGTCGCGCGCAGATCGGCTCCGCCAGGGAAAGGAGCATGAACTGTGTAGACAGGCATGGTGATGCCCCGTTCTCAAGAATTCAGTGATGCCGCCGGCAGCATTTGCCACCGAAACGGAGATGTCAGCCGCCGAGCGAGCCCTTGGTGGACGGGATTTCGCCCACCGCCTTCGGATCGATCGCAACCGCCGCCCGCAGCGCCCGCGCCAGACCCTTGAAGCAGGACTCGGCGATATGATGGCTGTTATCGCCATATAGGGTCTCGACGTGGAGAGTCACGCCGGCGTTCATGGCGAAGGCCTGGAACCATTCGCGCACCAGCTCGGTGTCGAACTCGCCGATCTTGTCGCGGGGGAAGTCGACCTTGAACACCAGGACCGGGCGGCCCGAGATGTCGATCACGACGCGCGACAGCGTCTCGTCCATGGGCATGTGCACGCCGGCATAGCGGGTGATGCCCGCCATGGTGCCGAGCGCCTGCTTGACCGCCTGGCCGAGCGCGATGCCGGTGTCTTCGGTGGTATGGTGATGATCAATGTGCAGGTCGCCGACCGCCTTGACCGTGAGGTCGATGCGGGAATGGCGGGCGAGGAGATCGAGCATATGGTCGAAAAAGCCGATGCCGGTCGCGATATTGGACACGCCGGTGCCATCGAGGTTCACGGTGACCTCGATGTCGGTTTCCTTGGTCTTGCGCTTGATCGTCGCGGTGCGCATCAAAACTAGCTTTCATCCTAGTTCGGGGGCCGAAAACGGGGGTCTTTTAACAGCCCCATGACGCCTTCGCTACTGCGGGAACGGCTGGCCGGGCCTCTACTTCTGCCTATGGTGAGCGAAATTGGGCCCGGAGCGGCCCGTTGTGCCCTCGCCCCCGACCGCCTAAATCAGGTCGGACAATGAGGTACTTCATGCAGGATTCCCAGAACAGATCGCCGGGCTGGCACGGCACCACGATCTTGACGGTCCGCAAGGGCGGCAAGGTGGTGGTCGGCGGCGACGGCCAGGTCTCGATCGGCCAGACCGTGATCAAGTCCAACGCCAAGAAGGTCCGCAAGCTCGGCAAGGGCGACGTCATCGGCGGCTTTGCCGGCGCCACCGCCGACGCCTTCACGCTCTTTGAGCGGTTGGAAGCCAAACTCGAGCAATATCCGGGGCAGTTGACCCGGGCCGCGGTCGAGCTCGCCAAGGACTGGCGCACCGACCGTTACCTGCGGCGGCTGGAGGCCATGATGATCGTGGCCGACAAGGACGTCTCCCTGGTGCTGACCGGCACCGGCGACGTGCTCGAGCCCGAGGCCGGCGTGATGGCGATCGGCTCCGGCGGTAACTATGCACTGGCGGCTGCGCGGGCCCTGCTCGACACCGACAAGGACGCCGAGACCATCGTCCGCCGCTCCCTCGACATCGCCGCCGACATCTGCGTCTACACCAACCGCAATGTGACCATCGAAAGCCTGGCGACCGGCTAGGCCATGACGCCCGCCTACGCCTTCCGCCCGATGACCGCGGCTGACCTGCCGCGGATCCGGCGATGGCTGGGCGAGGCGCATGTGCGGGAATGGTGGGGCGATCCGGGCGAGCAGCTTGCGCTGGTGAGCGGCGACCTCGATGAGCCGGCGATGGACCAGTTCATCGTGTTGGCCGGCGACAAGCCATTCGGCTATCTTCAGTGCTACCGCCTGACCGCCTGGAATACGGGCTTCGGGTCGCAACCGGAGGGCACGCGTGGGATCGATCAGTTCATCGGCGAAAGCGACATGATCGCGCGCGGCCACGGCTCGGCCTTCATCCGCCAATTCGTCGACGAGCAGCTGCGGCACGGCCTGCCGCGCATGGTCACCGATCCAGACCCGCTCAATCTGCGAGCCCTGCGCGCCTACGAGAAGGCGGGCTTCGTCCGCGACCGCATGGTCGAGACGCCCGACGGGCCGGCACTGTTGATGGTGCGCGAGCCATGACACTGACCAGCGCGCACGAAAGCAAAGCCGCGGTGCCAGCATTCGCCTGGGTCGGCATCGCGCTGCTGCTGCTGGCGCTGCAGGCCTCGATCCTGTTCGCGATGGGCCGGGTGCCGATCTGCACCTGCGGTTACGTCAAGCTGTGGCATGGCGTGGTGAACAGCTCGGAGAACTCCCAGCACATCGCCGACTGGTACAGCTTCTCGCACGTCCTTCACGGCTTCCTGTTCTACGGATTGACCTTTCTGCTGTTCGCGCGCCTGCCGTTGCTGCCTCTGTCGTGGCCGGCACGGCTGATCGTCGCCATGCTGATCGAAGGCGCCTGGGAGATCGTCGAGAACTCGCCATTCATCATCGAGCGCTACCGCGCCGGCACGATCTCGCTCGACTATTTTGGCGACAGCATCGTCAATTCGGTGTCGGACACGCTGTTCATGGTGCTGGGGTTCCTTACCGCACGCGTGCTGCCTGGCACGGCGACCGTCCTGCTCGGGTTCGCCTTCGAGATCATGCTGGCGCTCCACATTCGCGACAATCTGACGCTGAATATTCTGATGCTGGTCCATCCGATCGAGGCCGTGAAGCAGTGGCAATCGGGGCCACCGATCATCTGACGGCTGAAAAAGCGACTTGTCCCGGCCCGCATCTGACCCTAGCTAAGGTCCCATGACAGACTTCTCTCCCCGCGAAATCGTTTCCGAACTCGACCGTTTCATCGTCGGCCAGGCCGATGCCAAGCGCGCCGTCTCGATCGCGCTGCGCAATCGCTGGCGCCGGCAGCAGCTCGACGGCTCCTTGCGCGAGGAGGTGCTGCCGAAGAACATCCTGATGATCGGGCCGACCGGCGTCGGCAAGACGGAAATCGCGCGGCGATTGGCAAAACTCGCCAATGCGCCGTTCCTGAAGGTCGAGGCGACGAAATTCACCGAGGTCGGCTATGTCGGCCGCGACGTCGAGCAGATCGTGCGCGATCTCGTCGAGGTCGCGATCGCCCAGGTGCGCGAGCGCAAACGCAAGGACGTACAGGCGCGCGCCCAGCTCGCCGCCGAGGAGCGCGTGCTCGACGCGCTGGTCGGCGCCAATGCCAGCGCGGCGACGCGGGAATCCTTCCGCAAGAAGCTGCGTGCGGGCGAACTGAACGACAAGGAAATCGAGGTCGAGACGCAGTCGTCAGGCGGCGGCATGCCGATGTTCGAGATTCCGGGCATGCCGGGCGCGCAGATGGGCGCGATCTCGATCGGCGACATCTTCGGCAAGCTGGGCGGCCGCAGCAAGACGCGACGGCTGACGGTGGAAAGCTCGCACGAGATCCTCGTCAACGAGGAATCCGACAAGCTGCTGGACACCGAGCAGCTGACGCTGGAAGCGATCAGCGCGGTCGAGAACAACGGCATCGTGTTCCTGGACGAGATCGACAAGATCTGCGCCCGCGACGGCCGCGTCGGCGGCGACGTCTCACGCGAGGGCGTGCAGCGCGACCTGCTGCCGCTGATCGAGGGCACCACGGTCTCGACCAAGCACGGCGCGGTGAAGACCGACCACATCCTGTTCATCGCCTCTGGCGCCTTCCATGTCGCCAAGCCGTCGGACCTGTTGCCTGAGTTGCAGGGCCGCCTGCCGATCCGCGTCGAATTGCAGGCGCTGACCCGCAACGACATGCGGCGCATCCTGACCGAGCCCGAGGCCTCGCTGATCAAGCAATATGTTGCACTGCTGCACACCGAGGGCGTGACGCTCGACATCACCGACAACGCCATCGATGCGCTGGCCGACGTCGCGGTCGCCGTCAATTCCACCGTCGAGAACATCGGCGCACGGCGGCTCCAGACCGTGATGGAGCGGGTGCTGGACGAGATCTCCTTCAGCGCGCCCGATCGGAGCGGCGAGACCATCCGGATCGATGCGGACTACGTGCAGAAGCACGTCGGCGACCTCGCCAAGAACGCGGACCTCAGCCGGTTCATTTTGTAATTCGGCCGGGGTCAGCTATCTATCCGCCGTCGTCCTGGCGAAAGCCGGGACCCATCATCACCGGTGGTCCTTGTTGGAAATGATAGCGGCCCCAGCGTTGGCTCAAAACGAACATTCGCGGCTATGGGTCCCGACCTTCGCCGGGACGACGGCGGAGGTTGACGCGCGTCGGGTGCCGCGTGCCCGCTAGCGTTTTGAAAAACCCGTGGCGCCTGCTGCTCGCGATCAACGCAGCAATCATCGTCGGCGTCCTCGTCCACAAGATCCAGCTGCCGCCTTACGTCCCCTACATCCACCTGCTCGTCGACTATCATTTCGGCTTTATCAAGCGCGCGCTGATCGGGGCGGTCGTCGCGCTGTTCACGAACAAGGTGCCGGTCTGGCTGGTGTTCGCGCTCGGCGGGGTGACGTGGCTGGTGACGCTGGCGCTATTCGTAAGGTTGTTTCAAAAAACCTTCGGCTTCACTGCCAAGACGCTGCCGCTGTTCGTCTTCACCGCGGGCTCGCCGTTCTTCCTGAAGAACTTCATGCACACGCTCGGCCATTTCGACATCTATGGCTGCGCGCTGGCAATCATCCTGCTGCTGATGCCGGCGGGCTCATTGCTGTTCGTGGCAATGGCCGCGCTGTTCTCGATCGTGCTCGTGCTGATCCACCACATCCATCTCTTGATGTACGTGCCGACGATCATCGCCATCGTCGTGATCAGGCACTATCTCGTCTGCGGCTGCAATCGCAGCAACGTTGCATTCGGTACCATCGCCTTCCTCCTCGTCTCAGCGCTGTTCTTCGCGGCACAATTCCTGGGAACGATGCCGATCCCGGAAGCGGATTTCGTCGCGTATCTGAAGACCCGGATGGTCGATCCCTCCCGCACCGAGCTCTTGCAATTCAGCTACATCTGGTACCAGCCGCTGGCGAAGGAGATTTCGGACACCTGGGGCCGCCTGCCGCACAACATCCTCGGCGTGCCCGTGTTTGCGCTCTTGATCTGGCTGCACATGCCGCTATGGCGCTATTTTGCGAGCCTGATCGGCGCGCTCGCAAGCGAGACGCACCGGCGCCTCGTCGTCGCCGCACTGATCGGCGTCAGCCTCGCCTATCTCGTGATGTTCGCGATGGTGTTCGACTATTCGCGCTGGATCTCGAACTGGGCGGTCTGCATGTTCCTGATCCTGCATGCGGTGAAGATGCTGCCGGCCAAACAGGAACCCCCGCTGATCCCAGCCTGGGATCGCAACACAAACATCTTCGGCCTGGTCGTCACGCTGATCCCGCGCGTCGGAATCGTGAGGCCGTTCTAGAATCTGGCCCGCCTGATCCGCACGTAAAGCGCGCCCTCGCCGCCATGGCTGATATGCGCCGTCTCGAAGCCGACGACGAAGGCGCGGAATTCCGGCAGGCTCAGCCATTCCGGCACCTGGCGGCGCAGCACGCCGCTTTCGCCGCCGCTCCTGCCCTTGCCGGTGATCACGAGCACGAAGGTCAGGCCGTCGTGATGGGCGCGGTGCAGGAAACCGGTGAGGGCGCGATGGGCGCGCGTCTGGGTCATGCCGTGCAGATCGAGCCGCGCCTCGATCTCGCTGCGGCCGCGCGACAGCTTTGTGCGCTCGCGTTTGCCGAGCGGCGCCAGAGGCGGAACGGACGGCTTGACGGCACGCGGCGCCGGTGCCGCAGCAATCGGACGCGGCGATGGTGCTGGCCGCGTAGTCGGCGCGGCGGGTGATAGCTCGGCACGCGGCACAGCCTGCGCCTTCGGCGCACGATGTTTCCTCAGCGGCTTGACCTGTTTTGCCACCGTATCCCACAGCGCGCGCTCATCCTCGCTCAGCGCGCGGCGGCGCGGCGAGGGGCGAGGCTCCAGCACGGGCGGACGGGACGATCGCTTCATTGCTGCCGATGGGAACGATTTTTCACCGGCCGCAGCGGCTCTTGAACGGGCTCGATCACGGGACGCGGCACCGGCAACGGGACAGGGCTGGCGACAGCGACCGTCTCACCTTTGCCTGGCGCCACGGCTGCGGCCGGAGCCGCCGGCTTGGCCTGATCCTTAGCAGGTTCGGTTTGCGGAAACAGCTTTGCAATCTTCGCCGAGGGCCGCGGATCCGGCACCGGCAGCCGCGCTGCGCGCGCCGTGGGATCGAGGCCCTTCGGCACCAGCATCACGAAATGCATGGGATGGCGCAGCCGGCCCGAGACGCGGCCGGCATCCGCGCCGGCACCGAAATAGAGATCGGCGCGCGCGGGGCCGATGATGGCCGAGCCGGTGTCCTGCGCGATCATCAGCCGATGGAACGGCGTCTTGGAACGCTCGGAGTCGATCGGCAGCTCGCCTTCGATGAAGAACGGCGTGCCATAGACATGCAGCGATTTGTCGACCGCGATCGAGCGGCCGGCCGTCAGCGGAATGCCCTGCGCGCCGACCGCCTCGTCCTTGTCCGAGAGATTGACCTCGCGGAAGAAGATGTAGGCGCGGTTCTGGCGGCGCAGCTCCTTGGCGCCATCGGGGTTCTGCGCCATCCACTCCCTGATCTTCTGCATCGACATCTCTTCCTTTGGAATGATGCCGCGCTCGATCAGGATGCGCCCCACGGCCGTGTAGGGATAGCCGTTATAGGCGTCATAGTTGAGCCGGAGCGTGGTGCCGTCATCGAACTTGATCCGCGCCGAGCCCTGGATCTGCGCGAACAACAGGTCGGTCGGATCCTTCAGCCAGGCGATCTCCAGCCCGCGGCCGGCGATCTTGCCGTCCTCGATCTCGCCGCGGTCGTAATAGGGCACCAGCTTGCGGCGGCCGATCTTGCGATAGACCGGGCCCTTGTTGGGCAGGCTGACCGAATCCTGCTTGTAGCCGCGCACGAACAGGTTCGATGGCCGGCGATAGACCGGGACATTGTAGACGTCGGTCTGCGTCCGCGATCCCTCCAGCACCGGCTCGTAATAGCCGGTGACGAAACCATCGGGCTCGCCGAGGCGGGAGATGCGCAGCGGCGCAAAATTCTCCTCGAAGAAGGTTTTGGCCTTGGCGTCGTCGCTGAGCTCGAGCGTCTTGGCGGCCCGGCACGGCTCGCTCAGCGATGCCCCCAGCGCCTTGTATTCACTCTTGGGCTCGGGAGCGCCGGTCTGCGCGTTGATCGACCGGCAGCTCGCGCGGAACGTCTTGTAGGCCGCGAGATGATCGTCGTCGCTCCAGCCCTTTACGTCGGCCCAGGCTAGCGGCAGGTATTGCGCGCCCGGAATCTCGAACGGCAGGGGGAGCTGCGGATAGGGCAAGGCCCGGGGCGGGATGGCGGGCAATTCCGGAAGGTGATGATGGTGGCTGCGGTAGTGGCGCCGCGCCGCCTCGGCGCCGAGCGAAAACGACGACAGCACGACGACACCCGCGCAAAGCGCCGTCGCGCTGGTCTTCAGGAAGACCTTAATTCGCGCTTCCGGTGCCAACCAGCTTCCAGTTCGGATCGCGAGAGGTGGTGTCGCGGGCGAAAGTCCAGATGTCGGTGATGTCGGCGACCGTATCGGCGCTGCCGTCGACGATGTTGCCGGACTTGTCGCGGGTGGCCGAGATCATCTGCGAGACGAAGCGGATGGTGAGCTGGGCGGTACGGTCACGCAGCTCGGCGCCGACGAGCTCGGCCTTGTCGATCGAGACGAAGCGCGTCTCGGTCTTCTGCTCGTTCTTCTCGCGCTCCTTGATCGCGGCGTCGAAGCTTTCATAGACCTCCGACGACAGCAGGTCGCGCAGCGCGCGGCGGTCGCCATTGGCAAAGGCCAGCACGATCATCTCATAGGCGCCGCGGGCGCCCGAGATGAAATGGCGCGGGTCGAAGGTGGAATCCTTGTCGACGATGGCGTCGAGACCCTGCGCGAGCGCGGTGCCCGGCTCGGTCAGGTCCTTCCAGCGATCGGACGGCGGGGTCGGCTCGACCGTCGGCGCCAGCGGGGCCTGGTCGATCACCTTGCCCGGCATGGTCACGACGTTCTTGTCCTGGGCGCCCTGGAGCGCGTTGCGGTCGAACGGCGGCCGCTCGTTGCCCGTGCGCTGCCCCAGCACGCTGCGCAGCCGCAGAAAAATAAAGACCGCCAGCGCCAGGAAGATGATGGTGTAGATGTCCACGTGGTATTCGCTTTCTGGTCTTCTCTAGAAGGGGCCGCCTAGAAGGTCGTCGCCGGGAAAATCAATCCGGCCAGTAGACCGTTCCATACGGGAACGGCAAGTCTACATCACCATTTCGGGTCCGCACGTCAGGTCCGTGGGATGTAGGCACGAAATCTTGCCCGGCCAATGGCGCCTTTTGGCACAGCACGGAGTGTAGCGCGTTTTATGCTTAAGGGGAAACCCGATCGTGCCCGGAAATCGCGCATCTTCAATCGTTTAAGGCGCGATTTGGCCGGGGGGCCGGGCAGAACGTCACAGTTCCGGCCGCAGCCCGGACGCCCGGTCCGGGACCGTTCGTCCTTGTGGAACGAGGTAGCCCTATGTTAGCCAACCGCCGCGAAATTCAGCCCCCAATCGGGTAAGGAGAGACTTTCATGACCAACGGTAACGGCACCCCTCCCGAGGCGGCCCCGGCTCCCCAGCTCAACGTGCTGGCGCAATATACCAAGGACCTCTCGTTCGAAAATCCGAACGCGCCGAGCTCGCTGCAGCAGCAGGGTCAGGCGCCCCAGATCAATATCCAGATCAATGTCGGCGCCAATAACCTCAGCGAACAGGAATTCGAGGTGACGCTGTCGGTCGAAGGCAAGGCCGAGACCGCGGGCAAGGTGATGTTCTCGTTCGAGCTCGCCTATGCCGGCGTGTTCCGGATCGTCAATGTGCCGAAGGAGAACCTGCACCCGCTGGTCATGATCGAATGCCCG
The DNA here is from genome assembly GCF_028128955.1 of Bradyrhizobium sp. CCBAU 11386. NCBI lineage: Bacteria > Pseudomonadati > Pseudomonadota > Alphaproteobacteria > Hyphomicrobiales > Nitrobacteraceae > Bradyrhizobium > Bradyrhizobium sp. CCBAU 11386. The sequence continues at coordinate 44,141 of NZ_LBKA01000240.1, forward strand.
CGTCTGCTGTTCCCGTTCGCCCGTGAGATCATCGCCACGGCCGTGCGCGACGGCGGGTTCCCGCCGCTGATGCTGGACCCGGTCGATTTCGTCGGTCTCTATCGCCAGAACATGGAGCGGCAAATGGCCGCCGGTGGTCAGGCCGGTCAGGCCTAACCAGCCGGATCGACGGCAGCTGGAGCGGGCAAAAACTCGTTCCAGATCGCCTTGTCGCCGAGCGTTGCGATGAAGGCCCTGTGGGCCTCGCGCTCGCCGTCGGAAATCCGCGGCGCAAGTGGTGTCAGCCGCTGCCGCCGCGGCGCATCGCCAGCCGCATTGATGCGGATTTCCTCGGCTTCCGAAGCCAGCAGCAGCTGCGACTGCCGCGCCCCGACCAGATCGACATAGACCTCGGCCAGAAGCTCGGCGTCCAGCAGCGCGCCGTGCTTGGTACGGTGGGAATTGTCGATCGCATAGCGCGAGCAGAGATCGTCGAGCCGGTTGGACACGCCCGGATGCTTGCGCCGGGCCAGCAGCAGCGTGTCGACCAGCCGCTCGCGCGGGATCGCGGTGCGCTTGATCCGGTCGAGCTCGGCATTGATGAAGCTGATGTCGAACGAGGCGTTGTGGATCACCAGCGGCGCATCGCCGATGAACTCCAGGAACTCGTCGACGACCTCTTGGAACAACGGCTTCGTCGCCAGGAATTCGGCCGACAGCCCGTGCACCGCAAACGCCTCCGCCGGCATGTCCCGTTCGGGGTTCATGTAACGGTGGAACGTCTGTCCCGTCGGCATGCGGTTGAACATCTCGACGCAGCCGATTTCGACCAGGCGATCGCCGCGGAGCGGATCGAGGCCGGTGGTTTCGGTGTCGAGGACGATTTCGCGCATGATCAGGAGCCGTGTGGGACGGCGAATCAGGCTCGCCGCTGCGGCATCTTAACGACCTCGGCCAGGATGTGCGCAATTTGCGCCCGCACCGGTTCAAGTCCGTGCGACGTATCCACTACGAAATCGGCCCGCTTGCGCTTTTCCGCGTCGGGCGTCTGCTTGGCGATGATGGCGTCGAGCTTGGCCTCGTCCATCGTGCCCCGCGCCAGCACCCGCTCGCGCTGCAGCTCCGGCGAAGTCGTCACCACGACCACGGCGTCGACCCGCTTCTCGCCGCCGGTCTCGAACAGCAGCGGGATATCCAGCACCACGACCGGCGCGTTGGCGGCTTCGGCGTCGGCAAAGAATTTCTTCCGGGAGGCACCGAGCATCGGATGAACGATCTGCTCGAGCTGCTTGATCGCGGCGGGATCGTGCACGACGCGCGCCGACAGTTTTGTCCGATCGACCTTGCCGTTCGCGGTGGTGCCGGGGAAGGCGGCTTCGATCGCGGGCGCGGCCTCGCCCTCGTAGAGCTGATGGACGGCGGCATCGGCATCGTAGACGGGGACGCCGGCCTCCGCGAACAATTTCGCGGTGGTGGATTTGCCCATCCCGATCGAGCCGGTCAGTCCCAGGATCCGCATCAGCGCCCAGCCATCTCTGTCATTCACACCGCAACTAGCCGCTCGCGCCGCAGGAACGCAAGCAGCGGCAGCAGCGGCAGGCCGAGAATGGTGAAATGGTCGCCCTCGATGCGCTCGAACAGATGAATGCCGAGACCTTCGAGCTGATAGGCGCCGACGCTGGTCGTCACTGCATCGCCGGCCGCGTCGAGATAGGCCGAAAGCTCCGCCTCGCTCATCCGTCGCATGGTCATGCGGGCCACCGAGACGTCCTCGAAGACGATCTTGCCGTCATGGGCCACCGCCACCGCCGAATTCAGCTCATGACAATTGCCGGCGAGATCACGCAATTGCGCCATCGCCTGCGCGCGGCCGGCGGGCTTGTTGAAGAGACGATCGCCCAGAGCCAGGGTCTGGTCGGCGCCGATCACGTAGCTTCCGGGATGAAGGGCGGAGACGGCCTTCGCCTTTTCACAGGCCAGCAGCAGAGCGATTTCGCGCGGATTGGAAAGTTTTGAAGCCGCCTGGATGCCGCGCTCGTCGATATCAGCCGTGATCGCTTTGAACTCCAGCCCGGCATTCGCCAGCAGCATCTTTCGCGCGCTGCTTTGCGAAGCCAGGATCAACGGAGATTTGCCGCGCCACAGACCCATCGCGAGCAACTATTCCGAGGGCCGGTTGCGCTGGCGATCGCTGTAGAGCTTCATGATCGCCGCGGCGGTTTCCTCGATCGAGCGCCGTGTGACGTCGAGCAGCGGCCATTCGTGCTTGGCGCTGAGCTTGCGGGCGAACGCGACCTCCTCGGCGACCGACTGCTTGTCGGTATACGTGTCGCTGCTGGAGTCGGCACCCATGGAGAGCAGACGATTCTGACGGACCTGGATCAAACGTTCCGGCGTCGCGTGCAGGCTCACCACCAACGGCCGCGTCAGCGTTTCCAATTGCGCCGGCACCGGAATGCCCGGCACCAGCGGCACGTTGGCGGTGCGGATGCCGCGATTGGCGAGGTAAATCGATGTCGGCGTCTTCGAGGTGCGGGACACACCGACGAGCACCACATCGGCATCGTCGAGGCCTTCGACATGCTGACCGTCGTCATGGATCATCGTGTAGTTCAGCGCATCGATGCGCTTGAAATATTCCGCATTGAGCACGTGCTGCGCGCCGACGCGCCCCGTCGTCGCGGCGCCAAGATACGCCTCGAACAGCTGCATCACCGGGCCGATGATCGACAGGCTCGGAACATTGATCCCCTTGCACTTGTCCTCGAGCCGGGAGACCAGATCCTTCTCGAGCAGCGTGAACAGCACGATGCCCGGCGCCTCCTCGATCTCGTCGAGCACCCGGTCGAGCTGCTTCTGGCTGCGCACCAGCGGATAGACATGCTCGACCGGCGTTACGTTCGCGTACTGCGCGGCGACGGCGCGCGCGACGGTGATCAGCGTCTCGCCGGTGGAGTCGGACACGAGGTGCAGATGGAAATAATTGCTCGAGGTCGGCACAAAAACTCTTTGTATGAGGGCGGTGTGGTGTGTGGATTTCTGTGGAGCTTAACCCCTCGGAAAGGGTTGCGCGACACCAGGGGCGGGACAACGGCCAATTTTCTTCACACCACTGGCCGTGAGAACAAGTCCGGCAGCCCGCCGAGAGCGAAGCGGGATTGCGCGGATAACGCCCTTGATAAGCTGAAGACAGGCGCACGCAAGCCCTTGAGCCCGGACGACTTATCGGAACAGCCAGGGCCTGCGCGGGATATGTTGATGGATGTGAACAAGCGCACACGAAGTGGCGGACGGAATTGTGTGAGTCCAATCCACGGTCACTAAGACTCAAACCTTAAGATTCTAAAAGTTTAGGTTTAGATAAGCCGAGCGCTCGGATAAGTCTGCCCTCCCATCTATGAATGAACTCTTACCGGGCTCATTCCATCCACCGTTTGGTGAGCAGAAGCGTTATCGAGCGAAGCGGATTCCGGTTCGCCCCACGAAAACGCGTCGAAACAAGAAAAAGGAAGCCGCCGGCATGTACGAGTGGATCAAGGCGCTGCACGTGATCGCCGTCATCTCCTGGATGGCGGGCATGCTCTATCTGCCGCGGCTGTTCGTCTATCATTGCGAGGCTGAAATCGGCTCCAGGCAGTCGGAAACGTTCAAGATCATGGAGCGCCGGCTGCTCAAGGCGATCGTCAACCCGGCCATGATCATCACCTGGCTCGCCGGGCTCTATCTCGCCTGGTCCGGCCATTGGTTTGCATCCGGTTGGCTGCACGTAAAACTGGCACTGGTCCTGGCGCTGTCCGCGGTCCACGGCTTTTTTTCGCGCTGGCTGAAGGATTTCGCTGCCGACCGGCGTCCGCGAAGTCAGAAATTCTATCGGATTATCAATGAGGTGCCGACTGTCCTGATGATCTTCATTGTCATCATGGTGATCGTGAAACCGTTCTAGGCAGCGATCTCGATTGATCGCTCAGCGCTTCGGCTTGCGCAGTGAAGGGCGATTTTCTATATTGGCGATATCCCACCCAACGCAGGCGGATGTGGTTGTGTCCGAGCTTTCCAGAGGCCGGATACCGCATCAGGTTTGAAGCCCCCACCGGCACTCACCTTGCCAGACCTGCGGACCCTATCTTCTCACGTCCGCATTTCAGAGCCTCCTCGCACCCCCTCCCTAAGGTTACCCCACAGGACCACCCCAATGCGGGAAATTAAACTCCAGGACCTCAAGTCGAAGACCCCGGCCGAGCTCGTCTCGTTCGCGGAAGAGAACGGGGTCGAGAATGCCAGCACCATGCGCAAGCAGGAGCTGCTGTTCGCCATCCTCAAGCAGCTCTCGCTCGCTGAGACCGACATCGTCGGCGAAGGCGTCGTTGAGGTGCTCTCCGACGGCTTCGGCTTTCTTCGTTCACCCGATGCCAATTATCTGCCGGGCCCGGACGACATCTACGTTTCGCCCTCGCAGATCCGCCGTTTCGGCTTGCGTACCGGCGACACCATCGAAGGCCACATCCGCAGCCCGAAAGAGGGCGAGCGCTATTTCGCGTTGCTGAAGGTCAACACGCTCAATTTCGAGGACCCGGAAAAGGCCAAGCACAAGGTCAATTTCGACAACCTCACGCCGCTGTTTCCGAACCAGCGTTTCCGCATGGAAATCGACGACCCGACGCGGAAAGACCTTTCTGCAAGGGTGATCGACATCGTCGCGCCGATCGGCAAGGGCCAGCGCGCGTTGATCGTGGCGCCGCCGCGCACGGGTAAAACCGTGCTGATGCAGAACATCGCGCATTCGATCACGCACAATCATCCCGAATGCTATCTGATCGTGCTTCTGATCGACGAGCGTCCGGAAGAAGTCACGGACATGCAGCGCTCGGTGAAGGGCGAGGTCGTGTCCTCGACCTTTGACGAGCCGGCGGTGCGTCACGTCCAGGTCGCCGAGATGGTAATCGAGAAGGCGAAGCGCCTGGTCGAGCATGGCCGCGACGTCGTGATCCTGCTCGATTCGATCACGCGTCTTGGCCGCGCCTACAACACCGTGGTGCCGTCATCCGGCAAGGTGCTGACCGGCGGTGTCGACGCCAACGCGCTCCAGCGCCCGAAGCGCTTCTTCGGTGCCGCCCGCAACATCGAGGAGGGCGGCTCGCTGACCATCATCGCGACCGCGCTGGTCGATACCGGCAGCCGCATGGACGAAGTCATCTTCGAAGAGTTCAAGGGCACCGGTAACTCCGAACTGATCCTCGACCGTAAGGTCTCGGACAAGCGGACCTTCCCGGCGATCGACATCTCGCGCTCCGGCACCCGCAAGGAAGAGCTCATCACCGATCCGCAGGTGCTCAAGAAGATGTACGTGCTCCGCCGCATCCTGAACCCGATGGGCACCATGGACGCGATCGACTTCCTGCTCGACAAGCTGCGCTCGACCAAGAGCAATTCGGAGTTCTTCGACTCGATGAACACCTGAGTGCAGTGCAGCAAAGGATTGGAGGGCGCCTTCGGGCGCCCTTTTCTTTTGTGGAGCCTTGTTGCAGCGAAGGTGGAGCATGGCGAGAGGTTCGCTGTCTGATCTGATTTCATATTAAGATTTTGATATAACTAAATAATACTTGAATTTAGATGGGTCTTTTAGCCGGGGCGAGGAGACTTTTACAACAGAATGCTGCGGCTATGCTGCGATGCAATAAACGCTTTTGCTGCGGGAAAAGGTGCAGCAAAATCGTCCGGCGTATCGGCCGAAACGGATATTTGCCTTTTCCCCGGCGGCTGGACAAATAGGCCATGCATCCGCGAGACCAGACCATCTTTGCGCTGTCGTCCGGCCGTCCGCCGAGCGCGATCGCCGTGGTGCGGGTCTCGGGCGCCCAGGCCGGCCCGGTGCTGACGAGGCTCACGGGCAAGCTGCCGGCACCGCGGCAGGCCAGTCGCCGGCTGCTCCGTGACGCCGCCAACCAGCCGATCGACGATGCGGTCGTGCTCTGGTTTCCAGGGCCGGCGAGCGCGACCGGTGAGGACATCGCCGAATTCCACGTCCATGGCGGCCGCGCGGTGCTGGCGGCGCTCCTGGCTGCTATTTCTATAATTCCGAATACACGGGCGGCCGAGCCTGGTGAGTTCACGCGGCGCGGCTTCGAGAACGGCAAGCTCGATTTGACCGAAGCCGAGGGCCTTGACGATCTCATCCATGCCGACACCGACCGCCAGCGCCGCCAGGCGTTGCGTCAATTGCAAGGACTGCTCGGCAACCGCGCGCGCGACTGGCGCGAGCGCATCATCGAGGCCTCGGCGCTGATCGAGGCCGGCATCGATTTTTCGGACGAGGGCGATGTACCCGCCGAGTTGATGGCGCCGGCGGTCAAGGCGATCAAGGTGCTGCACGGCGAAATTGCAGAAGTCCTTGCGGCACAGGGACAAGCTGAACGTCTACGCGATGGCTTGGTGGTCGCCATTGCCGGCGAGCCGAATGTCGGCAAGTCGACGCTGATCAACCAGCTGGCGCGTCGCGAGGTCGCGATCGTCTCGCCGCATGCCGGCACCACGCGCGACGTGATCGAGGTGCAGCTCGATCTCGACGGCTATCCCGTCACGGTGATCGACACCGCCGGCATTCGCGAGACCGATGATCCGGTGGAGCAGGAGGGTGTGCGCCGCGCGCGAGCCCGAGCCGAGGACGCCGACCTCGTGCTGTGGCTGGTGGAGGGAGAGCAGGCCGCCGATCCGGAGGCGATGCGTTCGTTGTGGACGTCCGGCGAGGGGAGCCATCCGTCCGGCGGCTCGGTCTGGGTCGTACGCAACAAGATTGATCTCGGCGGGGGCGGGGAAGCCGGACGGCTGGGAGAGTTCGGGATCTCGGCGAGCCGGGGCGATGGCATTCGCCAGCTGGTCGACGCCCTCGTGACGTTCGCCGCCGAGTTCTTTGGAACCAGTGAGGGTGCATTGGTGACCCGGGCCCGCCAACGCGATCTGTTGCGCCAGGCATCAGACAGCTTGCGCCGGAGTCTCGAGCTTGTAGAAGAGGGCGAAGAGCTGGCGGCCGAGGAACTTCGTTCCGCCGCCTATGCCCTGGGTCGGCTGCTGGGCCGGGTGGACGTCGAAGATGTCCTCGGGGCGATCTTCCAGAAATTCTGTATTGGAAAGTAGTGCTAGTTCTTCATTGTAGAACTAGCGCTTGTTCCATTCCTTGTTGATTTCACGTGAAACGGGCCGGGAAGGGTTGTTTCACGTGAAACAACGGCAGGCTTCGAATGGTGCGCCGAGATTGTGCGCTCGTGCAGCTGATCCGATCTCCCAACGCCTGCGCTGACCGTTGTGAGGGGTATGCCGCCTCAACCCCGTCATTGCGAGGAGCCCTTGCGACGAAGCAATCCAGGCTGTCTCCGCGGAAGGATCCTGGATTGCTTCGCTGCGCTCGCAATGACAGGCGTCGCCGGTAAACGTCCCATTCGATACGCCAACGTGCCGCGGCGCTAGGCCCTTAAACCCCGCCCCCGCCGTCCGATTTCGTTTCACGTGAAACGTAATGATTTCAAACCTGGTTCTACTGCGCATGGGGTTGTTTTTCAGAAAATTGCTTTTGACCGACCGGCCTCTGTTTCACGTGAAACAACCGGCTCACCGAGTTTCCACTTCCGGCTTCTTCGCCTCTGAGCTAGAAGATCGGCCCATGCGAACAGAGCGAGAGAGTTTCGACGTCATCGTGATTGGCGGCGGCCACGCCGGCTGTGAAGCTGCGGCCGCCTCCGCCCGAATGGGCGCAACGACCGCCCTGGTGACGCATCGTTTCTCCACTGTCGGCGCGATGTCCTGCAATCCCGCCATCGGCGGTCTCGGCAAGGGCCATCTGGTCCGTGAAGTCGATGCCCTGGACGGTCTCATGGGCCGGGTCGGCGATGCCGGCGGCATCCAGTTTCGCGTTCTCAATCGCCGCAAGGGCCCCGCGGTCCGCGGCCCCCGGGCCCAGGCCGACCGGAAGCTCTATGCCGCCGCGATGCAGGCCGCGATCCGGGACACCGAGGGTCTGTCCGTCATCGAGGGCGAGGCGGACGAGCTGATCGTGGTCGAGGGCCGGGTGACCGGACTTCGCCTGGCCGATGGCCGGGAGTTCGGGGCCGGGGCCATTGTCGTCACCACCGGCACCTTCCTGCGCGGTCTGATCCATCTCGGCGAGAAGAATTGGCCCGCCGGCCGGGTCGGTGAAGCCCCCGCGATGGGCCTTTCAGGCTCCTTCGAGCGCGCCGGCTTCACCCTTGGACGGCTGAAGACCGGGACGCCGCCGCGCCTGGACGGCACCACGATCGACTGGTCCGCGGTGGAGATGCAGCCCGGAGACGAGCCGCCTGAGCCATTCTCGGTCATGACCGAGCGGATCACGACCCCGCAGATCCAGTGCGGAATCACCCGGACCACGCCTGAGACCCATGAGGTGATCCGGGCCAATGTCCATCGCTCGCCGATGTACTCCGGGCAGATCAAGAGCTCCGGCCCCCGCTATTGCCCCTCGATCGAGGACAAGATCGTCCGCTTCGGCGATCGTGATGGCCACCAGATCTTCCTCGAGCCGGAAGGGCTCGACGACAGCACCGTCTATCCCAACGGCATCTCGACCTCACTGCCGGAGGAGGTCCAGCTCGCGATCCTCGCCAGTATTCCCGGTCTTGAACGGGTGGAGATGGTGCGTCCGGGCTACGCCATCGAATACGACCATGTCGATCCCCGCGAGCTCGATCCGACCCTCCAGACCAAGCGTCTGCGCGGCCTGTTCCTGGCCGGGCAGATCAACGGCACCACCGGATACGAGGAGGCTGCCGGCCAGGGCATCGTCGCCGGCCTGAACGCCGCGCTGGCGGCGAGTGGTGCCGCGTTGACGGTGTTCGACCGCGCCGATGGCTATCTCGGGGTGATGATCGACGACCTCGTCACCCGCGGAATCAGCGAGCCCTATCGGATGTTCACCTCCAGGGCCGAGTACCGGCTGACTCTGCGGGCTGACAACGCCGATCAGCGCCTGACCGAGAAGGGGATCGCGCTCGGGTGCGTTGGTGGTGCCCGAACCCGGCATCACCGCGCCAAGATGGACGCCCTGAATGCGGCCCGGACGCTCTCCAAGTCCCTGACCATGACCCCGAACGAGGCGATCAAGCACGGCCTGTCCCTGAACCGGGATGGTCAGCGCCGCTCGGTCTTCGAGCTGATGGCCTATCCGGACATCGGCTGGAGCCAGGTCCGCGCCATCTGGCCGGAGCTGTCGGCGATCGACCCCGTGATCGCCACCCATCTCGAGATCGACGCCAAATACGACGTCTATCTGGAGCGTCAGAGTGCGGACGTCGAAGCCTTCCGGCGCGACGAGGGGCTGGTGCTGTCAGAGGTCGACTATCAGCTGGTCCCCGGTCTCTCCAATGAGGTCAGGGCCAAGCTGGAGAAGGCGCGACCGTTCACCGTCGGCCAGGCCGGCCGCATCGACGGCATGACGCCGGCGGCGCTCGGCATCCTCGCGGCCTATCTCCGGCGCGAAGCACGGAAGACTTCCAAAGCAATTGCATAGGCGTTTCACGTGAAACAGCGCGGACCGGCCGGCGGCAGACCGTCATCAGGGAAACCCTCGGCGGGTGAGGGTGCTCGACGCCGAGCCGAACTTGCACCGATCGCACCGAAAATCGACAAGGCCAGCGCGAACGATCAATCGCTGGACACCGTCATCGCCGCCGACAAAGTCGCAGCACTGAAGCTCGCACCCGTTTCACGTGAAACCGAGGCCCGGCTCGATCGTTACATCGCGCTGCTGCGGGAGTGGCAGGCGAAGACCAATCTCGTCGCCCCCTCGACGCTGCCGCACCTCTGGACCCGGCACATCGCCGACTCGCTTCAGCTCGTCGATCTCGCCCCATCGGCCAAGCGCTGGGCCGACCTCGGAAGCGGCGGTGGCTTTCCGGGCGTCGTCCTGGCCTGCGCCATGGCGGAGACACCGGGCGCGCGTGTCCATCTCGTCGAGCGAATCGCCAAGAAGGCGGCGTTCCTGCGCGAAGCAATTCGCATCACCGCATCTCCGGGAGTCGTACATCTCGCTGAGATCGGGGATAATGTGGATAGAATCACCGGTCCCGTCGATTGCGTCACCGCGCGTGCGCTGGCTCCGCTACATCAACTCATCGGCTTTGCGGAGCCGCTGATGCGCCAGGGCGCAAAGGCGTTATTTCCGAAGGGTCAAGATGTAGAGGCTGAATTGACCGAAGCCGCTAAATATTGGAATATTCAGCCGCAGCTCCACCAAAGCCGCACGGGTGACGGCTGGATCGTGGAGCTCAATGCCGCCGAACGGCGCAGCTGAGACGTTCAGGGGCGAATGGGGAATTGCGATGAGCGTGATTGACGGGCCGCAGCAAGAGCAGACCGCCCAGGAACAGGCTGTGGTCCCGCAGGGCCATCCGCGCATCCTCGCGCTGGCGAATCAAAAAGGCGGCGTGGGAAAAACAACCACAGCGATCAATCTCGGCACGGCGCTCGCCGCGATTGGCGAGCGCGTCCTGATCGTCGATCTCGATCCGCAGGGCAACGCCTCGACCGGTCTCGGCATCGATCGCCGCAACCGCTCCTGTTCGACCTACGACGTGCTGGTCGGCGAAGCGGCCTTGCGCGAAGCCGTGGTCTCGACCGCGGTGCCGCGGCTGCACATCGCGCCCTCGACCATGGATCTCTCCGGTCTCGAGCTCGAGCTCGGCACCACGCCCGGCCGCGCCTTCAAGTTGCGCGATGCGATCGGCGCGCTCAACAACAACGTCTCGCCGGATGCCGACTACACCTATGTGCTGATCGACTGCCCGCCCTCGCTCAACCTTCTGACGGTGAACGCGATGGCGGCGTCCGATGCGATCCTGGTGCCGCTCCAGTGCGAGTTCTTCGCGCTGGAAGGTCTGTCGCAATTGCTCCAGACGGTGGAGCAGGTGCGCTCGACGCTCAATCCGAACCTGTCGATCCACGGCATCGTGCTGACCATGTTCGACTCGCGCAACAACCTCTCGAACCAGGTCGTTGCCGACGTCCGCCAGTTCATGGGCGAGAAGGTCTACAAGACCATGATCCCGCGCAACGTGCGCATCTCGGAGGCGCCGTCCTACGGCAAGCCGGTGCTGGTCTACGATCTCAAATGCGTCGGCAGCGAAGCCTATTTGCGGCTCGCCACCGAAGTGATCCAGCGCGAGCGCGAGCTGCGTGTCTCGCATTGACGCTGCTGTCCGTAGGGTGGGTTAGCGCAGCGTAACCCACCAAGTCTCTCGCCCCGAGCTAACCAGTGGTGGGTTACGCTGCGCTAACCCACCCTACGATTCGACGATTTCGAAATTCAGTTCTGGAGTGCTGCACCGTGAATCCAAGGGAGCTGGCGATGGCCGACGAAGCGCGTTCGCGACTGGGCCGGGGTCTTGCAAGTCTGATCGGTGACGTCGGCGGCGAGGCTCAGCACGTCGATCGTCCGCGCGCGCAGCGCAAGGTGCCGATCGAATTCATCAAGCCCAATCCGCGCAACCCGCGCCGCACCTTTTCGGAAACCGAGCTCAAGGAGCTCAGCGATTCCATCAGGCAGCACGGCGTGATCCAGCCGATCGTGGTGCGTCCGGTGAAGGGCGCGCAGGATCGCTACGAGATCATCGCCGGCGAACGGCGCTGGCGCGCTTCGCAAATGGCCGGCCTGCATGAAGTGCCGATCGTGCCGGTCGACATCAGCGACAGCGATGCGCTGGAGTTCGCGATCATCGAGAACGTGCAGCGCGAAGACCTCAATCCGATGGAGGAGGCGCAGGGCTATCACGCGCTCGCGGGCGAGTTCAAACGCAGCCAGGACGACATCGCAAAAGTCGTCGGCAAGAGCCGCAGCCACGTCGCCAACATGATGCGGCTGACCAAGCTGCCGGCCGAGGTCCAGGCCTTGATCGCGACCGGCCAGCTGACGGCCGGTCACGCCCGCGCGCTGATCGGCGTGCCCGATCCGCTCGCGGCCGCCAGGCGCATCGTCGAGGAAGGCCTCAACGTCCGTCAGGCCGAGGCGCTCGCGCATGAAGAGGGCGTGCCGGAGCGCAAGCCGCAGAAGGCGCGCACCGGGGGCAAGGAAAAGGACCCTGACACGATCGATCTCGAAAAGCGCGTCAGCGACGCGCTCGGTCTCAAGGTCACCGTCAATCACCGCGACCCCGGCGGCTCGGTCCAGATCAACTACCGCAATCTCGACCAGCTCGACGAGGTGATGAAGCGGCTGGCCAAGGGCGCGTTCTAGACCGCGCTCGGTGTCGTCCTGGCGAAAGCCAGGACCCATACCGCGTGATCTAGCGATGGGAGCTGGTCGCAGTACCGGACCACGAATCTTCGTCAAACCCCTCCCTGGGGTAATGGGTCCTGGCTTTCGCCAGGACGACAGCTGAGTGTGTGGCGCACGTCTGCTTCCACATCGTCATTGCGAGCGCAGCGAAGCAATCCAGAATCTCTCTGCGGAAAGATCCTGGATTGCTTCGTCGCTTGCGCTCCTCGCAATGACGTGGAGAGAGCGGAGGCCTAGCCACGCCGCTTCGCGTTCGCGGCGATCGCCATCAGCGAGCGCTGGGCGATGGCGGCGGCGAGGGTGGATTGCTTGCGGGTGTCGAGCGCGGCGGTCGCGAGCTGCTCGATGATGGCGGCGAGCCGCGCCACGCTGAAATTGCGCAGCGCCGTCTCCACCGCCGGCTTTCGCGAAAAGTGCAGCCGCGGAAAGCCGCCGTCGAGTACGGTGGAGGCCGGCGTGCCGTCGGCGATCGCAAGCGCGGATTTGTGCAGCCACGCGGCCTGGCGCTGCGCGGCCGAGATGATCACGCCGGGATAGGTGCCGGCGATCATGGCTTTGGCGAACTCGGTCTCGACGATGTCGGGCCGGCCGGCGAAGGCGCCGTCGACGATCGGATCGAGCTTCAGCTCGGAAGCATCGGCGACCACCGCCATCACGTCTTCCAGCGTGATCTCGCCTTTGCCATGTGCATACAGCGTCAGCTTGCGCAGCTCGTTGCGCGAGGCCTGGCGGTCGCCGCCGAGGAACGACATCAGCGCCGCGCGGGCATCCTGCGCGATGCGCAAGTTCGCGATGCGGAGCTCGTCGTCCATCAGCTTGGCCAGGTCGCGCTCGGTGTCGGGATAGCAGCCGATCGCAACGGCCGTCTTGGCGCGCTCGCAAATCTTGCGCAGCGGCGACTCCGGCCGCAGCTCGCCGGCCTCGATCACGATGCGGCAATCCTTCACGCTCATCTCGGCCAGCGTGTCGATGCCGCTGGCAAAGCTGCGCGAGCCGGCGCGCACACGGATGGCGCGGCGACCGCCGAACAGCGGCACCGTCATGGCTTCGTCGACGAGACGCGACGGCTCGGCGGAGAGCTCGTCGCCGTCGAGCTTCACCAGTGAGAACGGATCGTTGGGATCGTCGACGGCGGAGGCGATCAGCGCATCGGCGCGTTCACGCACGAGGCCAGCGTCGGGACCGTAGAGCAGGATGATCGGCCGGCCCGCATCGGGGCGGGCGAGGAAGGTGTCGATCTCTTTTCCGCGCAGCGCGACCATGTTGTCTGATACCCGTCATTCCGGGGCGCCTCGTCAGAGGCGAACCCGGAATCCAGAGATTGGGGATCGAGATTCCGGGTTCATGCTTCGCATGCCCCGGAATGACGGAACTGATGAATCAGGTGCCCGCGGTGAAGAATGCGGCGAGCCGGGTATTGATGTTCTCGGCGATCTCGTTGGCGGCACGATCCTCCGCATCGCGCACCGCGCGGTTCCGGGAGAACCGCTGATAGGAGCCGGGCATGTCATAGGACACGCGCGAGAACGTGGTGCCGGTCATCACCGACTTGCCGGTCGCGACCTCGATCAGGTTGTACTGGCAGTCGATGCCGTAGTTTTCGCTGCTCGGCAGACCGGTATTGGGATCGACGATCAGGGACGACCGGCTGGAGGCGAAACGGATATCCAGGCGGTGGGTCGGCGGCATTCCCGTTGCCGTGCCGTAGAGCTTGAAGGCGAGGGCATTGCGGACTTCGACGCCGACGCGGGCCTCGCGCGAGGCATTGATCTTGTTGATCGGCGGGAGTTCGACCCCCATCAGCTTCTCGCGCAGGCCGGGGGTGCCGTCGGTACGCTCGGCATACATCGGCTGGAAGCAGCCGGCCGTCAGCGCCGCCAGAGCGGCCACCGCCAGCAAGCGGGCTGCGATACGGATCCTAGCCGACAACATTCACGATCCTCTTGGGGACGATGATCACCTTGCGGACGGGCTTGCCATCCAGGGCGAGTTTTACCGCATCGAGGGCCAAAACGGCAGCCTCGATTTCCGGATTCTGGGCCGCTGTTGCAACTGTGACCTCACCCCGCTTCTTGCCGTTGACCTGCACCACCAGGGTCACGCTGTCTTCAACCAGCAAATCGCGTTCGATTTGCGGCCAATCGGCCTCCGAAACCAGCCCTTTCTGGCCCAGCACCTGCCAGCACTCCTCGGCCAGATGCGGCATCATCGGGGAGAACAGCTGAACCAGGATCTGGCTGGCCTCCCAGATCGACCAGGCAAGGTCAGCCGCCGGCTGGCCGGGGCGCTGGAGCACCTCGGACAGGGCGTTGGCGAATTCGCGGATATGGGCGAGGCAGACGTTGAAGTGCAGCCGCTCGATCCCGGTGGTGACCTTGTCCAGCGCGCCATGGGCGGCCTTGCGCAAGGCGGTCGCATCCGCCCCGAACGAGGCCGGCCGGGCCGCCGGCGCGGCCTTGCCGAGTTCAACGGAATCGTTCACCAGCCGCCACAGCCGCTGCACGAAGCGTGAGGCGCCCTGGACGCGCTCGTCGCTCCAGATCACGTCGCGGTCGGGCGGGGAGTCCGACAGCATGAACCAGCGCGCGACGTCGGCGCCGTAGGTCTCGATGATGTCGTCCGGGTCGACGGTGTTCTTCTTCGACTTCGACATCTTTTCGATCGCACCGATCTGGATGTCTTCGCCCGTCGTCAGCAGGCTTGCGCGGCGCCCGTTGCCGCCGACTTCGATCTTGACCTCGGCCGGCTGCACATAGGTGCCGTCGGCCTTCTGGTAGGTCTCGTGCACCACCATGCCTTGCGTAAACATGCCGGCGAACGGCTCGTCCAGCGCAACGTGCCCGGTCGCCTTCATCGCGCGGGTGAAGAAGCGGCTGTAGAGCAGATGCAGGATCGCGTGCTCGACGCCGCCGATATACTGGTCGATCGGCAGCATCCGGTTGGCGACCGCGGGCGTCGTCGGCGCGTTCTCGTTCCAGGGATCGGTGAAGCGTGCAAAGTACCAGGACGAGTCCACGAAGGTGTCCATGGTGTCGGTTTCGCGCTGAGCCTTAGCCCCGCATTTGGGGCAGGTGACGTGCTTCCAGGTCGGATGATGGTCGAGCGCGTTGCCCGGCTTGTCGAAGGTCGCATCGTCAGGCAGCTTCACCGGCAGGTCGGCATCCGGCACCGGCACCACATCGCATGTCGGGCAATGGATGACGGGGATCGGGCAGCCCCAGTAACGCTGGCGCGAAATGCCCCAGTCGCGCAGGCGGAAATTCACCTGACGCTCGCCGACCGGCGCGTTGCCGCGCAGCTCGTTTTCGAGGCGTTTTGCAACCTCGTCCTTGGCCTGCTCGATGGTCATGCCGTCGAGAAAGCGCGAATTGATCATGCGGCCGTCACCGTCATAGGCGGTGTCGGTGATGACGAACGATTTCGGATCCTGGCCTTCGGGACACACCACCGGCGTGTTGCCGAGGCTGTACTTGTTGACGAAGTCGAGGTCGCGCTGGTCGTGCGCGGGGCAGCCAAAGATCGCGCCGGTGCCGTATTCCATCAGCACGAAGTTGGCGACATAGACCGGCAGCTTCCAGCTCGGATCGAACGGATGGATCGCGCGGATGCCGGTGTCGAAACCCTGCTTCTCCGCGGTGTCGATGATCTCCTGCGCGGTGCCGATCTTCTTGATCTCGGCGATGAACTCCGCAAGGTCAGGGTTCTTCGCGGCGGCCGCCGTCGCCAGCGGGTGATCCGCCGAGATCGCCATGAACTTCGCGCCGAACAGCGTGTCGGGGCGCGTCGTGAAAATCTTCAGCTCGCTCTCGCCGGCCGGCGTCGTCGCCTGGTCCAGCGCGAAACGGACCAGGAGACCCTCGGAGCGGCCGATCCAGTTGCGCTGCATCAGCCGCACCTTGTCGGGCCAGCGGTCGAGCGTATCCAGCGCGGACAAGAGCTCCTGCGAGTACTTCGTGATCTTGAAGACCCACTGGTTCATTTCCCGCTGCTCGACGACGGCACCGGAACGCCAGCCGCGGCCGTCGATCACCTGCTCGTTGGCGAGCACGGTCATGTCGACGGGGTCCCAGTTCACCTTGCGCTTCTCGCGCTCGGCAAGGCCCGCACGCAGGAAGTCCAGGAACATCTTCTGCTGGTGCTTGTAGTAGGAGGGATCGCAGGTCGCGATCTCGCGGCTCCAGTCCAGCGACAGCCCGATCGAGCGGAGCTGCTTCTTCATCGCCGCGATGTTGTCGTAGGTCCAGGCCTTCGGGGCCACCTTGCGCTCGATCGCAGCGTTCTCGGCCGGCAGGCCGAAGGCGTCCCAGCCCATCGGGTGCAGCACGTTGAACCCCTTGGCGCGCATGAAGCGGGCCAGCACGTCGCCGAGCGTGTAGTTCCGGACATGGCCGATATGGATGCGCCCGGACGGGTAGGGGAACATCTCGAGCACATAGTATTTCGGCCGCAAATCGTCGTTCCTGGAGACGAAGGTCGCCTTTTCGTCCCAGGCGGCTTGCCAGCGCGGTTCGGAATCGCGGGCGTTATAGCGTTCGGAGGTCATGGAATCGTTGGTTTTTTCGTGGGTTCGGCCGTCCTGAAGACGGCGGACTAGGCCACAAAAGCGGCCGTGGGGTCAACGGGTTGCCGCAAGGGGCAGGGCTGCTGGTCCGCCCGCACAGATACCGAGGGCGCCGTTGGGGGCGTGATCAAGGGGCCAATGCGAGGACGCGGCTGGCCAAGACCTCAATACCCGCGGCTGCCAGGGGCCGAACTTGCCGCCTGTGGCGAAATCGCGTGGGGACGGGAGACGATCTCGATCGCACCGAGGCCGCGGGCCAGCCGTCAGCCCGCCATCATCATGTCCGCCGCGCCGGTCTCGATCGCCTGCACGCCGTGCTCGACGACCTTGTTCCGGCCGCGGTGCTTGGCGGCGTAGAGCGCGGCGTCGGCGGCTTCGATCAGGTCGCCGGGGCGCAAGGCCTCGTTGGGCTTCGTTGCGGCAACGCCGATCGAGACGGTGACGATCATGTGGGCGGACGTGATGTGCGGCAGGCAGAGCTTCAGCACGGCCGCACGCACCAGCTCGCCGATCTCCACGGCGCGATTCACGTCGGTGTTGGGCAGCAACAGGCAGAATTCCTCGCCGCCGTAGCGCGCCGCAAAGCCCATCGTGTCGGCGGCGATGCCGGACAGCGACTCGCCGAGCCTGGTCAGGCAGGAATCGCCTTCGAGATGGCCGTAGGTGTCGTTGAAGAGCTTGAAGTGGTCGACGTCGATCATCAGCAGCGCGAGGTCGCTGCCATATTGCTGCGCGCGCATCCATTCGAAGTCGAGCCGGCTCTGGAAGCCGCGGCGGTTGGCGAGCCCCGACAGCATGTCGATCGAGGCCATCACCGTCAGGCGGTCGTTGCTCGCGATCAGCTCGCGCTCGCGCTGGCTCAGTTGCGCAGCCATCGCGTTGAATGCGCGGGCCAGCGGCACGAATTCGGCCGGCAGGCGATTGCGCGCCGCGCGCGCCGACAGATCGCCCTCGCCGAGACGCTTGGCCATGTCGGCGAGCATCTCGATCGGCTTGATCACGAGCTTTTCGGCGGCGATCAGCGCGCCGAGCAGGACGAATACGACGACGAAAGCGAGCTGGAGATAGGCGGTGCGGATGTCGCGGCTCACCGCCGCGGACACCTTGTCCTCGTCGATGCTGGCGATCAGCCGGGCGTTGGTGCCGGCGATGCGGATGTAGCTGACCGCGCGGCGGGAGCCGTCGGCGGCGAGGAAGGACAGCGAGCCCTCGTCCTGGTCCGACCGCAGCGCCCTGTCGGCGATTGCGGACATCAGCGGCATGTTGTCGAGGGGACGACCCACTGCGCTGTGCTGGTCGGCGGGTGCGGCCAGCACGGTTCCGGCGCTGTCGACCAGCACGGCAGTGATGCCGGCGCGGCCGCCGAGATTGCTCATGACCTTCGACATCCAGTCGAGGTTGACGGTGGCCAGCACGATCGCATCCGCTACGCCGCTGAACGCGGATACCGGGTACACCGCCATGACAGTCGGCGTCTGCACGGGCCGCGACAGGATGAAATCGCTCAGCACGAAGCGGCCGGTTTCCTGGGCCTGCTGGAAGTAAGGCCGGTCACTGAGGTCGAGGCCGACATACATGTTGTTGGTGGCGCACTGGATGCGGCCGTCCTGGCCGGCGATCAAAAGCGTGCGAATCCATGGAAGATTCGATGGCAGGCTCGCGCGCAGCACGTCGCAGCTCTTGCTGATGCCGCCGACGGAGGCGCGGATGAAGGCTTCCGATTTCAGGATGGTCTCGACCGACGAGATCACCTCGCGCTGCGCATCGGCGCTGTGCCTTGCGACGGTGTTGAACTCGGCAGCGGCGTGCGCGATCTGGCTCCTGCGCGTGTCCTCGAGCGAACGGATGCGCTCGAGCATCAAGGGCGCCACCAGAATCACCGCGAGCAATGCAAGCCGCGCCCGGATTCCGAGGACCTGCTTGAGTTTTGCCCGCTTGCGGTTGAAACTGACGTTTGCCATCTTCGCTACCCACCCCATGGGCCAAGGTAAAGCGAAGGGTTCAAAAACTCTTTCTTGAACTCGGTAAAATTGGACTTACCTCGGTTACGACCACAGCCAATCGATGTCATGACAGAAGCCAACGCCGCGCCGGTAACCGGCCATTCACCAAACGCGCTCGCCGCGGTCGAAGCCGAAATCGCGCGCGCCTGCAAGGACGCGCGGCGCGATCGCGCCTCGGTCACGCTGATCGCGGTGTCGAAAACCTTCGACGCGGATGCAATTACCCCGGTCATCGCCGCCGGGCAGCGCGTATTTGGCGAGAATCGGGTGCAGGAGGCCAAAGGCAAGTGGCCGGCGTTAACGTCCGTTTACCCCGATATCGCGCTGCATCTGATCGGGCCGCTGCAATCCAACAAGGCGAAAGAGGCGGTCGCGCTGTTCGACGCCATCCATTCGGTTGACCGCCCGAGCATTTGCCAGGCGTTAGCCAAGGAAATCGAATCCCAGAAGAAACATCCACAGCTCTTCGTTCAGATCAACACCGGCGAGGAGCCGCAGAAGGCCGGCGTCGCGCCCGGCGAGGCTGATGCTTTCCTCGCAAGCTGCCGCGACACCTATCGGCTGACGATCTCCGGACTGATGTGCATCCCGCCGGTCGACGAGCCACCGGCGGCGCATTTCGCGCTGACCGCCAAGATCGCCGCGCGCAATGGATTGAACAATCTCTCGATGGGCATGAGCGCGGATTTCGCCACCGCGATCATGTTAGGTGCCACGCATGTGCGCGTGGGGTCGGCGATCTTCGGGCATAGGTGATTGCCGTAAGCGAGGGCCGGGAGCCATACAAGCTCTCAAATTCGTCATTGCGAGCGTAGCGAAGCAATCCAGATTTCCTCTGCGGAAAGATTCTGGATTGCTTCGCTGCGCTCGCAATGACGCGTGGAGAGAGATGGTCTCGCAATGACAGCGGTGTGTGCCGCGTCTACGCAAACCCCACCGACACCTTCCCCAACACGCCGAAATCCACCGCAAAGTGATCGCCGGCCTGGATCGGCAGCGGCGGATGGCACGTGCCTGTGGTCACCACCTCTCCTGCCCGCAAGGTGATGCCGAGCCCGCGCAGCTCGTTGGCGAGCCAGGCGAGCGCAATGCGGGGATCGCCGAGCACGTTCTTGCCGTGGCCGATATAGCGCTCGCCGCGAAGCGTGATCTGCGGCCGTTCCGCGACGAGATCCATCGCGCGCCAGTTCGCAGGCGTCGCTGCACCCAGCACGAACAGATGCGCGCAGGCATTGTCGGCGATGAGCTGCGCCTCGCCGGCGCCGGCGAAATCGACGAAGCGCGAATCCGGAATCTCGATCGCGGGATGCAGGCTGTCGACGGCGGCCAGCACCTCGTCGACGGCAAACGGCGCCGCGCGCGGTGCCAGATCGCGTCCCATGCGGAAGCAAAATTCCGGCTCGCCGACGCGCATCGCGTTGCCCTTCATCGACGCGGTGCCGCCGTCGGCGATCAATGTGTCGCTCATGATGCGGCCGGCCAGCGGTCCCGTGACATTGATGTGCTTCTGTCCGGACTCGCTCGTTGCCGCGATCTTCCAGCCGAACAGTCTTCCGGACGATTGCCCTTCGAGCGCGGCCTGAATGGCGTAGCCCTCGGCGCGGGTCTGCGGCCGCAGAGGTCTCTCCAGCGCGTCGAGCTTGGTGCCGTCACGCCAGTGTTGAACGAGGACGCGCGATGCGGCGGCGATCTGATCCTTCTCGAGCATGTGCCCTCACCCGATGATGATTCTTGTTCGCGGGCCCAGCCGCCGCAGCAATTGCAGCATCGCGGATTTGGTCATGGAGACGCAGCCCGCGGTCGGTCCGAAATTGTCGCGGGCCAAATGCAGAAACACCGCGCTGCCGCGGCCGGCGATGCGCGGGCGCGTGTTGTGGTCGATTTCGATGATGAAGTCATAGAGATGGTCGGCCCGCTTGAGCCGGTCACCGCCCTGCCCCTCGCCGAGCCGGATTCCCTGGTTGTAATGACGATCCCGGGGATCCTCGCACCAGGCGTCCTCGCCGGTGATGATCCGCGCCGGCAGGAAGGTCTGCGGACGGCTGTGCCGGTCGCCCCGCCACCACAAGCGCCTGGGACGGAAGCTGCCCCTCGGGGTGCCGCCGTCGCCCTCGCGCTTGTTGGCGAGAATACCGCCCCGCCCCAGCGCCACCGGAATCGTCAGCTGTCCGGCCGTCAGCCAGCCGCGGCACGGATTACCGGCGGCAGGCTTAACGCGGATCGCGGTCAGCGGTCCGGGGCTTCGGTTCTTGATGTAACTAGCTGAAGCAGCGTTGTTTTTCATGTGAACGTGCGATGTCGAATTCATTACAGGACATTCATCAAAACGCCCTGCTATTCTGGGTTAGAGTGGTTCTGGCTTGTGAATCGGTAACAGCCCACTACTTCAACACGAACAACAATAATAACGGCGACCCCTAAACTTCCCCTCGCGGCTGGGCGCGGCATGCATGCGCGCCGAGCCGGACCCCAAAAGGATGATACCCTATGGCCAATGCCCGCAAGATCCTGATCGTGGATGACGATACCGATCTGCGCGATACGTTGGTGGAGCAATTATCGCTGCACGAAGAATTCGAAGCCTCCGCCGTCGATACCGGCGCCAAGGGTGCGAGCGCCGCAAAGGCCAATTCCCCCGATCTCGTTCTGATGGACGTCGGCCTCCCCGACACCGATGGCCGCGAGGTGGTCCGTTCCCTGCGCAAGGGTGGCTTCAAGGCCCCCATCATCATGCTGACCGGGCATGACACCGATTCCGACACGATTTTGGGCCTGGAATCCGGCGCCAACGACTACGTCGCAAAACCCTTCCGCTTCGCCGTGCTGCTGGCCCGCATCCGCGCCCAGCTCCGCCAGCACGAGGCCAGCGAGGATGCGGTGTTCTCGGTCGGCCCCTACAGCTTCCGGCCCGGCTCCAAGATGCTGACCGCCGCCAATGCGCGCAAGGTCCGGCTGACGGAGAAGGAAACCGCCATCCTCCGCTTCCTCTACCGCGCCGGTCAGATGCCGGTGTCGCGCGAGACCCTGCTCCAGGAGGTCTGGGGCTACAATTCCGGCGTTACCACCCACACGCTGGAAACCCACATCTACCGCCTCCGCCAGAAGATCGAGAAGGATGCCGCCAACCCGGAGATCCTGGTAACGGAAGCCGGTGGCTACAAGCTGGTGCCGTGATACGCTTCAGGGGCGTGCGAATCGTTTTAGATCGCGTGCCCTTGAGCCTCGGATCTGAATGTCAATCGACGACGACGTAGCGCTTCTCGAGCGGGTCCCGACATTGCGCCTGTTGGGAGACGCCTCGTTGCGCATGCTGGCGATCGGCTCCGAGCAGCGTGACTTCGTCCGCGGCGACATCCTGTTCAATCTCGGCGACGACGCCGATGCCGGCTTCGTGGTCCAGCGCGGCGCCTTCCGGGTCGAGGACGGCGCCGGCGCCGAGATGATCGCAGGTCCCGGCGCGCTGATCGGCGAGCTCGCGCTGGTGGTGCCGATGAAGCGGCCGTCGAGCGCGATCGCGCTGGAGCATTCCTCCGTCATCCGCGTCGCGCGCAGCCTGTTTCAGCGCGTGCTCGAAAGCGACCCCGCCGCCGCCGTTCGCCTGCGCGACGAATTCGCAGTTCGCTCCAGCCAGATCGCGAGCGATATCCTGATGGCCGGTGCGAAGCTGACACCGTAGGTCTCTCCGCTCGTCATTCCGGGGCGCGCAACGCGCGAACCCGGAAATCCATTCATCCACCAACTCTGCGGCTCCATGGATTCCGGGCTCGCGACTTCGTCCCGCCCCGGAATGACGTGACGTTACACCTCCAGCGTCACCGTGACAGGCACATGGTCCGACGGACGCTCCCAGCTCCGCGCGTCGCGGAGAATCTTGAAGTCCTGGACCGCGTCCTTCAGCGCGCGCGAGACCCAGATGTGGTCGAGGCGGCGGCCGCGGTCGCCGACGGTCCAGTCGGCGGAGCGGTAGCTCCACCACGTGTAGACCTTTTCCGACATCGGAATGCGCTCGCGCGCGACGTCGACCCATTCGCCGGCTGCGAGCGCCGCCTTCAGCTTCTCGGTTTCGACAGGCGTGTGCGAGACCACTTTGAGAAGCTGCTTGTGCGACCAGACGTCGTTCTCGTGCGGGGCGACGTTGAGATCGCCGACCAGGATGTGGCGGTCATCACCGCGTGGATGCAGCGGCTCGCAGGCCTTCATCTCGTCGAGAAAGCGCAGCTTGTGATCGAACTTCTCGTTCAGCGCGGGATCGGGAATGTCACCGCCGGCCGGCACGTAGAAATTATGCAGCACCAGCGGCTTTGTGATGTTGGCCTGCTCGCCGAAGGACACGGAAATGTGGCGCGAATCCACCTTGTCGCAGAAGGTGCGGATGTCCTTGGACTCGAACGGGATCTTCGAGACGATGGCGACGCCGTGATAGCCCTTCTGCCCGTTCAGCGCGACATGCTCATAGCCGAGCCGCTTGAAGCGCTTCAGTGGAAAGGCGTCGTCGATGCACTTCGTTTCCTGGAGGCACAGCACATCCGGCCGCGCGCTCTTGAGGAATTTCGCGACCAGATCGATGCGCAGCCGCACCGAATTGATATTCCAGGTTGTCAGGGAAAGACGCATGAGGGATGCGTCTTAGCAAGCTCTCGTAGGGTGGGCAAAGGCGCAAAGCGCCGTGCCCACCGTCTTTTCGAGCTCGGGATGCGCATGGTGGGCACGCTCCGCTTTGCCCACCCTACGCACCGTCAGCCCGGCGATGGACCGTAATTGGTGAAGTCGATCTTGAACATGCTGGGATCGAGCTTCTTGGTTGCGTCGAGATTGTAGATCGCGATCGTGGTGTCGTAGCCCTGCGGGTCGGTGACGGTCCACTGCTTCAGCTGGCCGTCCTTGGCGCCGAACATCAGCAAGAGGCGGCTGGTGCCGACCAGCGCCTGCTTCTCCTCGATGGTGACGCTGACGAAGACGTCGTCGGCCGAGACGTTGACAACATTGGTGTCCTTCATCAGGTCGATGCGATCGGACAGCAGGAAGCGCAGCGGCGTCTGCGACAGCGGGTAGACATCCTGGGTGGCGAGCTTGCGGTCGCGAACCACCAGCGACGATCCGTCGGCGACGATGTCGATCGGGCTCGGCGCGTCATATTCGAAGCGCACCTTGCCCGGCTTCTGGATGTAGAAATCGCCTTGCGTCTTGCTGCCGTCGGGGCCGACCTGGACGAAATTCCCGACCAGCGTCGACAGCGAGGACAGATAGGCGCTGACCTTGGCCGCCTGCGCCTTCTGGTTGGCGTCGAAGGTCTGGAAGATGCTGCTCGGCACGTTGCGGCGCGGATCCGGGATGATCGGATTCGGCGGCGTCTGGGTCGCGCCGGTGACCGCAGGCCCGCCGGCGGCCGGACCGTTATCGCGGCCCTTCGGCGCTGGCTTCGGCACGGGCACGGTCTGCGCGGACGACGCCGCGGTCACCATCGCGGCGGTGACGAGAAGCACGCCGGCCACACGCGCGCTTCGCGCGGCGATGGTGGCAGCGAATCGAATGTCCGGATGTCTGATCAACGCGTCGTCCTGTATGGCTAGGCGCCTTTTAGCGTGATTTCGGGCAAAAGCAGATATCGATTTTGCGTGAAATACTGTTTTGAGGCGGCTCGCCTCACATATGGCTGTCTTCTTCCTCGACCAGGATCTCGCGCTTGCCGGCGTGGTTGGCGGGACCGACAATGCCTTCCAGTTCCATGCGCTCCATCAGCGATGCGGCGCGGTTATAGCCGATTTGCAGGCGGCGCTGGATGTAGCTGGTCGAGGCCTTGCGGTCGCGTTTGACGATTGCAACCGCCTGCGCGAACAGGTCGCCGCCGCCATCGGCGCCCATGCCGGTGGCGTCGAACACCGCGCCATCCTCGTCCTCGGTCGGCTCTTCGGCCGTGACAGCCTCGAGATATTCCGGCTGGCCCTGCGTCTTGAGGTGACGCACCACCTTCTCGACTTCGTCGTCCGACGCAAACGGCCCGTGCACGCGGCTGATGCGGCCGCCGCCCGCCATGTAGAGCATGTCGCCCTGGCCGAGCAGCTGCTCGGCGCCCATCTCGCCCAGAATGGTGCGGCTGTCGATCTTCGAGGTGACCTGGAAGGCGATGCGGGTCGGGAAGTTCGCCTTGATGGTGCCGGTGATGACGTCGACGGACGGACGCTGCGTCGCCAGGATCACGTGCAGGCCGGCCGCGCGCGCCATCTGCGCGAGGCGCTGCACCGCGCCTTCGATGTCCTTGCCGGCGACCATCATCAGGTCGGCCATTTCGTCGACGATGATGACGATGTAGGGCAGCGGGTCGAGCGAGAGCTTCTCTTCCTCGTAGATCGCCTTGCCGGTCTCCTTGTCGAAGCCGGTGTGCACCGTGCGCGTCGGCTCCTCGCCCTTGGCTTTCAACTCGAGCAGGCGCGTGTTGTAGCCGTCGATGTTGCGCACACCGAGCTTGGCCATGTTCTTGTAGCGCTCCTCCATCTCGCGCACGGCCCATTTCAGCGCGACCACGGCCTTCTTCGGGTCGGTCACGACCGGCGTGAGCAGATGGGGAATGCCGTCATAGACGGAGAGTTCGAGCATCTTCGGATCGACCATGATCAGGCGGCACTGGTCCGGACGCAGCCGGTAGACCAGGCTGAGGATCATGGTGTTGATGGCGACCGATTTGCCCGAGCCGGTGGTGCCGGCGATCAGCATGTGCGGCGTGCGCGCGAGGTCGATGATGACGGGGTCGCCGCCGATGGTCTTGCCGAGGCAGAGCGGCAGCTTGGCGACCGTGTCGACGGTTTCCTTGGCGACCAGCAGCTCGCGCAGATAGACCTTTTCGCGATGGGCGTTCGGCAATTCGATGCCGATGGCATTGCGGCCGGGCACGACAGCGACGCGCGCCGACAGCGCGCTCATCGAGCGGGCGATGTCGTCAGCAAGTCCGATCACGCGCGACGATTTGATGCCGGGCGCCGGCTCCAGTTCGTACAGCGTGACGACGGGACCCGGATTGGCCTTCACGATCTCGCCGCGCACGCCGAAGTCTTGCAGCACGCCTTCGAGCGCGCGCGAATTGGCTTCCAGCTCGGCCTTGCTGAGCGGCTGGCGATCACCGGCCTTGGGCGCAGCCAGCACGGACACGGACGGAAGCTCGAACTTGTCGGAGGATTTCTTCGCAGCCTTCGGAGCAGCCTTCTTGCGCGGGGCGCGCGCGGCAGGCTCCTCCTCTTCCTCCTCGTCTTCCTCTTCCTCGTGCTCGTCCGCGTAGTCCTCGTCTTCGGACCGCGGCGAGATCGGGGGCGCGGCGCGGCCGCCGCCGAGATTCGGCTCCTGGCGGCTGAACGCAACGGCCTTGGTCTTCGGTCCGCTCGAGACCAGCGACCGATAAGCGGCGCCGAGTAGCCAGATCAGGCGTGCCTTGGTGCTCATCAATGCATGGAACAGCCAGCCCAGCGACACCGAGCCGCGATCGCTTTCCTCGTCTTCATCGAGCGGCTTGTCGTCATCCTCGATCTCGTTGAGCTCGTCGTCATGCTCGCGCGCGCCAAGACCGCAGGCGATCAGGAAAGTGGTGGCCATCGCCGCGAACAGGATCACACCCAGCACCGTGCGATAGATCGTGCCGGCCGGCCCGAAAATCACCGCGGGCGCGCGCACCAGGGCATCGCCGACCACGCCGCCGAGTCCGGTCGGCAGCGGCCATGCGCCGCCGTGCGGCCAGCAACTGACGAAGCCCGCGGCGATCACGGTGCAGAGAATCCAGGAGCCGAGCCGCAGCGCCTCGCGGTCGAACGGGCGATGGGT
This sequence comes from Bradyrhizobium sp. CCBAU 11386, assembly GCF_028128955.1. Classification (NCBI taxonomy): domain Bacteria; kingdom Pseudomonadati; phylum Pseudomonadota; class Alphaproteobacteria; order Hyphomicrobiales; family Nitrobacteraceae; genus Bradyrhizobium; species Bradyrhizobium sp. CCBAU 11386. The sequence goes on from NZ_LBKA01000240.1 coordinate 70,788, forward strand.
CATCATGCGCCAGCCCCAGACCGCGACCGTCAGGACCAGCATGATCGCGCCGAGGCCGAGGATCTGCATCGCAAGGTCCGCGCCGATCGCGCCGGCATAGCCGAGGATGTTGCGGATCGGCCGCGAGGTCGCGTGGCTGAGGCTTGGATCCTGCACCGACCAGGTCATGAGCGCGGCCGAGGCGAGCCCCGACAACGCGATCAGGCCGAGGCCGGCGAGCTCGCGCATACGCCGCGCCAGCCCCTCGCGGATCGAGGGCGGCAGATGACCGACCAGTGGAATGACACGTTCGATTGCCGACATGCTCACGGGCCCCGCCTAACCCAGAGTCTCGACCAGGCGGTGCAGCGCCTGTGCCGTGGTCTCGCCATCCTGCACCAGCGCGAGGCGAATGTAGCCTGCGCCGGGATTGAAGCCGTCGGGCTGGAGCCGCGCCAGATAGCTGCCGGGCACCACGCGCACGCCGGCTTCCTTGAAGAGCCTGAGCGTGATGGACACGTCGTCGCCGAGCCCGGACGTGTTGAGCCAGACGCAGAAGCCGCCGTCGGGCCGGCGATAGCCGTAACGATTGCCGATGATCTGGTCGGCGAGGTCGAACTTGATCCGGTAGAGCCTGCGGTTCTCCTCGACATGCGCTTCGTCGCCATAGGCGACGGTCGCGACATGCTGGAGCGGCACGGGCACCTGCGGCGCTGCGATGTTGCGCAGCTCGAGGAACATGCCGATGAACTTCTTGTCACCGGCGGCGAAGCCGACGCGCAGGCCCGGCAAATTGGAGCGCTTCGACAGCGACTGGAACGCAACCACGCGGGTGAAGTCGGGGCCGGCGCATTCGAGCGCGCTGCCCGGCGCCTCGCGGGTGTAGATCTCCGAATAGCACTCGTCGCTGAGGATCACGAAGCCGTAGCGGTCGGCGAGCTGCTTCAACCGCTTGAAATAGTCGGGCTTGGCGACCGAGCCCTGCGGATTGGCTGGCGAGGCGAGGTAGAACGCAACCGTGCGCGCCAGCGTCGCCTCGTCGATGGCGTCGAGATCGGGCAGGAAGCCGTTCTCGACGGTGGTCGGCAGATAGACCGGCTCGCAAGCCGCTGCGCGGGCGCCGGCGCCATAGACCGGATAGAACGGGTTCGGCATCAGGATGGCGGGCTTGCCGGGGCGCGGGCCGACATAGCGCGCGGCCGTGATCGCGGCGAGGAACAGCCCCTCGCGGCTGCCATTGAGGACGAGAATCTCGCGCGCGGGGTCGAGCGGTCGCGGCAGCTTGAAGCGCGACGACAGCCAGGCGCTCGCGGCCTTCCGGAACGGCTCGGTACCCTGGTTCATTGGGTAACGGCCGAAATCGGCGATGTGCTTGGCCAGCACCGGGCCGACGAAATCAGGCACGGGATGCTGGGGCTCCCCGACCGCAAGCGTAATCAACGGCTTGCCGGGTTGATGCGGGGCCAGCAGCTCGTTCAACCGGACGAAGGGCGAGCGTTCGTTGTCGGAACTTCCACCTTCCAGCGGCGCACGGGATGAAGCGGTCATAGCCATTCTGGACGCCAGCACTCTTGGAACAGCCGGTCGCACGAAAGCGCCGGCGGGAAGCGGTTCAGTTCACCATAGATAGGGCGAGGTTAAGACGCGATTAACCATCGGCCGCCGCCCCCGTCCAGAGCGGGAATATTGGGGCCGGATAACAACGGGATGCGTGGCGCGCTCGAGACCCTCGCGTCTCGTTCACAATCGGGGCTTCATGATGCCCTTGTCGGGGACGTGGATGTTTCGGCGATGTCATGCCCGGGCCTGTCCCGGGCATCCACGTTCTTGGGTGCAGCAGGAAAGGCCGTGGATGGCCGGGACAAGCCCGGCCCGCGAAATAGGCGTGCTCAGCGTCCCGGCAGTTTCTCGAACGTCGCCATGCCGGCGGGGATCGCGTGGAACTCCTGCTTGTCGCAGGTGTAGATCGCCATCTGCGGATGGAATTGCTCCGGCTCGTCCAGCGTGCCGACCTTCAAGATCGCGGCGGGAAGGCCCGGAACCTTGGTCACCAGATGGGTGCCGCATTCGGCGCAGAACTCGCGCGTCACGGCGCGCTCGAGGTCCTTGCGGGTGAACTGCTTGGGCTGCCCGATGATGTAGCTGAAGCCGGCCACCGGCATCGCGATGAAGGTGTTGGGCGCGCCGCCCGAGATGTACTGGCACTCGCGGCAATGACACTGCGCCTGCATCATCGGGTCGCCCTCGGCCACGTAGCGCACCTCGCCGCAATAGCATCCACCTTCCAAACGCATGACGACCTCCCGGTTTGTTGTTCGTTGTGGTCGATATTTCTGCGCCGGCAATCTGGAATGGCAATCCTTTTCTTTGCCGCGCGGCGCAAAAAGAAAGGGGCTCCAACTTGCGCTGGAGCCCCTCAACGGTCGGGGCATTGCCGGGTATGTGCCCAAACCGTAGTTGTGGACGCGCTCTCCGAGGAGACCGCGCCCGGGAGGAGAGGTTACATGTTGTAGGCGCGCTCGGTGTGCTCGGTGATGTCGAGGCCTTCACGCTCGCTCTCGACATTGGCGCGGAGGCCAACGATCACATCGACGACCTTGTAGAGGATCGCCGAACCGATGCCCGACCACACCAGCGTGGTGCAGACGCCCCAGAGCTGGGAGATCATCTGCGCCGCGAAGTCGTAATCGGCAACCTTCGGCGGGATCGCGGTGTAGTCGATGATGCCGGCGCCGCCGAGGGCGGGGTTCACCAGGATGCCGGTACCGAGAGCACCGACGATGCCGCCGATGCAGTGCACGCCGAACACGTCGAGGGAGTCATCGTAGCCGATCGCGTTCTTCACGACGGTGCAGAAGAACAGGCAGACCACGCCGACCACGAGACCGAGGACGATCGCACCCATGACGCCGGAGAAGCCGGCGGCAGGCGTGACGGCCACGAGACCCGCGACAGCGCCGGAGATGACGCCGAGCACCGACGGGTGACCCTTCACGATCCACTCCGCGAACATCCACGACAGCGCGGCGGCCGCGGTGGCGACGAAGGAGTTGGTCATGGCGAGGGCAGCGCCGCCGTTGGCTTCGAGGTTGGAGCCGGCGTTGAAGCCGAACCAGCCGACCCAGAGCAGCGAGGCGCCGATCATCGACAGGGTCAGCGAGTGCGGAGCCATCAGCTCCTTGCCGTAGCCGGTGCGCTTGCCGATCAAGAGAGCGCCGACGAGACCTGCGATGCCGGCGTTGATGTGCACCACGGTGCCGCCCGCGAAGTCGATCGCGCCCTTCTTGAAGATCCAGCCGGCGTCGGCGTTGATCTCGTCGAGCTTGGCCTGCGCCGCGGTCTTTGCCGCCGCATCAGTCGCCGCAGCCAGAGCCTTGGCCGCATCCTGGATCATGTCCGGGCCGGGCCAGTACCAGACCATGTGCGCGATCGGGAAGTAGATCAGCGTGACCCAGAGCGGGATGAAGAGAGCGATCGCCGAGAACTTCATGCGTTCGGCGAAGGCGCCGACGATGAGGGCGGGCGTGATCGCCGCGAAGGTCATCTGGAAGCACATGTAGATGAGCTCCGAGATGTTGGCGTCGACCGAGAAGGTCGCGGCCTTCGAGTCGGTGGTGACGCCCATCATGAAGGCCTTGGAGAAGCCGCCGATGAAGTCGGAACCGCCGGTGAAGGCGAGGCTGTAGCCGTACACGGCCCAGATTACGGTGACGACGCAGACGGTGTAGAAGACCTGCATCAGGACCGAGAGCATGTTCTTGGAACGGACGAGACCGCCGTAGAACAGCGCAAGACCCGGGATCGTCATCAACAGCACGAGGACTGTCGATGTCAGCATCCAGGCGTTGTCTCCCTTGTTGACCGTTGGCTCGGCATAGGCTGCGGTCGCAGCGAACAGGCCGACTGCGAGAGCCGCCAATCCCGCGCCATAGGGACGCTTGAACGTCATATTATTTACTCCTGATTGGATTAGGTTGAGCGCGAAATCAGAGGGCCGCGGCATCGGCCTCGCCGGTGCGGATACGAACCGCATGGTCGAGGTTGATGACGAAGATCTTGCCGTCGCCGATCTGTCCCGTTTTCGCAGCGGACGTGATGGCGTCGATGGTCTTGTCGACCTGGTCGGAGGCGACAGCGACCTCGATCTTGATCTTGGGCAGGAAACTCACGGCATATTCAGCGCCGCGATAGATTTCCGTATGGCCCTTCTGGCGACCATATCCCTTGACTTCCGTCACCGTGAGACCGTGAACGCCGATGGCGGTCAGGGCGTCACGGACTTCTTCCAGCTTGAATGGCTTGATAATCGCCATAACAATTTTCATGGGTCCTATCCCCGCTTGGGCCCGGTCCGGACGTGGCCGGGCGTTTCTCGACTGGTTCGCCACGAGGGAGAAGTTTCACTACGCGGGCACAGCCAGACCCCTAGAATCAAATGCCGTGCCAGAACGGGCGTGTTGCCTAACGGATTATGAAAGCGGGGGTTTTCGCGTTTTACGGGTGTTGCGGTGCAGTGCGCTATTACGTCGCGCTCAAAAGCTGGTCACCGCTGCTCAAAATAGATGCACGACAGGCTACCGACACAATGTTGCTCATGTGTCGGGCAGCAAAAAGGTATTTTATTAGGGGGGAGCTCGCTGAAGGGCTTCGCCGTGCTGCGAAATATCCAGTCCCTCGAGCTCGTGCTCACGGGATACGCGCAACCGACCGACCGGCATGAGCAGGCGAGGCTTACCGGATGGGGTATCCGGCTCAGGACCGCGTCGGACCATCAGGCGGCGTCGCGCTCCGCAAAAACCCTGTCGATCAATCCCCACTCGACCCCCTGCTGCGCGGTCATGAAGTGGTCGCGGTCCAGGGTCCGTTCCACCTCCTCCACCGGACGCCTGCAATGTTGCGCATAGAGCCGGATGATGCGCCGCTTGGTGTCCTGCATCTCGGTGGCATGGATCAGGATGTCGGACGCCTGGCCTTGAAAGCCGCCGAGTGGCTGATGCACGTGAAGGCTGGCATTGGGCAGGGCGGCGCGGTGACCGGGTTCGCCGGCCATCAGCAGGAACGAGCCCATGGAGCGTGCGGTGCCCATGCACAGCGTATGGACCGGCGCCTTGATGAACTGCATGGTGTCGTACATCGCCAGTCCACTGGTGATCACGCCGCCATAGGAATTGATGTAGAGATTGATCGGCTTGTTCGGATTCTCCGCCTCCAGGAACAGGAGTTGCGCGCAGACCAGTCCGGACATCGCATCATTGACCTCGCCGTTGAGGAAGATGATGCGCTCGCGCAAGAGCCGCGAATAGATGTCGAAGGATCGCTCGCCGCGGGTGGATTGTTCGACGACCATAGGGACGAGTTGAAGCATGTCGCGCATCGGCGACCTCCACTTTTGCAGATGTTGATGAAGTCTTTTTTTGCCGTCAGGCCGCGCGCATCAGGCAGCAATTGGTGTTGGCCGCCTGTGGCAGCTTTGATCGATCGTCGCAGGCTTGCTGAATGATGCGAAAGCGGGTGCCACCGACCTCGTTCGGTTCGATCCGGAAGATGACGTGGCTCTCACGAAACGGCGGTTCGGAATCGCGAAGCCGGTACCGCACCTCTTCGCCCGCGACCGATGATTCCGGCTCGGCGCCCGCAAGGTCGGAATTCGGCAGCCAGCGCTCGCGCAGGGCTGGAATGGTCACGGCGCGCCAGACCTTTGCCGGCGGGGCATCGAGATCATATTCGAGCACCAGGGCTGCGTCGGCGGGATCAGGCTTCACTGCGTCGCTCATTGATCCAGGTCCTTATTGGTCCAAATCCTTATTGATCCAAGTCCTTATTGATCCATGTCCTTCAGGAGATCGGCGAGTGCTTCCATGCGCTTCGGCCAGTAGGCGCGGTAGCGCGCAAGCCATGCCCCGATGGCGACGATTCCGTCCGGGTCGACTTCGTAGTTCACAAAGCGGCCCTGCCGCTGTTCACGCACCAGGCCTGCCGCGCGCAGCACCGCGAGATGCTGCGACATCGCCGGTTGACTGATCTCCAACCCGTCGCGCAAGGCGCTCGCATTCAGGCTTCCGCCAGCGAGCCTCTCAAAGACCTTTCGACGCGTCGGGTCGGCCAGCGCCTTGAAGATGTCGGCTTCGATCATGGCAACACATAAGCACACACTTATGTGTTGCGCAAGTCCCGAGTGACCTCAGGCTGCTCAGTGCTTCGAACCGGCCGCCCGCAGCCTACTGCAACGCCTCGCCGTGCTGCGAAATATCCAGTCCCTCGAGCTCGTGCTCACGGGATACGCGCAATGGCACGAACAGGCCGACCAGCTTGAGCAGGATGAAGCTGACCCCCGCCGACCAGACGAAGGTGACGGCGACCCCATAAAGCTGGATCAGAAGCTGCTGCGGATGGCCCTCGATCAGGCCGGAGGTGCCGCCGATGGCGCTGGTTGCGAACACCCCGGCGAGCAGGGTGCCGGTCAGCCCGCCGATGCCGTGGACGCCGAACACGTCGAGCGAATCGTCATAGTCGAAGCGGTGCTTCAGCCAGGTGCAGGCCCAGTAGCAAATCGCCCCGGCGATGATGCCGATGACGATGCCATGCCACGGCGCGACGAAGCCGGAGGCCGGCGTGATGGTGCCGAGGCCTGCCACCGCGCCGGAGATCATGCCGAGCACCGAGGGCTTGCGCCGCGTCGACCATTCGATCGCGCCCCAGGTCAGCGCGCCGGCGCAGGCGGCCAGATGCGTCGCGATGATCGCCAGCACCGCGCGCGAGTTGGCCGCGAGCGCCGAGCCGCCGTTGAAGCCGAACCAGCCGACCCACAACAGGCCGGTGCCCATCACGGCAAGCGAGAGGTCGAAGGGCGAGAGATTTTCGGTGCCGTAGCCGTGACGGCGTCCCATCACCTTCGCCGCGACGAGGCCGCCGGTGCCGGCCGACAGATGCACGACCAGGCCGCCGGCGAAATCCAGCACGCCCATGCTGGCGAGGAAGCCGCCGCCCCACACCCAATGCGCCAGTGGAATGTAGACGAAGATGAACCAGGCGACGGAGAACAGCAGATAAGCGGAGAACCGCATGCGGTCGGCGACCGAGCCCGCGACCAGCGCCACCGTGATGATCGCAAACGTCATCTGGTACAGCATGAACAGCGATTCCGGGATCGTCTTCGCCGCCGGGTTGACGCTATCAAGCGTCATGCCCGCCAGGAACCAGCGATCGAGCGTGCCGATCCAAGGGCCGTCGCCGACGAAGCAGAGCGAATAGCCGAACGCGACCCAGAGAATCGAGATCAGCGTCACCGCGGAAAGGCTCTGCGCCATCGTCGCCAGCACGTTCTTCTTGCGCACCATGCCGGAATAGAACAGCGCAAGGCCGGGGATCGTCATCATCAGCACCAGCGCGGTGGCGACGATCATCCAGGCGGTGTCGGCGGTGTTGATCTCGGAGCCTGCAGCGTGCGCCGGCGACGCAATGACCGACGCAAACCCGATCGGCGCGGCCATAGCAGCCGCGCGGCGCAACAATCCCGCCATGTCGTTTCCCCCAGCACAGTGATGACGTCGCACGCTGTGGCGTCGTTGCCCGGTGCGATCGAAGAAGAAGTCTTTTTAGAGCGCGTCGCTGTCGGTTTCGCCGGTGCGGATGCGCAGTGCGTGGTCGATCGGCGTGACGAAGATCTTGCCGTCGCCGATCTGCCCGGTGCGCGCGGTCGCGGTGATCACGGCGACCGCCTTGTCGGCGACGTCGGAGGCGACCGCGATCTCGATGCGCAGCTTCGGCAGGAAGTTCACGACATATTCCGCGCCGCGATAGATCTCGGTGTGGCCCTTCTGGCGGCCATAACCCTTCACCTCGGTCACGGTCATGCCGTGGACGCCGATTGCCGTCAGGGCCTGGCGGACCTCATCGAGCTTGAAGGGTTTGATGATCGCGACGACGAGTTTCATGGTCAGGCCTATTCCCCGGGATGCGCCGCGCCGTATGTCCCCGGCGCAGCGTCAATCTGGCATCTTTCCGGGCAAATGGCATAAAAAAGTTGCAGATTGAAGCGGAAAAACGTTTGGCGTTGTGAACGGCCGCCTCTGTACAGGGCAGCCGTTCATCCTTCACAATGCATTTTTGGCATGGATGCGGTGAACCGAAGCGTCCCAGCCGGTACAAAAGTATGTTTGAGGGGGACGCTTCATGGCGAGCTGGTTCTACGCATCCGAGGGCAAGCAGCAGGGGCCCTTTCCGGACGGGCAATTCCGCGACCTCATCGCCCAGGGCGTCGTGCGCCCGGATACGCTGGTGTGGACCGAGGGCATGGCCGGCTGGCAGAAGGCCGCCGAGATTCCCGGCCTGGTCGGCGGCGGCGCACCGCCGATGATGCCGGCCGGCGGCCCGCCGATGCGCGCTGGTGGTTACGTTGGCGCGGCCAGCGGCGGATCACTCGCCGTCGATTTCGGCATCCTCGAATTCACCTGGCGCACGCTCGTGCTCGTGATCGGCTCGTGCTTCATCATTCCGGTGCCGTGGCTGTTCGTCTGGTACACGAAATGGATCGTACCCTGCGTCAAGGTTCCCGGGCGGCCCAATCTCAGCTTCATCGGTAGCGCGATGACGCTGGTGCCCTGGTTTTTCGGCTTCATCGTTCTGGCGATCGCGCTCGGTTTCGTCGGCAGCCAGTTGCTGAGCAATCTGCTGTTCATCGTCCAGATCGTGCTCTACTGGCTGCTGATAAAATGGATGATTGCGAACTTGGCTTCCAACGGGCAGCCGCTCGGTCTCAGCTTCTCCGGTTCGGTTTGGGCCTATATCGGCTGGAATCTGCTGTTCGCGATTTCCATCATCACCATCATCGGCTGGGCCTGGGTCGCCGCGGCGCAGATGCGCTGGTTCTGCCGCAGCATTGAAGGCACGCGGCGCGAGATCGTCTTCAGGGGCAGCGGTCTTGAGATTCTCTGGCGGGGAATCGTGGCCGCAATCCTGTTCAGCCTCATCATCCCGATCCCGTGGGTGTATCGCTGGATTATGAACTGGTTTGCGTCGCAGACCGAGCTCGCTCCGCGCGGCGCGCAGGCGGGTTTGTAAGAGAAGCCGGCATTCGGATTCCGAACAGAAGATGTCAGACCGAATCTGGTTCTACGCATTTGAAGGCCAGCAAAAAGGTCCGCTCTCCGAAGCGCAGTTCCGCGATCTCATCGCCCGCGGAACGGTGCGAGCCGATACGCTGGTCTGGGCAGAAGGGATGGCGGGCTGGCAGAAGGCCGGCGAAGTGCCGGGTGTCATCCCCGGCGCCGCAGCGCCGTCGTCCTTGCCGGTCGATGGCAGTCCGAACGGCTACGGCGGCGGTCCGCTATCCGTGGACCTGCCGGTCTGGTCGTTCCTGGGATGGTGGATTTTGCTGATGATCGGCAGTCTGCTGGTGATCCCGTCGCCCTGGACCGGGACAGGATATTATCGCTGGCTCTTCCCTCGCATGCACGTTCCGCAGCGGCCGAACCTCGCCTTCACCGGCCAGGTCGGAGACATCTGGTACGTCTTCGTCGCGATGGGACTGGCGGGCTATCTAGGCTACATCGACAGCATCCTCCAGATTTTCGGGATACTGATTCAGGCCATCTTGTCCTGGGTGCTCATTCGCTGGGTCGTCGCCAATATCAGCTCGAATGGTCAGCCGATGCCGATGACGTTCACCGGCAGTGTCTGGGGCTTCATCGGCTGGCAGATCCTAACGTTCCTCGCGGTATTCACGATCATCGGCTGGGCCTGGGTCATGGCCGCGTGGACGCGGTGGATTTGCCGTCACGTCAGCGGGACGCGCCGCGAGATGATCTTCACCGCCACGGGTCTTCAGCTGCTTTGGCGCACCGTCGCGTTTTGCCTCGGATGTCTTTTCATCATTCCGATTCCGTGGCTGCTGCGCTGGTATTTTACCTGGGGCATGATGCAATTCGTGCTCGTTGAGCGCGGTGCAGGCGCGAACGTCTAGGACTTCCGCTCGCGCACGGAGCCTTCCTGCGCGACGGAGGCGACCAGCGTACCGTCGGGCTTGAAGATCGAGCCGCGGGTCAACCCGCGGCCGCTTCGCGCGCTCGGCGAATCCTGGGCGTAGAGCAGCCATTCGTCGGCGCGGAACGGGCGGTGAAACCACATCGCGTGGTCAAGGCTCGCCGGCATCATGCGCTTGTCGAACAGCGTGCGGCCGTAGCGCGCCATGATCGCATCGAGCAACGAGAAGTCCGATGCGTAGGCCAGCGCGCACATGTGCAGCGCCGGATCGTCGGGCAGCTTCGCCGCGGTCTTGATCCAGACGTGGATGCGACCGTCCTCGATCTTCTGGCCGAAATAGCGGCCGAGCTCGACCGGGCGCAGCTCGATCGGACGGTCGGATTCATAGTAGCGGCGGATGAACTCCGGCATCTCCTTGAACAGCGGCTGCTTCGCCACTTCCTCCGCCGTCAGCTTTTCCGGCGGCGGCACATCCGGCATCTTGTCCTGGTGATCGAACGCGCTCTCCTCCTCGGCATGGAACGACACCATGATCGAGAAGATCGCGTTGCCGTGCTGGATCGCGGTGACGCGGCGGGTCGAGTAGCTCTTGCCGTCGCGCAGGCGCTCGACCTGGTAGATGATCGGGATCTGCGGATCGCCCGGCAGGATGAAATAGCAATGCAGCGAATGCGGCAGCCGGCCGTCGACGGTGCGGCAGGCCGCAACCATCGCCTGCCCGATCACCTGGCCGCCGAACACCCGCTGCCAGCTCGTCTTCGGACTGTTGCCGCGGAACAGGTTCACCTCGAGCTGTTCGAGGTCGAGGATCGAAATGAGGTCGATCAGGCTCTTGGACATGGTGGTGCTTTCAAATGCCTCGTCATTCCGGAGCATCGCGCCAGCGATGAACCCGGAATCCCGAGCGATAACCTCTGGATTCCGGGTTCGCGCTTCCGCGCGCCCCGGAATGACGGAAGCGGGCCGTTCCGCCCTTGTTTCACCGCACTGTTTCGCCCACCTCAAGTCTGCTAGCAAGACCAGGAATTGGCCGGGAAGCTTGGTATGTCAGTACAGGGTAGCATTGTCATTGGCGGCGGCGCGTTTGCGGGCCTGGCGCTGGCGCTCGCGCTGCGTCAGGGGCTCGGGCCGGAGATTCCCGTCATCGTCGCCGACCCGGCCCTCAGCACGCGTCCGAGCCGCGATCCACGTGCGACCGCGATCGTGGCCGCCTGCCGCCGCCTGTTCGAGGCGATCGGCGCCTGGGACGACGTCAGGGGCGAGGCGCAGCCGATCCTCGACATGGTCGTCACCGATTCCAAGCTGGAGGACGCCACGCGTCCGGTGTTCCTGAACTTCGCCGGCGACGTCGCGCCGGGCGAGCCCTTTGCGCACATGGTCGAAAACCGCCGCCTGATCGACGCGCTGGTGGTGCGTGCCGAGGCCGAGGGCATCGATCTGCGCGCCACCACGGTTGCCTCCTACGACGCGCGTTCCGACGGCATCGACGTGACGCTTGGCGACGGCAGCGTGATCGCGTCCAGCCTGCTGGTCGCGGCCGATGGTGCGAGGTCGAAGCTGCGCGAGCGCGCCGGCATCGCCACCCATGGCTGGGAGTATGACCAGTCCGGCATCGTCGCCACCGTCGGCCATGAGCGCGATCACGAAGGACGCGCCGAAGAGCACTTCTTGCCCGCAGGTCCCTTCGCGATCCTGCCGCTATCCGGAAAGCGCTCCTCGCTGGTGTGGACCGAGCGCCGAGCCGAGGCCGCGCGCATCATTGCGCTCAGCGACGAGGATTTTCACGGCGAGCTCGAGCAGCGCTTCGGCCTGCATCTCGGCGAGGTGAAGGCGCTCGACAAGCCGCGCGCGTTTCCGCTGTCCTATTTCGTGGCGCGCTCCTTCATCGCGGAGCGCCTCGCGCTGGTCGGCGATGCCGCCCATGTCATCCACCCGATCGCGGGCCAGGGCCTCAACATGGGGCTGAAGGATGTCGCGGCGCTGGCCGAGGTCGTGGTCGATGCGGCGCGGCTCGGCATGGATCTCGGCGCGGCCGATGTGCTCGAGCGCTACCAGCGCTGGCGCCGCTTCGACACCATGGCGATGGGCGTTGCCACCAACTCGCTGAACTTCCTGTTCTCCAACCAGTCGACGCTGCTGCGCACCGTGCGCGACATCGGCCTCGGCCTCGTCGACCGCGCTCCGCCGCTGAAGAATCTCTTCATCCGCCAGGCCGCAGGGCTGACGGGCGAGGTGCCGAGGTTGTTGAAGGGCGAGGCGTTGTAGTTCTCGCCGGCGCTTCACTCCCTCCGTCGTCCCGGACAAGCGCGCCTAAAAGCGCGCGCAGATCCGGGATCCATACGCCGCAGCGATAGTTTTGCGAAGACTCGGAGTTACCAGCTTTGCGCCGCAACCACTCCCTGTGGTTATGGGTCCCGGCCCCCCGTGCGCAATTGCGCACTAGGCCAGGACGACACCGAGTTTGTGGCGGGGCCGTCGCGCAATTCCACGCGACGCCATCCCTGATCAATCGATCTTGCGCGCCTCTTCCGGCAGCATGATCGGGATGCCGTCGCGGATCGGATAAGCGAGCTTGGCGCTGCGCGAGATCAGCTCCTGCTTTGCGGAATCGAACTCGAGCGGGCCCTTGGTCAGCGGGCAGACCAGAATCTCCAACAATTTGGGATCGACGCTGGTTTCGGGGCGTTCGGTGGGCGCGTTCATTGGGGGCTCCGGCGATTGGCTGCCTCTAGCACAGAAATTCGCGTCCGCCCATCGCGCCGGCTCAAGCGTTTTTGAGCGAAGTGGGTACCGGTTAGCATCAAGAAAACGCGTCAAAATGAAAATCGAGTGACCCGTTCCATTGGAACGGGTCACTCGGCAGAGATCATCCGCAGCAGCTCGTCGAGCAGGCCCTGGAGCCGTGCCGCCGGCACCGGCGGGCCCGACAGGGCGAAGCCGAGAAACGTCCAATAGAGGATCTGCGCGCGCGCCTGCGCCGTCGCCGGGTCAAGCCCGCGCTTGTCCAGGAGCTGCTCGATATAGTCGAGCCTGCGGCGGTCGATCGCGCCCACCGCGGCTTGCGCGGCGGCATCGAATGCCGCCCAGTTGCGGACCGCGCGTTCGAGATCGAGCCGCGCGCCGAAGGACCTGCGCAGCAGCGCCTTCAGCGGCTCGTCGCTGGCGGCTTCGACATCGGCGATGATCTGCTCGGCCGCGATCTCGCGCCAGCGCTTCAGCACGGCGGCATGGAACGCGCCGAGATCGGCGAAATGCCAATAGAAGCTGCCGCGCGAGACACCCATGGCCTTCGCGAGCGGGTCGGCCTTCAGCGCGGTGAAACCGCTTTTCGCGAGCGCCTTCAGGCCCTGGCTGGTCCAGTCGTCGGCGGAGAGCTGTTCGGTCATGTCGGGTTCCGGAATCGGACCATACATTAGTGTATTGACAGGTGGCGGGCCAGCACCTACCTCTCCATACATAACTGTATGGAGACCCGCGATGCGCGATCTACTGCTCCAATGCGCCGGACTGGCCACGATCGTCGTTGCCGCCATCCACGGCGTTCTCGGCGAGACCAAAGTATTCGCCCGGGCTCATATCGAGCCGGAGCGGCTACGCACCCTGATCCGTCTGGTCTGGCAGACCTCGACCGTCGCCTGGATCGGCGGCGGCGTGCTCCTGCTCGCAACGCCCTGGATGGCCTCGGAGCCGGCGCGCCACTGGATCGTCGTCACCATGGCTTGCGTGTTCGGCTTCGCGGCCTTCGCCAATGCCTGGGCCACGCGCGGCCGGCATTTCGGCTGGATGGCGCTCAGCGCGGTCGTCGCGATGGCGGTTGCGGGCTACTGAGAATCGAAAATGATCGCCTTCTCGCCACGGCGAACGGCGGGCCGTTACAGATGGAGCTTCAAGCATGGCCCTGACACTCGTCACCGGGGGCACGGGCCATCTTGGCCGGGATATCGTCGATCGTCTCGTTGGCGACGGACGTTGCGTCCGGGTGTTTGCGCGATCGCCGGGCGCGCGATCGGACGTCGAATGGGCGACCGGCGATCTCGCTACAGGCGCGGGATTGCGGGAAGCGCTGTATGATGTCGACACGGTCGTCAACGCGGCGACCTATTCGCCGATCGCGCGGCGCGGCGGCATTCGCCCGACAGACTTCTTCACGTCGCCCTCCGCCGTGGACGTCGAGGGCACCGGGCGTCTGCTGTCGTCCTGCGGGGAGGCCGGGGTGCGGCACCTTCTCCACGTCTCGATCGTCGGCCTCGATGAGGCAACCTTGCCCTACGCGCGGGTCAAGCTTGCCGGCGAACGGCTGGTGCGTGCGTCGGCTCTGTCCTGGTCAGTGGTCCGCGCGATGCCGTTCTACTATCTGCTCGACAGGCTGCTCTCGGGCCTCGCCTGGCTTCCGGTGTGGCCGGTGCCGACGACCCTGTTCAATCCCGTCGATACGTCGGATGTCGCCGACCACGTCGTGGCCTGCGCCTTCGACGGGATGCGTGGCGAGCGCGCAGAGATTGGCGGTCCCGAAGATCTCGAGCTCGTCTCGCTGGCCCGCCGGTATCAGGACGCCCGGGGGCTGCATCGAAAAATCCTGCCGATCAACCTTTCGGACGCGAAGGCGCGCGGCATGGGCTTCGTCGTCAGCCACGGTGTTCGCGGACGGCTCTCCTGGGCGGATTGGCTGCAACGCAACGAGCCCGCTGCGCCAAGCGCGGCCCGGGATGACCGGCCTGGCCGGCGGCGCGCCTGCGGCCCGTGAGACGTAAGGCCGCAGAGGCCCGCCAAAAGCGCGCTGCGCACGGAGAGCACTCAGCTTTTGGCCGACGTTAGAACTTATCTAAAGCAATCCATGCCCGAACCGGATTGACTTCACCTCCTCCTTTGCTTCCTTCGGTCTCGCTCCGCGGCTTCCCGCGCAGCGTCCACGACAGAGGAGGAGAGGTTCGTGAAGGTCATTCGTGTTGTTGCCATGGCACTGACGATCGGGATTGGCGCGGGATCGACGGCCATGGCCGACGGTTTCAAGGACTGCACCAAGCTCGACAAGGCGTCGTGGAAGCCGGCGAGCGAAGCCGAAGCCAAGGCCAAGGCGCTCGGTTACGAGGTGCGGCGCTCCAAGATCGAAGGCTCGTGCTATGAGGTCTATGGCGTCAAGGAAGGCAAGCTCTACGAGCTGTTCTACAGCCCCGAAGATCTCAGCCTGAAGCACACGATCGCGAAATAACTTGCGCGAAATAACCTGCGCGAAGCGATCCGCGCAAAGTAAGGCTTGAGGGTGGTCTACGCTTGATCGAAGAAGCGGTGCCAGAAGCGCGCGGGGCGTCCGACAGGACCCCCGCGGATCGAACCGCTCCGCGGACGATCGCGGTCTGGGACCTCCCGCTGCGCCTCTGGCACTGGACCCTTGCGATCTGTGTTCTGGTCGCGTGGTTCACTCCCACCGTCTATGACCGCCTTCACCGCATCGTCGGCTATACGGTGCTTGGGCTGCTGGCGTTCCGCCTGGTCTGGGGTTTTTGGGGGAGCCGCTATTCGCGCTTCCGCATGGTCGGCGTCAGGCTTCGCGCCGCGCCGCACTATCTCCTGAATCTGCGCCGCGGCATCACCGGCCGCTATATCGGGCTCAATCCGGCCGGCACCCTGATGCTGGTGGCGCTGCTGGCCTCGCTCGCCGTCTCGACGATCACCGGCGCGATGTCGGTCACCGCCACCTTCTTCGGCGTGTGGTGGGTCGAGGACACCCACCGCTATTCATCGGACGCGGTCATCGTCCTTGTCGTGCTGCATGTGCTCGGCGTCGTGCTGATGGGGATTCTCCAGCGCGAGAATCTGGTGCGCGCGATGTTCACGGGACGCAAACGGATTCGCAATCGCCTCTAGACGTTCGTTGCCGATCACTGCGCGCTCTCGGTCGGCTGCGGAGCCGATGGCGCACCATCCTCATGCGCAGACGTCCGGCAACTTCAAATTGCGCTGGCAACGTTAACGTGCCGGTAAGCATGCAATCAGGCGTTGCACAAAATTAACGCGAAGAACGTTTAGCCCATCCACCATCGGCGATATTGACGAGGGGAGCGGTATTGGATGTTCCGCGTTTTTTCCTGCCTTACGGCCGAGCACGATTGGCGTCTCGTCGTGCTTGCTGGCCTGGTCTGCTTCGTTGCAAGCATTGTTGCGGTCAGCATCTTTCATCGTGCGATCGCGGCGCGCGCGAGAACACGGTTGATCTGGATCGCGATTGCCGGTGCTGCCATCGGCTACGGAATCTGGGCAACGCATTTCGTCGCGATGCTCGCCTACGAGCCCGGCGTTACGACCGGCTACGGAATCGTGCTGACGGCGCTTTCGCTTGCTGCGGCAATGCTTCTGACGTCGGGGGGCTTCGGCGTTGCGGTCCGCGACTGCGGCCGGTGGCGCGCGGCGGCAGGCGGCGTCATCATCGGCGGCGGCATTGCCAGCATGCACTATCTCGGGATGTGGGCACTTGAAGTCCCGGGTCGCGTCGCCTGGTCGCTGGACCTCGTGCTCGTCTCGATCATTCTGGGCATGTGTCTCGGCTATGCCGCCCTGGCTGTCGCGATCAGGTACCGGAACTACCGCGGCACCCTCGCCGCGGCAGTCCTCCTGACGCTCGCCATCGTATCGCACCATTTCACGGCCATGGGCGCCGTGCAGATCACGCCGGATCCAACGCGTGCAACGGGGGCCCTGTCGCTTTCTCCGGCCGTGCTCGCGCTCGCCATCGCCGGTGTGGCGCTATCTGTGCTGGGGATGAGCCTGATCGGTGTGCTGGCCGATCGTCGCCTGGCGAGCAGAACCGCCAAGTTCGAGGAGATCATCAGCCAGCTTTCGGTCGCCCGTCAGCAGCTCGAAGACTCGCAGCAGGAACTGCAAGAACAGAAGCTGAGGCTGGACACCGCGATCGACCACATGGTGGAGGGCCTTTGCATGTTCGATGCCGAGAAGCGGCTTGTCGTCTGCAACGAGCGTTATGCTCGACTCTATCGGCTGCCGCCGGAACTGCTGAGGACCGGGACACCGCACGCCGACATCATCAGGCATCGCGTCGTGACCGGTATTCTCAAGAGCGACACCAGCGAGGGCGCTGCCGAGCAATTCATCTCGAAACTGGCCGCGTTGCCGTTCGATGCAGTCTCGAGCAGAATCGACGAGTTCGCGGATGGTCGGTTGATCTGCGTGACGCGGCAGCCAATGGTCGGCGGCGGGTGGGTGGCCACGCATCTTGACGTCACCGAGCAACGCCGGTCCGAGGCCAAGATCGCTCACATGGCACAACACGATGCGTTGACCGATTTGCCAAATCGCGTGCTGCTCAGAGAGCGGATGGAGCATGCCATTGCAGTTACGCGCAATGGCGGCCTCGATCTGGCCGTGCTCATGCTCGATCTCGACCGCTTCAAGGAAGTCAACGACACGCTGGGACATCCGGCGGGCGATTCCCTGTTGCGCGCCGTCGCTGCGCGTTTGCGCGAATGCACCACGGAAACCGCGTTGATCGCCCGACTGGGCGGCGACGAGTTCGCCGTGATCGATTACGTGACCAACCCGGCCGTGGAGGCCGCCGCCCTTGCCGAGAACATCAGAAAGGCGCTTTGCGAACCGTTCGATCTCGGCGATCACCGGGTCACGGTGGGCACCAGCATCGGCATCGCCATCGCGCCGCGCGACGGCAACGATTCCGACGTGATCATGAAGAGCGCAGATCTCGCCCTCTACTCGGCCAAGAGCGGCGGACGCGGTGCATTCCGTTTCTTCGAGCCCGAGCTGGACCAGCTCATGCATGACCGTCGCAACCTGGAAAGGGATATGCGGAAGGCGCTTGCGCGCTGCGAATTCGAGCTTCACTACCAGCCGCTCGTGAGTGTGGAGAGCGGACGAACCTGCGGCTTCGAGGCGTTGTTGCGGTGGCATCACCCCGAGCGAGGTCTGGTCTCGCCTGCCGAATTCATTCCTCTCGCCGAGGAAACCGGCTTGATCCTGCCGCTGGGGGAATGGGTGTTGAGAGCGGCCTGCGCCGAGGCGGCCAGGTGGCCTTCCGATCTGACCATCGCAATCAACCTGTCTCCCGCTCAGTTCAGGAGCAAGGAGCTCGTCTCCGTCATTGTCGGCGCCCTGGCAACTTCTGGGATTGCGCCGCAAAGGCTCGAGCTCGAGGTAACCGAGACCGTCATCATGCACGACAGCGAAGCGGTGTTCGCAGCGCTCGGACAGCTGCATGAGCTCGGCGTGCGGATTGCCCTCGACGATTTCGGCACGGGCTATTCGTCGCTGAGTTTTCTGCAGAGATTTGCATTCGACAAGGTCAAGATCGACCGCAGCTTCGTTAGCGAGCTGTCCAGCAACAGGGAAGAGGCGCGCCGGATCGCCCGTGCCGTGGTTGCGTTCGCGGTCAGTCTTGGCAAGACGACAACCGCCGAAGGCGTCGAAACCGCCGAGCAGTTGGACATTCTGCGCGAAGAGGGCTGTGTCGAGGCGCAGGGCTATTACTTCAGCCGGCCAATGCCGGCCTCCAGGATCCCGCAACTGGCGCAGCGAAAGGCCGAAGCAGCCGAGTACGCCGCGTAGGCATTTGGAGCATTTCGGGCGAGGCGGATACCGGTTGGCGCGAAGGATGCGCGTGAAAACAGGAATCCAGAGCTTCGGTTCTGATTCAATCAGAACCGATCATGCTCGAGACCCTCACTGCAGCGGCGGGTCGCCGCTGGTGCGCTTCTTGGCGAGATCCATCTCGGTCACCGCGATCAGGATCTCGGCGCGGGTCTTCAGGTCAGGCGCCTCCAGCATGGCCTGCTTTTCCGCCGGGCCATAGGGCGACATCATCGCCAGTGCGTTGACCAGCGCCTCGTTGGGCGCGCTCTCGACGCCTTCCCAGTCGACCTTGAGATTGTTGGCCTTCAAGAAGTCCGCCAGCACCGCCAGCAGCGCCTCGCGATCGACCTCGTCCTCGCCCATCCGCGCGGTGAAGTCGTCGACATAGGTGAAGAAATCCACCTTGCACTGCCGGTAGGCGGTGAGCACCTCGAGTTCCTCGACGATCTTGAAGCGCGAGACGCCGGTGAGCTCCAGGATGTAGCGGCCGTCGCCGGATTCGGCGAGCTGGGTGATGCGGCCGACGCAGCCGACGCGGAACAGCGCCGGCTTGTCGGAATTCTTCGGCGAATGCGCCACATCGGGCTGGATCATGCCGATCAGGCGATGGCCGTCGCGGAAGGAATCATCGACCATCGCGAGGTAGCGCGGCTCGAAGATGTTGAGCGGCATCTGGCCGCGCGGCAGCAAGAGCGCGCCCGGCAATGGAAATACCGGAATGATCTCCGGAAGGTCGGCGGGCCCGCGATATTCGATGTTGATCGGCATCTGGTCCCCGCTGCCGGTGTTAGCGCTAGAGCATGATCCGGAAAAGTGCGAAGCGGTTTTCCGACAAGATCATGCTCAAAAAATAACGGCCCTCACGAAAACAGGATCGTCGACAAGCGCTTGCGTCCCTCGATCGTTGCATCATCCGTGCCGCCCCAGGCCTCGAAGAACTGTATGAGCTGCTTGCGGGCGCCGTCGTCGTTCCATTTGCGGTCGCGCTTGATGATCGCAAGCAGCTGCTCGGTCGCGGCTGCCCGGTTGCCTTGCGCGTTGAGCGCGGTCGCAAGGTCGAAGCGTGCCTGATGATCGAGCGGATTTGCGGCGACTTTCTGTTCCAGCTCCGCCACCGGCCCCAGCTGCTCCGCCTGCTCGGCGAGATCGATCGCGGTCTGTACGGCTTTCACGGCGGGGTCGTTGCGCTTGGACTCCGGCACCATGGCCAGCGTCTGCTTGGCCTGCTCCATCGCGCCGGAGACGGCGTAGCACTTGGCGAGACCTGCCAGTGCCGCGATGTTGGTCGAATCGTGCTGCAGCACCTCGGCATAGATCTGCGCCGCGGCGGCCGCGTCGCCCTCGGCGAGCACCGCCTCGGCCTCTTGCAGGATCTCGGCGATATTGGGCTCGCCCGGCGCCGTCACGCCCTTGGTCAGCTTTTCGATGAAGGCGTTGAGCTGGCTCTCCGGCACCGCGCCCATGAAGCCGTCGGCCGGCTGGCCATTGACGAAGGCGATCACGGCCGGAATCGACTGAATGCCCATCTGGCCCGGGATCGCCGGGTGCTGGTCGATGTTCATCTTGACCAGCTTGACCTTGCCCTTGGCCGCCTTGACCGCCTTTTCCAGCACGGGGGTGAGCTGCTTGCAGGGCCCGCACCACTCCGCCCAGAAGTCGATCAGCACCGGCTGGCGCTTCGATTCCTCGATGACGTCCTTCACGAAGGTCTGGGTGGTGGTGTCCTTGATCAGATCGGCCGCAGCCGGGCCCGCCGCTCCGTTACCCTGGTCGATGATCGTCACGGGATCCCCTCGTCTCATGTCTGGAATGGCGGGTCTTTAGCACGTCGCCAATGCATATGCTTCGTTGTCGGCTCCTAAATTGGGCCGGGACGGCCGAATTTCAATCCATCCGGGCCGATTCGGCGGTTCCGGGGCATTTTCGGTCGATTTGGCCGCTTTCGGGGTCCATATAGGCCCCAAGATACCAATCTATGCCGCCGGTAGCTGTTGCATTCCCCTCCCGCTTTTGGCATACGACAGCCGTTGCCGGCGCGTCATGCGACCGACACAGGATGCGGGTGTAGCTCAGTGGTAGAGCACGACCTTGCCAAGGTCGGGGTCGAGGGTTCGAGCCCCTTCGCCCGCTCCAATTTTTCCCAGAGCATCCAGCCAGACCGGACGGAATCGTGGGTTTCCACGCCGTTGGCGGCTGTATCGGGTCCCAAATGACAATTCTGGTCACCGGCAGCGCGGGCCATCTCGGGGAGGCCCTTCTCCGCACGCTCCGCGGGCGCGGCTCACCTGTGCGCGGGGTCGATCTGAAGCCGTCGCCCTTCACCGATGCCGTCGGCTCGATCGTCGATCCGGACTTCGTGCGCGGCCAGATGGACGGCGTCACCGCCGTGATCCACACCGCGACGCTGCACAAGCCGCATGTGGCGACCCACAGCAGGCAGGATTTCGTCGACACCAACGTCACCGGCACGCTCAATCTGCTCGAGGCGGCCGTGGCCGCCGGCGTGCGCAGCTTCGTCTTCACCAGCACCACCAGCGCGTTCGGCTCGCAGCTCCGCCCCGAGGCGGGACAGGCCGCGGTATGGGTCACCGAGGACCTGCCGCCGGTGCCGAAGAACATCTACGGCACGACCAAGCTGATGGCGGAGAGCTTGTGCGAGCTGTTCTTTCGCGAGCGCGGGCTGCCCGTCCTCACCATACGAACCTCGCGCTTCTTTCCGGAGGACGACGACGATCCGGCGATGCGCGCGGCCTACACGTTGGAGAACGCACAGGCCAATGAGCTGCTCTATCGCCGGCTGGATATAGCGGACGCTGTGAGCGCCCATCTGCTCGCCGTCGAACGCGCGCCTGACATCGGCTTCGCCCGCTACATCGTGTCGGCCACGAGTCCGTTCGAGCCGCAGCATCTCGCGGCGCTCGCGCGCGACGCGGCGGGTGTCGTGCGCGAGCTCTATCCGGATTGTGCGCAGCTCTATGCGGCGCACAGCTGGCACCTGTTTCCGCAGATCGACCGCGTCTACGTCAACGATCGGGCGCGGCGCGAATTGGGCTGGCGGCCCGAATTCGGCTTCGCGCATGTGCTGCACAGCCTCCGTGCGGGACAGGATTTTCGCAGCACGCTGGCGCGCGAGGTCGGGTCGAAAGGCTATCATGATGCGGTGTTCGACGACGGGCCTTACCCCGTCGCCTCGTGATCGCCACTGTTGCAGTTTTGCTCGATGCATCAAATGTCTGCGTGCCGTCACCGGGCGCAACATGGCCTTTGCCGTTCTACTGTGCATGGGGTTGTTTTCGCGCTTTTTGTGTGACCGCCCCTTCGGCCGCCTGAAAATCAGCCGCGCGCGATCTTGATTCCGCGTTGCAGCGAGATCATTGCGGCTGCTGAGCCAGCGTCCGAAGACAATCCGTCTCAATTCTTATTGAGCGCAACCGCAGTGCACGCCACGCGCTTCTCACCGCTCGCAGATGTGCTAACCTTTTTGCGTCTGTCGCTCGACAGGCTCCAAACTTCGCCTCTCGACTAGCAAAACAAAATAATGTGCAGCCCCGACGGCTGCCTTAGGGGAGTGACGCGATGAAATTCCATCGATCCGTCTTTCAATCCGTCCTCGCGCTTGCAGCGGTTGCGCTTCTCGCGGGGACCAGCGCCGGCAATGCGCAACAGCAGGACAAGAACCGGACGCTGAAGAAATACGAATCCGGCACCAAGGAATTCTGGACCCATCCGCCGGACGACTGGTTCCTGGGCGACGAGACCGAGGCGCAGAAGGGCCTAGCGCCGCCGTCGGGTCCGCCGACCGGCGCATCGGAGGCCGAGCTCGCGGCGATGATGAAGAAGATCAAGCTGCCGGCGGGCTTCAAGATCGAGGTCTATGCACCCGGCGTGCTCGCCGCGCGGCAGATGGCCTGGGGTGACAAGGGCACGCTGTTCGTCGGCTCGTTCGGCCTCGGCAACGTCTATGCCATCAAGGACAACAACGGCAAGAAGGAGGTCAAGACCATCCTCAAGGGGCTGAACATGCCCACCGGTCTCGCCTTCAGGGACGGTGCGCTCTACGTCATCGCGGTCGACAAGCTGATCCGCTACGACAACGCGGAAGCCAATCTGGACAAGCTCGGCGACGGCAAGGTCGTGTATGACGACATGCCCTCCTATGCCGCCCATGGCTGGAAGTACATCGCGGTCGACAAGGACGGCTGGTTCTACATTCCGTTCGGACCGCCCTTCAACATCGGCATTCCCCCGACCAACGTCTCGCAGATCCGGCGCGTCGATCCCAAGACCGGCAACGCCGAAGTCTATGCGCTCGGCGTCCGCAACTCGGTCGGCGGCGACGTCGATCCGCGTACCGGCAAATACTGGTTCACCGAGAACGCGCGCGACTGGGTCAGCGACGATCTGCCCAGCGACAAGCTGAACATGATCTCGAAGATCGGCGAGCATTTCGGCTATCCCTATTGCCATCAGGGTGACCTGCCCGATCCGAAGTTCGCGATGGGTCACAAGTGCTCCGAGTTCACGCCGCCCGTGCTGAACCTCGGCGCGCATGTCGCTCCGCTCGGCATGAAGTTCTACACCGGTGATCAATTCCCCGCCGAGTACAAGAACAACATCCTGATCGCCGAGCACGGCTCCTGGAATCGTCACAAGTACCAGGGCGGCCGCATCATGCGCGTGATCGTCGGGCCCGACGGCAAGAACGCCAAGCAGGAGGTGTTCGCCTCCGGCTGGATCGAGGGTGACCAGGGCTATCTCGGCCGTCCCAGCGACATCATCCTCGCCAAGGACGGTTCGATCCTCGTCGCTGACGACTGGGCCGGCGCGATCTATCGCATCAGCTACAGCAAGAAGTAGCGCGCGGGCGAAACGAAGGCTGCGGTGGCCATGAGGCGGCCGCAGCCTTTTTCACGCCATGCGGACAGGCTTGCGGTGGAACACCTTCGTCATGCCCGGACTTGATCCGGGCATCCATCAAACAAGAAACTCATTGAAAATGGGATGGATTGCCGGGCCTGCGCCACGCCGAAGCGGCTTCGGCCCCGCAGGCGGGTCAAGCCCGGCGATGACAGTCGGAGAAATCATCGATGCGGATTGCTTGGTTCGGATTGCTGTCGGCGGCGCTCCTGCTGACGCCGGCTTCTCACGCCGCGGACACTGCCGCCGGCAAGGCCAAGGCGGAGGCCTGCGCCGGCTGTCACGGCGACAACGGTATCTCGCAGACCGAGAACATCCCCTCACTCGCAGGCCAGCCCGATCAATTCCTGCAATGGCAGCTCGTGTTCTTTCGCGCCGGCTCGCGCAAGAACGACCAGATGCAGCCGATCGTCGAGGAGATCGGCAACGAGGACATCCGCAGTCTCGGGGCTTACTTTTCGCAGCTCGCGCCGCCGAAGGGTCCGGAGGACAAGGACTCCGATCTGTCGAGGAAAGGCGCCCAAGTCGCCACCGGCCGCCGCTGTGCCTCATGCCACACGGACACCTACGCGGGCACCAAAGCCGTTGCGCGCCTCGCCGGTCAGCGCGAGGAATATCTCGTGAAGGCGCTGCACGACTACAAGGCCGGCCAGCGCGTCGGCGGCGGCGTCGCCGCGATGGCCGATGTCGCCTACGGGATGAGCGAAGAAGAGATTACGGCGGTCGCGCATTACCTGGCGCATTTGCAGTAGCGCAGGAAGTGTAGCGGTAAACTCCGCTGTCGTCCCGGACAAGCGCGCCTCAAGCGCGCGCAGATCCGGGACCCATACCCACAGGAAGATGTGGTTACGGGGACTCGGAGCGCCGACTTCGCGTACGATGTAATCTTGTGGTTATGGGTCCCGGATCTGCGCTTACGCTTGTCCGGGACGACACCGAGTGTGTTGCTGGAGCTACCCCGCCCGCTGCTTCTCATACGCCTTCAAATGCGTATACGCGATGCGCAGCTTCGGCACCGGCACCTTGGCGGCATCGCCGCGTGCGATGAGATCGCCGATGACGTGATCGGCCTCGACCGGCAGGCCGGCCTTGATGTCGCGGAACATCGACGCCGTCATCGGCGAGCCCTCGGTGGTGAGGTTGCCCTTCACCCGCTCGAAGAACGGGCCACCTGGCGGATAGCCTGACGCGGTGGCAATCTCACTGGTCTCGTCGAGCATGCCGAGCAGGAAATCCCTGCCGCCGGGAGCAGCGAGGATGTTGCCGATGGAGGTGCGCATCAGGCTGGTGGAGGCCGCGAGCGAGGAGAGGAACACCCATTTCTCCCACATGTCCTGCATGATGTTCTGGCTGGCGGTGGCACCAACGATGCCACTCTTGAAGGCTTCGTCGATCGCCTTGACCCGGTCGGACAGCTTGCCGTCGCGCTCGCCGTAGCTGATCGCCTGCATCGGCTGGAGCTGCACCACCTCGCGCTTCTCGTTCAGCATTGCGGCGATGGCACAGAGCCCGCCGAGCACGCGCTCCTTGCCGAACCTGGCATCGAGCGTATCGAGATGCTTCATGCCGTTCAGCATCGGAATGATCGCCGTATCAGGCCCGACCGCCGCCGCGAACGCCTTGATGGCATCGTCGAGATCGAACGCCTTGCAGCTCAAGAGCACGACATCGAACTTGTCCTTGAGCTTGTCGGCCTCGACCGTCGGCGGAGCCTTCAGCGTCACGTCGCCGTTCGGGCTCTTGATGACGAGGCCGGCGCTCGCCAGCTCGCTGCCGCGCCGCGGCCGGACCAGGAAGGTGACGTCGCGGCCGGCCTGCAACATCCTGCCACCAAAATAGCCGCCAATGGCGCCAGCGCCGACCACGAGGATACGCATGGGACAAACTCCGTTATTGTTGTTCTTTGGACAAAGGCGAATGGCGAACAGGGAGTAGCGAATAGGATAGCAGATAACGAAACGCGAGTAACGTTTCCACTACTCGCCATTCGCCATTCACTACTCGCCCTTTTCCAGCACCATCTCCTCGACTTCACGCAGCTGCTCCTTGCCAAAGAACATCTCGTTGCCGACGAAGAAGGTCGGCGAGCCGAATGCGCCGCGCGCGACCGCCTCTTCGGTGTTCTTGATCAGCTTGCCCTTCACCTCGGGCTCCTGGGCGCGCGCGAACAGCTTTTGCGCATCGAGGCCGGAGGACGCCAGTGCCTTCGCCGCGATTTCAGGATCGTCCATCTTCTTCGGCTCGCGCCACATGTGGTGGAAGGCGGCCTCGACATATGCCTCGAATACGCCCTCGAGCTGCGCCGCGATCGCGGTGCGCATCAGGTTCAGCGTGTTGACGGGGAAGTGCGGGTTGAAGACGTAAGGCTGGACCTTGAAGCGCTTGATGAAGCGCTCAGTCTCGATCGCCTGGAATTCGCGCTTGTTCTTGATGCCGGCGAGCGTCTCGGCCGGCGACCTGTTGTTGGTCGACTTGAAGATGCCGCCGAGCAGGATCGGCACATATTCGAATTTGACGCCGATGCGCTGTTCGATTGCCGGGATCGCCAGATGGCTGAGATAGGCGTTCGGGCTGCCGAAATCGAACAGGAATTGCGGGGCTGTGCGGGTCAAATCGTTCTCCCTGACGTCGCTTTTTCATCCATTGTGGCGCAGCGTGCGCCACAGGTCCACCGTTTAATGATGGTCATAATACCTTGATGATCCGGTCAGATCAGACGCCGGATTGCCCGCCTGCGCCACACCAAGATGTAATAGCCCATCTGCAAAACGAACATGGCGCAGAACACGATCGGATAGGCGGCCCATACGCCCCTCAGGCCAATCGTGCGGCTCAGGATGACCGCAGCCGGCAGCTCGATCGCGAGAATCGCGAAGATCGAGAGCAGCATCGGCGTCAGCGCCACGCCGGCGGCGCGCATGGCGCCCGAAAACACCGTTGCCAGGCCGAACGGCACCGAACTCCACAAGGCAATGGTGAGCAGTTCCTTGGCGAGATCGAGCACGGCGCCGTCGGTGATGAAGATGCCGAGCACGGCGCGTGGCGCGAGATAGATCAGCGCCACGAGCCCGCCGGTCAGGACGAGGTTGAAGGCGAGGCCGGTGCGCACGATGCCGTCGAGCCGGCCCCTGTCGCCGCCGCCGATGGCCTGCGCGCCGAGGATCGAGACCGCGATCGAGATCGACATCGCCGTGAACTGCGTATAGCCCATCACCTGGTTGACGGCGCCATAGGCGGCGGTGGCGTCGGAGCCAAAGCCGTTGACGAGGCCGAGCAGCACGAGCTCGGCGATCGCCATCACCACCATGCCGATCGCGCTCGGCAGTCCGATGCCGAGAATCTTGCCGAGCACGGATCCGTCGAGCCGCAGATGACGCAGCAGCGCGGCATCAGGAGCAAGCGCATGTTGCTTTCGCCGCAGATGGACGGCCAGCGCGATCAGCGTCAGCGCGTTGGCGATCGCCGCCGCCCATGCCGGGCTGGCGATGCCGGCCGCCGGCAATCCGAACGCGCCGCGGATCAGCATCGGCGTCAGGATCAGGCCGATCGCGGTCGACAACGCCAGCGCCAGCAGAGGCGTCAGTCCATCGCCGACACCGCGGATCATCGCCGTCATCAGCAGGAAGACGAAGCCGAGCGGCATCGTCAGCAGCATGATGCGCGCATAGGCGGAGGCCTGATCGAGAATGTCCGCGGGCGTCGCGAGCGCCATCATCAATGGCCGGCAGAACAGCCCGCCGACCAATGCAATCGAGATCGAGAGCAGCAGGCCGACCGCGAGCGTCGTGCCGGCAACGATCTTGATCATGCCATGTTCACCGGCGCCAAACGCCTGGCCGATCAGCACGGTGGCGCCGGTGCTCAGGCCCATGACGAAGGCGAACAGGAAGAACATCACCGGGAAGAACGCCGAGACGGCGGCGAGCGCGTCGACGCCGATCATCTGGCCGAGATAGACGTTGCTGACGGTGCCGAACAGCGATTGCAGCGCGTTGCTCAGCATCAGGGGCGCGAGGAAGCGGAGGAATGTTGTCCAGAGCGGCGTGGCGGCGGACATGGATTGGCCTTTCATCAGGGCGTGCGAAGCCGTTGCCGCGCGAGGCGCGGCTTGGGCCGTCGATAGGGTTGAGAGAAAGCGCCGCGCGGTTTACGCGCGGTCGCTGTAGGCGAGCTTGACGATGTGGTCGCGGATGTCAGTGGGCCAGTCCGCGATCAGTCCGGTGAAGCGCCGCCGGTCATCCGCGAACAATGCCCGCGAGGCTTCCTCGAATTGCGGCAGGTTGCCCGCCATGGTCGACATGAAGTGATAGGCCGCATCGCGCGCCTGCCGCTCGCGGTCCTTGTCGCCGCTGGCACGCCTTGCCTCGTCGACGAGTTTCCGCAGCGCGACCGAGGCGCCGCCCGCCTGCGCGTTGAGCCACTCCCAGTGCCGCGGCAGCAGCGTCACCTCGCGCGCGACCACGCCGAGCTTCGGCCGGCCGCGCCCGCGCGGCTCGCTCGGTGGTGCGGTCTCCTCAACCGTGGGCGGGATGAGCTTCGTCACCCGCGCCAGCACCTCGCGATCCCCGCCGCGCAGATCGAAGTCGATCGATCGGCCCGTAGAGTCCTCGAAGATGATGATGGGCTCGTCCGG
The DNA here is from genome assembly GCF_028128955.1 of Bradyrhizobium sp. CCBAU 11386. Classification (NCBI taxonomy): domain Bacteria; kingdom Pseudomonadati; phylum Pseudomonadota; class Alphaproteobacteria; order Hyphomicrobiales; family Nitrobacteraceae; genus Bradyrhizobium; species Bradyrhizobium sp. CCBAU 11386. The sequence goes on from NZ_LBKA01000240.1 coordinate 98,893, forward strand.
CGGTGGCGCCATCCGCTTGACGACCAGCGCGACCTCTCCTGCCGGCCCGGACGCCAGGCGGCGCCGGCCCTGGAAAGCTGTGAAAGTCCTTTGCATCGGAATCATAGCCAACTTGATGAAGTTGGCCTTTTAATACCCGGGTAAATTATCCTTGTCAATATACCCGGGTGAAAATATCCGTCAGGACGGCTCGACATTGCGTTCCCGGGCTGGCACGAACGCGGCCAACCGACCACGCCTAGCCTGGGGACCCCGCCGATGCTGACCGTCCATCACCTCAACAATTCCCGCTCGCAGCGCGTGCTGTGGCTGCTCGAGGAGTTGGGCGTGCCCTACGAGATCGTGTGCTATCAGCGCCAGCCGGACATGCGCGCGCCGAAGGAGCTGCGCGCCATCCATCCGCTCGGCAAGTCGCCCGTCATCACCGACAACGGCAACACCATCGCGGAGTCAGGCGCGATCATCGAATATCTCATTGCCACCTACGGCAACGGCCGGCTGATCCCGCCGCCGAACACGCCGGAGCGGTTGCGCTTCACCTATTGGCTGCACTATGCGGAAGGCTCGGCGATGCAGCCGCTGCTGCTCAAGCTGCTGTTCACGCTGATGCCGAAGCGCGCACCGGCGCTGCTTCGTCCGCTGGTGCGCAAGGTCTGCAACCAGGCGCTCACCGCGCTGGTCAATCCGCAGCTCAAGCAGCACATGGATTACTGGGAAGGCGAGCTTGCCAAGAGCGAGTGGTTCGCCGGCAACGAGTTCACCGCGGCCGACATCCAGATGAGCTTCCCGCTCGAAGCCGCGCAAGCGCGCGGCGGGCTGGAGCAGGGCCATCCCAAGGCGATGGCGTTCCTGGAGCGCATCCATGCGCGGCCGGCCTACGCCAGAGCGCTGGAAAAAGGCGGGCCGTACCAGGTGGGGCGGTAGTTAGTTTCTGTCATTCCGGGATGGTGCGAAGCACCAGACCCGGAATCTCGAGATTCTCAGGTGCCGCGTCGACCTTCCACAGCGCGATGATGGTGCCGATCACCAGCGGATAGATCATGAAGTCCATGCCGTCGAGCGCCCAGCCCGCCGCGCAGGCCCAGAACGTCCGTCGCTCCGGCGTGTTCATGTCGCGATAGAAGGCGAGAAGGCTGGTGTCCTCGATCTCGGCGCGTTCGATGCGCTGGTTCGGATCGGCTGTGGTCATGTGCGTTTCCCCGGCAGTTTCTTGAAGCTGCGCGGTGGTAGCACGCGTGGCAGCGGGCGCAAGCGAGCGCCCGCTTCGGTGCCATGCAGCGGACGAGCTACTGGCCCGCTGCTTCCGCGCCGCGCGTGCGCGGATCAGGTGCGCCGAGGGGACCGTTCGGTGTCACCGCGATCGAGTTGGCCGAGGTCTGTCCCATCGGCTCGACGATGAGATGGTCCATCGCCTTCAGCGCGAGCAGGACATCCTCCGGAAAACCGCGCTCGATGCGCACCTCGTCCGGCAGCCATTGATGGTGCAGCCGCGGTGCGGCAACGGCGGCGGCCACATCCATTTTGTAATCGAGCACGTTCACGATCACCTGGAGCACGGTCGAGATGATGCGGCTGCCGCCGGGCGAGCCCGTCACCAGCACAGGCTTGCCGTCCTTCAGCACGATGGTCGGCGACATCGACGACAGCGGCCGCTTGCCGGGCCCTGGCAAATTGGCCTCGAAGCCGACGAGGCCATAGGCGTTGGAAGCGCCGACCGCCGCGGTGAAATCGTCGAGCTCGTTGTTGAGCAGCACGCCGGTGCCATCAGCGACGAGGCCGACGCCATAGCTGAAGTTCAGCGTGTATGTGTTGCTGACGGCGTTGCCGCGGTCATCCACGACGGAGAAATGCGTGGTGTTGCTGCCCTCGCGCGGCGCGCTTGCGGCGGACACCAGCTGCTTCGACGGCGTGGCGCGGCTGGTGGAGATGCCCGCGCGCAGCTTGGCGGCGTAGTCCTTTGCCGTGAGGGTGTCGATCGGTGCGTTGACGAAGGCGGGATCGCCGAGATAGCGCGCGCGGTCCGCATAGGCGCGCTTCATGGCCTCGATCAGGAGATGCAGCGACGCCGGCGAGCCCTGCTTCAGCTCCGCGAGCTGAAAGCCTTCGAGGATGTTGAGCGTCTCCACCAGCACCACGCCACCGGAGGAAGGCAGCGGCATCGACACGATGTCGTAGCCGCGATAGGTGCCGCGCACGGGCGCGCGGATGATTGGCTGATAGGCCTTCAGGTCGGCAGCCGTCATGATGCCCCCGGCGTCGGACAGGGCCTTGGCGAGCTTTTCCGCAATCGGGCCCTCATAGAAGCCGGGCGGACCTTGCGCGGCGACGGTCGAGAGCGTTTCGGCGAGATCGCTCTGTACCAGTCGATCCCCTTCACCGAGTGAGGTGCCATCAGGCCGCGAAAAAATCCTGGCCGAAGAAGGCCAGCGCACGAGGCGCCGGTGCCAACCCGGCAGGCTATCGGCGATATCGTCGCTGACGATGAATCCGTCGCGGGCGAGCGCGATCGCGGGCTCGAGCAATTGCGCCAGCGTGAACTGGCCCGAGCCGTATTTTTCCAGCGCCAGCGCGAGTCCTGCGACGGTGCCCGGCACGCCGACGCCGAGCGCGGAATCGCGCGACTTCGCGGTGTCAGGCTTGCCGTCGGGACCGAGGAAGATCTGCGGCGTGGTCGCTGCCGGCGCGGTCTCGCGATAGTCGATCGCGATGTCCTCGTTGCGCTCAGCGGAATGGATCACCATGAAGCCGCCGCCGCCGATATTGCCGGCGCGTGGATAGGTCACGGCCATCGCAAAGCCGGTCGCGACCGCGGCATCGACGGCATTGCCGCCGCGTCGTAGGATATCGGCGCCGACTTGCGCCGATATCCTTTCCTGCACCACCACCATGCCGTGCTCGGCTGCAACGGCATGCACCGTGTCGAGCGCGGGCGGGACATAGGCGCGCCGCGCATCCTGTGCGGTCGCAGACGCCAGACCAACCGCCAGAGCGGCAAACAAGGCGAAAAATGTCCGCCGTGACGAAAATGACGACATCATCAAATTTCCGCTGGGTCCTCGGGACAGTTCACACACGTCGCTGCAATGCTATACGGTTGCCCCAAGACAGGCAAAACTGTTCGTGATGAGGACTGCGTGATGACGACGATCGCCTCGGATGCGCACATGGCCAGCGCCCAGCGGACCTATCCGCCGCGCGCCGCCGTCGTCAGCTGGATCTTTTTCGACTGGGCCGCGCAGCCTTATTTCACGCTGATCACGACCTTCGTGTTTGCGCCTTATTTCGCCACCAGCATTGCGCCAGATCCTGCCACCGGCCAATCGCTGTGGGGCTTTGCGATGGCGGCAGCGGGCCTCGCCATCGCGCTGATGTCGCCGGTGCTGGGGGCCATCGCGGATGCCTCGGGCCGCAGGAAGCCATGGATCGCGGGGTTCGGCGCGCTGCTGGTGCTGGCGTCCTGCACGCTGTGGATCGGCAAGCCCGGCGATCCCTCGGTCATTCCGCCCCTGCTCACCGCGGTCGCGCTCGCCAGCGTCGGCGCAGAATTCGCCACCGTCTTCAACAACGCGATGATGCCGACCTTGGTGCCGCCGGAGCGGATCGGCCGGCTCTCCGGCACCGGCTGGGCCACGGGATACATCGGCGGCATCGTCAGCCTGATCATCGTGCTCGGCTTGCTCGCGGCGAATCCCGAGACCGGACGCACGCTGCTCGGTTTCACGCCGCTGTTCGGGCTTGATCCCGCCAGCCATCAGGGAGATCGCGCCGCCGGACCGCTGACCGGGTTGTGGTTCATCATCTTCGTGACGCCGATGTTCCTGTTCACGCCGGACTATCCGGCGAAGCGCCCGGTGCGCGAGGCGCTGCGCGAAGGCCTGTCGGAGCTGAAGCAATCGATCAGGAGTTTGCCGCAGCAGAAATCGCTCGCAGCGTTCCTGCTCGCCAACATGATCTACACCGACGGCCTGGTGTCGCTGTTCGCCTTCGGCGGCATCTACGCCGCCGGCACGTTCGGGTGGCACACGATCCAGATCGGCACCTTCGGCATCATGCTCGCGATCGCCGGCGCGTTCGGCGCCTGGCTCGGCGGCAAGCTCGACGATCATCTTGGGCCGAAGCGCGTCATCGCCGGCAGCATGCTGGTCCTGCTGCTGTCGGTGGCGGCGATCCTTCTAGTCGACAAGGACAGCGTGCTGTTCGTCAAGGTCGCAGCCCCCCAGCCGGGAGCGCCCTTGTTCTCGAGCGCGGCCGAGCGCGCCTATCTCGTACTGGGCTGCCTGATCGGCGCTGCCGGCGGACCGCTTCAGGCCGCCTCGCGGACGCTCCTGATCCACCTCGCACCAAAGGATCGTATCGCGCAGTATTTCGGCCTGTTCGCGCTGACCGGGAAAGTGACGTCCTTCATCGGCCCGCTGCTGATCGGCACGATCACCGCGGCGACCGCGAGCCAGAAGGCCGGCATGGCCGTGCTGGTGGTGTTCTTCGTCGCGGGACTGGGGTTGTTGATGCGGGTGCGGGAGAACTGATTCCGCTATCGCCAAATATTGCGATGTCGTCCCGGCGTAGGCCGGGACCCATAACCACCGAATTGATTTTGACGAAGATTGGCAATTGTCAGCTCGCGCAACAATTGCGTCCTCGGCGTATGGGTCCCGGCCTG